>JAFZDX010000085.1 GCA_017560985.1 Oscillospiraceae bacterium
ACAAGATCAACAAAGAAAAACATCTCTGTTGACGTATGTTCAAAATGCCACCCATTCTACACAGGTAAACAGAAAATGGTAGATGCAGGCGGTCGTGTTGACAGATTCAAAAAGAAATTTGGTATTGTTGACTAATTATAATTGCAAAACTTATGGGCGGTACTTGTACCGCCCTGTTTTTTTTGATAGAATATAGCCAGTACAATGTGTTTGTAAGGGACGCACATTTGCTAAGCAAACGTGTCTCCCTATCTGGGCTGACGGCTTTGCCGCCATGCCTACATCGTCCCGTTAATTATATTTTCAAGGAGACTTTATGGCAGACTACAAAACCATAGGCGCCCCAAGCCACGATACAATATATGAAAAGAAAAGCGAATTTATCGGCTATATTTCCCACGCAAAAACCGAAGCAGATGCCCAGGCTTTTCTTGCATCAATAAGAAAAAAACACTATGATGCACGCCATGCTTGCTATGCATATATTATTAAAGATGAAAAAATAGAAAGACAGTCTGATGACGGCGAACCACAGAAAACAGCAGGTATGCCTATACTGGAAGTGTTGCGCCATTCCGGTCTGGAAGATGTAATTATTGTTGTTGTCCGCTATTTTGGCGGTACTTTGCTGGGCACAGGCGGTCTTGTACGTGCGTATACCCAGGCTGCTCAGGCTGCAGTGGCATCAGCGGAAATACTGTCTTACAGTCTGTGTGTTGACCTGTCTATAGAAATAGACTATCCGCTGTATGATAAACTGATGAACATATGCCAGAACAATGGTGCAAAGGTTATGGATACACAGTATACAGATAAAGTGTTTGTAAAAGTGCGTATGATCAGCGGTACCCAGGAAAATCTGGTAAACGAAATAGAAATACTTACCAAAGGTCGAAAACCTGATGTAAGCGAAGAAATATATGATATTTTTTAGGAGATAAAATGAAAAAAGTTATTGCATTAGCTATTACAGTCATTATGGTGTTTACAACTGCCTGCTCATCTACACCAAAAGCCAACAATCTGCCATTGGGTGAAGATACAATAAATCAGATTATTTCAGACAGTAAATTTCCTGTGACAGCAGAGAAAATAGATGTTGTCAATGATGTGCAGGGAATAACTGCCGAATACTATAACCTGAAAGATAATTTTACCAACAGTCCTATGGGCAGTTTTTCAACAGTTACAGGCAATAATGGTGCTTGTGTAGATCTGGCTTCCTGGTCAATTATAGGCGATTTTTTTGCCGGTGGCGATTATATGGATAGTGCTGTAAAAACTGTATGTGCAGTATATGGCCAGTTTAAAGATACAGACAGCCTGGCTGCATTGCTGATAGACGATTATAAAAATCTTAATTTTATTACAGAAAGCGATATGGGGTACTGGTATACGGTCCATGAAGGCATCTACTTTATGGCGGTATATTCTATTGAATCAGAAGATACAGCAGTTCTCTGTAATCTTACTCTAATGGAAAAAGAATATTTTAAAAACTATCTTGAACTTAATAACAACCAGTCCTGGGCACAGCAGATTTACGGGCAGGAATTTTAAAAAACAAAAATGAGAGTGTTTTCACACTCTCATTTTTTATTGTAAAAATCAATTAAAAATCAAACCATTCGCCGTTCAGCAGATCTCTTGCATCTCTTGTCAGAGGGATAAGGTCAGAAGAATCAGCCAGTTCGATATCAAATTTTCTGTTCAATGCTGCAAAATGCTGCAGACCGAAAGCCATTTTATTCAGATAAGAGAATACACCAACTGCGCCAGTAGGGAAGTTGTCTGCTTCTTTACCATAGATGTATCTCAGGTCAGCCAGGTCAGCAAAGATTTCCTGTACTGTACTGCCGTACTGTTTGTATCTTGCAGGCACATCACCGGCTTTGATCATATCGCCGATTTTTTTACCGCTCATAGCTGCAGCCATAGATGCACGGCACAGACCGATTGCTGTCACGTGACCATCACCCAGTGCGATAGCTTTATATGCCTGGTCTTCAGTTGCAATACCGCCTGTAATTGTGATAGCAGGCATTTCCAGACCTTCGTCTTCCAGTTTGTTCACGATGTCTGCAACTGCTACTTCCATACATACAGTTGGATATGCCCATTCGTTCATCATTTTGTTAGGGCTGTAACCACTGCCGCCGCCTGCACCGTCAAATGTAACCATATCTACACCAGCCATAGATGCAATACGCAGAACAGTTTCCAGGTCTTTAGGGTCGTAACCGGCCATTTTGAAGTAAACGTTTTTCAGTCCCATTTCTTTCAGTTCCTTAACACGTTTCACCATAAATTTGGTATCCCACAGTGGCAGTCTGTCATATGCGTAGAAGTTAGGGCAGCAGCCTTCTTCAAATTTCTTTTTCATTTCTGGTGTGGATGGGTCAGGTCTTACAATCAGACCGCTGGCCTGTTTTTTCAGTGCTTCTTCATAGCCGCCTTTGCAGATTCTTGCAGGCTGCACACCTTTTGCAGACTGGCCGAATTTGAATTCGATAGCCTGACAGCCGTGATTTTTAATAGCATATTCAGGCAGACCCTGCATATCATCTTCCACGTTACACTGCAGGATAATCTGGCCATAACCGCGGTAATATTTATTGAATGCATCAAACATTTCGCCCAGCATTTCAAATTTTGTGATTTTGCCGTCTGTGTATTCCAGATTAGGGTCTTTACTTGGGCAACCTTCACCGATAACAGCACATACACCCGCCATTGCAGCACCTGCAAAGTAGTCTTTCCAGTTCAGTTTGATAACTGCTGGCAGCATAAATGGCAGTGCAATTTTTACTTCGTTGTCACGGCCATATCTGCGTTCCAGTTTTACGTTGTAGATTGTAGCGTCTTCATAGTTTGGTCTTACGCCGTGTGTGCCGAAGCAGTGACCATTGATATTGAAATGTGAATAATCAATAGGATAGTCCTTTTCACTGGCAACCTGGTTTGAGCCTGTGTTTGTTGGGTAAACTGTCTGGCTGCCTCTTACAGCGGCAAGACCCAGTTCACAGGTACCCAGGCAGTCTTCTGTACAGAATGAACACATACCAGAACAGGAAACGATATTGCTTCTGTTTTTGGTATCGTTAAAATTTGATGTCAGTTTTGGTGAGTATGACATAATAATTCCTCCGTTAAATTGTATTGAATACATTTCTGATTATATTATAATATTGTAATACAATCAATTCAATGTTAAAATTGTAATCAATACAATGTTTACAAAAGGGGATTGCTATGCCTGTAAATTCATTTGAAAACTATATACTTACTTGGGCACCAGATAGAACCAGACTCAAAGCCCCGCTGTATATTTCCATTGCACAACGGATGGAAGAAGACATACACAGCGGCGTACTTGCTATGGGCACAAAATTGCCACCACAGCGAGAACTGGCTGATTTTCTTGATGTCAGCCTGAACACAGTTACCAGAGCTTATACCACCTGTGAAAAGAAAGGTCTTATCTATGCGGTAACAGGCAAGGGTACTTTTGTAAACAGCACCATAAACTCCTTTAAATCAATAGTAGAAAAAGTATCTGAAAATACAGTTATAAATCTTGGTAAAACTGTGTCACCTGTACCAAATACAGAAAAGTTTGTGCAGATAGTAAATGAGATTTCATCTCATAGCAATTTTGAAGATTATATGCGAATGGCAGAGCCATTTTCTTCACCTTATCAGTTAAATGCCGCCAGGGAATGGCTGAATCTATTCGGTCTAAGACAGGATAACGAAATACTTATCACCAGTGGCAGCCAGAATTCTCTTATACTCATTCTTGCAGGCCTTTTTGAAGCAGGTGATAAAATAGTGGTGGACCAGTACACTTACCCAAACTTTTTATCCCTCGCCAATATGCTGCACATTGTTCTGCTGCCTGTTAATAGTGACGAAAATGGTATGAATGTAGCAGAATTGAAAAAAACACTTAACACAAATAATATAAAGGGAATTTATTTGTCGCCATCCTGCTCTAACCCACAGGCCATATGTATGCCGTCAGCAAGGCGAAAAGACATAGCAAATCTTATAAATCAGTACAATCTTATTCTTATAGAGGATGATTGTTATGCATTTCTGTTGGAAAACAAACCTGAACCTATCTTCAATATGATAAGGCAGAATGGCATCTATCTGACAGAGCTGAACAGGGCTATTTGCCCGGGAATAAAAACAGGGTTTATCTGTTTTGACTCCAAATTCCGTTCACGTCTGGAACAGGCAAACTACAACTGCAATCTTACAGTTGACTGGTTTTATGCACAGATTGCAGCAAATGCGATTTTGGGAAACATATATCAGCGGTCTGTAAAAGAGCATATAAACCGCACAAAACACAGAAACAGAATATATGGAAAATATTTTCCGGTTACAAATATAAATTCATATTACCAATGGCTTGAACTGCCCAAAGGTATCAGTAGCATTGTTTTTGAATCCATTGCACTTAATGCAGGTATAAAAGTTTACGGCAGTGAAAGATTTCTCACCGGTGACTCCGGAGGTAGATATTATCTTCGTGTTTCCACCTGTGGACCTGATTCTGACCAGGAACTGGAAACCGCCCTTTCTAAAATAAAAAGAATTTTCAAGGATATTCAGGAAAAAGCACAGGATTTAAATTATACTGTATAATCTATTGTGAAATAATATTTTATATGGTATCATTATATAGTTACGCAATTTTTATTATCAGTTTTAAAGAAAGAGAGTAATAAATGCTTACAGTTAAAGATTTAACCCACGAATTTGATGGGCAAACCTTATTCAAAGATGTTAACCTTACTTTTACACAGGGCAACTGCTATGGCATCATCGGTGCAAACGGCGCTGGTAAAAGTACTTTGCTTAAATTTATTTCCGGTCTGAGAGAACCAACCAAAGGCGAAATTTTCCTTGATAAAAACGCCCGTATGTCAGTTCTGGAACAGGACCACTTCAAGTTTGACGAATATTTTGTAATGGAAACAGTTATTATGGGTAACCCAAGACTGTATGAAATTATGAAAGAAAAAGACGAACTTTATGCAAAACCTGATTTTTCAGAAGAAGATGGTGAACGTGCAGCACAGCTGGAAGGCGAATTTGCTGAACTGGACGGCTGGGAAGCTGAAACAGAAGTTCTGCAGTTGCTGAACGGCCTGGGTGTGGATAAAGAATATCACTATATGCAGATGAAAAATCTGAAAGGTAGAGATAAAGTTAAAGTTCTGCTGGCAAAAGCTCTGTTTGGTAAACCAAGCATTATCCTGCTGGACGAACCTACCAACGACCTGGACATTGACGCTATTGCCTGGCTGGAAGAATTCATTATCGAATTCCCAGGTACAGTTCTGGTTGTTTCCCACGACAGACACTTCCTCAATGCTGTATGTACACACACAGTTGATATCGACTACAATAAAGTTAAAATGTATGCTGGTAACTACGATTTCTGGTACGAATCCAGTCAGCTGATGAACCAGCTTATCCGTAACCAGAACAAGAAAAAAGAAGAAAAAATCAAACAGCTGGAAGAATTTATCCGCCGTTTCTCTGCAAACAAATCCAAATCAAAACAGGCTACATCAAGAAAGAAAATTCTTGATAATATCCAACTGGAAGAAATGCCAGCATCCAGCCGTAAATATCCTTTCGTTGGTTTTGTACAGGACAGGGAAGTAGGTAAAGATGTTCTTGAAGTAAAAGAACTGTCTAAAACAATCGACGGCATCAAAGTTCTGGATAATGTTTCTTTCTACATCAACCGTCTGGATAAAATTGCACTGGTTGGTGATAATGAAGCAGGCCAGACAGCGCTGTTTAAAATTCTTAACGGCGAAATGGAACCAGATTCAGGCTATATCAAATGGGGTGTTTCTACTTCACGCAGTTATTTCCCAAAAGACAACATTGCATTCTTTGAAGGCATTGATGACAGCATTATCGACTGGCTGCGTCAGTATTCAAAAGACCAGACAGACAGCTATCTCCGTGGCTTCCTCGGTCGTATGCTGTTCTCCGGTGATGATGTTTTCAAAAAGGTGAACGTTCTTTCCGGTGGTGAAAAGGTAAGATGTATGCTGTCCCGTATGATGATGAAAGAAGCAAACGTTATTATGCTGGACCAGCCAACAAACCATCTGGACCTGGAATCTATCACAGCTGTTAACAACGGTCTTGTTGACTTTAAAGGCACTGTGCTTTTTGCCAGCCACGACCACCAGTTTATTCAGACTATCGCCAACAGAATTATTGAAATTATGCCTGATGGTAAAATTGTAGATAAACTGATGACCTACGACGAATATATCGAATATAAACACAACAAATAATCAAAAAGTACCATTTCTTTGCTGGAATGGTACTTTTTTGCTATTTAATAAAATTAAGAAAAATTTAATATATTTTAATTAAATTAGTTACGTATATAAACTGTTGAAATTAAAAACACTTAATAAAAAAAGAAATATATGCTATTTATTTATCTGATTATTAATAATAACAAGTAAAATATATTAATTCTTAATTAAATAAATTTTTAACAGTTGACATAATATGTAGGGTATGGTAATATATAGTCAAGAAAAGGATGTGGGGCCGATGGCACATTAAGTGAATGCTGTTCCTGGCAAGAGCAGAAAATAAAAACAAAAAATGCCAAAGAAAATATGATTGTAAAGAAAGTCATATAAAAGACATTAAAACAAAAATCAGATGAAACTATGTGATATTAAGAAATATTCGAAAAGTATCATAAAATGAAATGAAGATACACAGGGTATCAGAAATCAGAAAGGATATGAGGATATTAAAAAATATACGAAAAATAGAAATTAATCTGAAATTTTCTGCAAGATGTTCTGTGCTTACAAAATGCAGGATGCTTAGTTAAAACGAAGCATATCGATGAAAAGAAACAATCACAATAAAGTAATATCGTAAAGAAGGTAAGAAATATTGTCGTATCGAAAAGTGACAGGATCACTACCGATTGTTTAAAGATATGTGTAATGGATATAGAAAAGTAATAAAACAAAACCAAGATGTATAATTGTAAAGAAAGTTATATGTCGACAACAAAAAAGCACCGCAAAAGCATATAGAGAACATTTATAAAAGCCCACTAAAAACAGTGATAATGATAAAGAGCCGTTGAAATATCAGCGGCTCTTATATATTTTTATAAATTATAAAAAAGGGGACGATGTAACCATCGTCCCTTTTAGCATATATGTTATATTATCCCAGATTCTTTCTGTCCTGGTCACCGTCAGCTTTAAACATCATAAAGTTTTCAGTATCAGATGTAAAGAAGAAATAATCTATATTTTTCTGCAGCAGTGTGTTCAGATAGTTTGGAATAATGTTTTCATCTGCTACACGCAGTACAAAGCCTGCATCTTCGCCATTTACACCCCAGCTGTACATATCACAGTATTCGCAGTCGTATTTATGCATCAGTTCATCCACGAAACCGGACAGCAGACCAAAGTCTGCTTTATCACCAATATAGTCAACCAGTCGCAGTACATAGCCTTCATCGCTTTCATTAACCCTGAAAACTACAAGTGCCGGTACTGTTTCACCATTGTGGACAGCAAATACTTTATATTCATAATGTGGATATTTGAAATATCTTTTATCAATATACCAGTAGTCTTTGCGTGGGCGGCAGTGTGCAGGGATAACAAATGTGTTTTCCACCTGTGCAATGTCCGCCATTTCTTCCAGCCATACACCTTCTTTTTTCACATTTTCAGGAATTATTTTTTCATTTACCACAGCCATTTTGTATTCACTTCTGTCAGCCAGGCGGTAGTAGTGATTCATTTTATCCGGGTGATAACCCAGGAAAGTGTAGAAAGGCATAGTGTTTTCACGTATGTTATTACAGCTCATTACCTGGGCGCCTGTCATTTCTTTCATTGCACCCATCAGTGCCAGACCCTGGCCGTTTTTACCTTTTCTTGCGCACCAGATGGAAACCCAGATGTCAGGTTTTTCTTCATTGCTGCAGTTGATGTATCCGCACAGTGCAGCCACACCTTTTTCATCTTCGGAAACATAAAAGTTTGTCATATCTCCATCAAGGAAATAATATTCAAACAGCTGCTGATTATTCACCAATGGATGTTTTGAACCCCAGTTTTCATTAAGAAAATTTACAATCAGTTCTTTTTCTGCCAGCGGTACACGTCTGATATTGTTACTCAATTACACTACCTCCTGTAATAGGCAGGTTTACACCTGTGATAAATCTTGCTTCATCGCTTAAAAGAAATGCCATGGCAGGTACAACGTCATTTACCTGGGCATTGCGTTTCATAGGGTGGTCGTTGGCAGCAGCTTCCACAATAAGATGGCTGGTTTCTGCCAGGAATTTTGTTTCAATCATACTTGGGCTTACACTGTTTACTGTAATGCCGTTGGAAACATAATCGGCTGCCAGGCTTTTCATCAGACCAACAATGGCATTTTTTGCCATAATGTAAGCACCTGTGTTTTTAGGTGGATTTGCCAGCACATAGCTGGTAGCCATAAACAGTACTCTGCCATATTTAACCTTTGCCATTTTTGGCATAATCAGTTTACAGATTTTTACGGCGCTCATCACCTGTACATTTATGTCAGCCAGGAATCTTTCTTCATCAAAACTTTTGAATTTTGTGTTTACAACACGCAGGGCAGGCAGATGAACAAAATGTGTCGGTGTCAGGCCTGTGGCCTTGATGTCTTCCACAAATTTATCAGTTGCCGCATTATCAGACAGGTTTACATCGTAATAAGTGTAATCTATTTTGTTTTCTTCGCAAAAATCTTTCAGTTTACTGTCATCACCAAAACCCTGCAAAAGAAATTTATCGCCATCTTTTGCCACAGTTTTAATCAATTCATAACCCAGGTCGCTTGTTGCACCAGTAATCAGATATACGCTCATTCTCTTACCCCCAGCTGAATATTTGCTTTGCATACTTTTTTGCCGTTCTGATTTGTAATTGTGCCTTTTACAAATACAGTTTTGAATGTATCGTTGATTTCGCTGATTTTACCTGTAACTGTCAGCACATCGCCAGGGTATACAGGCAGGGAAAACTTTGTTTCCACACTGTGCAGCAGGCAGTGTTCACCAGGCAAATAAACACCTGCCATAGTGGAAAACATACTGCCAAACAACATACCGTGGCATACTCTTGTGGCAAAACCATGTTCTTTTGCATAGTCAGCACTCACGTGAATAGGGCTTACATCTCCTGTAATATCTATAAATTTATCCATCATTTCTTCTATGATTGTCACTGTAAAGCTTTCGCTCATACCCACTGACAAATCGCTGAATTTATAACTGTTCATAATTACCTCTTTAAATACTTATTCTAATAAATTAGTATAACACATTTAATAATTGTAAACAAGTGTATTGCTTTATGTAAAAAAGTAAAAGGAGAGTGCGGAACTCTCCTTTTGTTTTATTATGCATTTCCGTAAGGTGCGTAATTATTGAAATCTGCTGTTCCTTCAATAATATAAATACTCTGAGCGCCATCCCATACACAGAAATTGGTCATATCAATAACAGTTATATCACCGGATTCTGTGTCATCATTCCAGGTGATGTTTATTTTATAATTTTCATTTTCGGATACAAACCAGAATGCACCGCCTTTTTCCTGTGCCAGATATGGAATATCTCCTGCCCAGCCGGCATTTTTAACCCGGCCCATATATTCGTGTGCACCGGTGCGGTCAGTATCTATTTTAAATGTATATTTAGGGCGCAGGATTGGTTCGCCATCTTCGCCCATACCCTGCATTGTTTCTGAATAGAATTGATATGAATATGCAAATTCAGGTTCAGGCAAACCATAGCTTGTCAGTTTTTTGAAATCGAATTTGCTTTCCACTTCACCAACAGGCTGGCTGTCGGTTGTGCCTTCACCGCTTACTTCGCCGCCTTCGTTTGTTTCACCACCGCCACAGGCAACCATTGAAAATGCCATTATTGCAGCCAGTATAAAAGCCAATAATTTTTTCATTTTAAAACCTCCTTGTGCAAATGAAATAAAATTACCATAAAAATTATATATATATATATATTGTCAAGAGATTTTACAAAATTTATTTTAAGGTATATAATAATTATAATAAAAATAAAGGGAGATATGTTATGAACCCAATAGGCAGACTGCGCAATATGACCAGTGTGTATTTAACATATAAAGACAGAATTTTACTGCTGTACCGCCAAGGCTCCAGAGTGGTAAATAACAAATGGATAGGCTCTGCTGGCGGCCATTTTGAACCCAGCGAGCTTAATGACGCTTTTGCCTGCGCAATCCGTGAATTAAGGGAAGAACTGGGGATAACAGATGATATGCTGGAAAAAATAGAACTGCGCTATCTCACCATTTATAACAAACCCGAAGAATTGCGCCAGAACTACTATTTCTTTGCACAGCTTAAAGATGACAGCGTAATCAACACATCAAATGAAGGCCAGCTGAAATGGTTTGATATCGAAGAAATACTCACTCTGGATATGCCTTTTACATCAAAAATGGTAACAAACCACTGGGTAAAAGAGGGGAGATACACAAACTGTTTCTATGGTGGTGTGGCTACCAACAATGATATGGTTTTCCTTGAAATGAAAGAATTTTAAAATAAAAAGGGATGGTAATTGACCATCCCTTTTTTGTTCTATTATTTAACTGTTGATAATTCAGTTTCTTTAGCTTTTTTCTGGAAAAGTTCAGATATTACTGACCAGAGAGAATATAAACCTATTGCAGCCACTATAAAAAACAGGCTCCACTGGTTTACCATCTGTCTGTGGTTGGATTCCCAGATCATCATAAACATCCAGAACCCGATAAGGGAGATATGTGGTACAAAAGCAGACAGCATAAATTCCTTTCGGAATACGATTATAATTGCACCGATAATACCCACAGCAATAATCAGCAGATATACAGATTGGGAGATATCATTAATTTTAGAAAATTGTTTGCCATCAGCCAAGGTGTATTCATAGATGCCGGATATTTCACTTGTTTCATTGTCATATCGGTACATATTACTTATTGCACCCTCTGCAGAACCAAAAGTGCGGCAACTTTTACGGTATATCAGCTGTAGGAAATCATCACTGTCCATAGCGGATACTCGTTCTTTTATAACTTGGGCAATAAGTGCTTTTCTTTCTTGCGGAGGTACCGACAATGAAATTTTGAATTCATCATTATAGCTGTATGCCCCATCACCCTGCAGCCCCATCATAATCCAATGGGTTACAGGCAGTGCTTCATCGCTTCTTTCGGGATCCATAACGGTGCTGTAACCCCATTTGCTGAAAGCGGTGTTTACTATCAAAAGACAACATATCAGTACCGCAAAAAAAGAAATATTTCTTATTTTTGGTGAGTTGACAACCATATGAATAAAAAATGCGATTACAACAAACACAGCTGTTGTCTTTATCTGTATGGCCACCCCGGCTATGATACCGGATAAAAAAGCATAAATAAGTTTTTTCCATATCTTGTCAGCTTTCATACCTCTGCTGATAAATAACAGAAGGCATGGGATAGACCATATGGAATAAGTATCAGTATAAGAAATACTGCTTTGAAAATAAACCGGTGGAAACAGACACAGCATTACAAGAAAGAAAATAGCCCGGTGACCACTGATGTTTTCATCAAGATAGATAAAGGATGCAATTATCATAACAGCAAACAGTATATGGCCGAATATACAGGCAACAGTGAAAAAATCTGTGTAGCCAAAAGAAGCTGCAATTTTAAACAACAACTGCTGTATCAGAAAAATTCCCACCTGGTTAGGGTATTTATGATAATATTTGGCATAGTATGCCAGTTCTTCCGGGTTTTCACCTGTTACATAAAGAATAGCACCTCTCTGTACATTTGCCAGGTCGTCCACAACACGGGGAATCATCTGACTGCTTATAGACAGCTGTACATAGAATATCCATAAAACAGCTATGCCCAGCAAAAGATATCTGTACTTATACAATATTTTATTGCATTTGCTGTAAATAAGCAGAAATACTGCAAGAAATGCTGAAATTTTAAAGATATTGGAAAATAAAATGGCGTTATTGTATTCAAATGCAGAATTTCTGAAAGCTGTTATATAAAAAATATATCCGAACAAAACGATATAAATCACATATGCGGATTTTGAAAGAAAGTTTTTTAGTTTAAATGTCATGATGTATGTATTTTCCGGTTTATTATTACACAGTGCATTTTTATATGCATGCTGTTTTTAGAATATAAGGCACTGCAAATGCAGTGCCTTTAGTTTGAATTTTAAAATTAGCCAATCATTTTTTCAATCAGGTCAACCATTGAACCTACATTTTCCAGGTCTGCAACATCTGCCAGAGAGAATTTGATGCTGAACTGTTTTTCGATAGCAACCAGCAGGTTAATCTGTTCCAGGCTGTCCCAGTCTTCAATGTCGTCAGAGTTTGTTGCATCTGTCAGAACGATGTCTTCATCATCAAATACATCACAGAAGATTTCGTTCAGTTTTGCCATAATTTCTGTTCTGTTCATAATTTATATCTCCTTATACAATTTCCATTTCAATAACTTTGTTTTTAACTTCGTAATCATCAGGAATATTGAAAATATAACGTTTTTCGTCTTCTGTGTCAAGAGTCAGTTCGAAACCTACTGATTCATAGAAGTCTTTGATAATTACATTTTTTGCTGTTCTCAGCCAGCTGGCAGTGATTGTTTTCACGCCCATTTCTTTACACATACCTACTACATAGTCCAGCATTGCATATTCAAAGTGGCGTTTGAACACACGGCAGCTCATTACCCACAGGTCAATGTTTGCATTTGTGCCTTCAACTGATGCGATAAAGCAGGCTGTAATACCGTTATCACCAAACTTGTCCACCAGTTTTGCATATGCAGAAATATAGTTTTTCTTATCTTCAATAATTGATTCAACTTCGCTCTGTGCATATCTGCGTGTTGTAAAGTTGAACTGGTTTGTCTTGTTGATAAGCTGTGTGATTCTTTCACAGTGCGCTGTGGAGAATGCACCGATTTCGCCTGTCATATTCAGTGACAGCAGGTAGTCAGTGTAATCAGTGAAACTGCTTTCAGCAGCAGCTCTCTGTGCATTCTGTTTGTACATTTCGTTTCTCTTTGCATCATCTTTTGTAAAGGATGTGATTTCAAAGAAACCAGCTCTGTCGATTGCTTTTATGTAATCTTCAGGAGATTTTACTTCAGGTACAGTTACTGTTGGCAGTGACTGACGTACAATTTCCCTTTCTGCAGGGTTGTCATCAATAAACACCAGGCTGTCTTCGCCGATATTGATTTCTTTAGCGATATTTGCAATGTTGATTGATTTTGGCTCCCAGTTAGCTTTGAAACAGATAAAGTCATCCACTGACAGTGGTGCTTCTTTTCTGTCTGTAAAGCCCTGTTTTGCAATAGCTTCTTCGTTTTTGGAACAAACGTTCAGCATAATGCCAAGACCTGTAAGTTTTTTCAGATAGCTCTGGAATTCAGTATAACTCATACCTGCAGGCTGTTCATTGCCGATGGCAATACCTTCCACACCGTCATCACCGATAATGCCGCCCCACAGTGTATTGTCCAGGTCCAGCACAACACTTTTTTTGTTTTTACCCAGTGCAGATTTGATGATTTTTGCCACACTGAAAGCCAACTGTGGAATCTGGTCAACAGACAGTGCGTATTTGTACAGGTACCAGTTTTCCAGATTGTGCCAGTTGTCCAGACCAACCAGGGAAGACAGGTAGTTGATGTCATTGAGATAAACATTGTCTTTTGTGGCAATGTAATCTGCTATCATCAGGTTCAGACGTGTTGTAAAGTTTACCACACCCTGTACAGCCACAGCATCTTTGTTGCCGTACATACGGTAAAATGGCATTTCAAAGTTGTTTACAATTACAACTGCGCCAAAGGATAGTGCTTTTTCCACAACTGTTTTGTATCTTTCAAATTCTTTTTCCAGTTTTGCCTGTACTTCTTCTGCTGAATCCTGTGGAACAGGCAGGTTTTCAATATTTTTGTTTGATGTGTGAATATAGATAAAATCAGGACCAAATTCTTTCAGACTGCCATCATCAAACATCAGGTCTTCAAAATAGCGGTTGTATCCGCCAACTTTGAATTCTGACTTGATGCCATAGTTCAGCAGGAACAGTTCCAGTATATTTTTAATTTCACCGATTGTGCTGCCACTGAGAATAGCCACTTTTTTGTCGATGAATTTGTTGTTTGCCAAAAGTTCTTTCTTAATACTTTTCTTCTTCTGAAGAATATATGCAGAGTCAAAAGGATAATCTAAAACTAACATATTATACACTCCTTTGCTATGTCCATTATCCATTAAATTATAGCATATATTCGATATATGAGCAATATTCTGTCAGTGCATAAACTGTAAATTATTTATTAATTAAATGAATATATTATGTGCAATATAGATAAAAAAATATCTATTTAATCTCAACTGCTCAAATTGTGACTGAATTGTTATTAATTTAAGGTTGAAATTTTATAGCGAAAAAAGTATAATATAGTTTGTATAAATGTTACTATGAGTAAGTCTATGCATTACAGCCCAAAGTTTTCCAGAGTTTTCAGCAGGGTATAATCGTTTTCCACCGGTATACCTTTTCGCAAAAGCTCTATATCATTTTCTGGCAACAGATGGACATACACCTCATAAACAGCCAAAGGCCGGTTTTCACCTTGGTTAAATACCGCCAGTTTACCACCGTATTCCTTTACTATATATGCTGTATGAGTAGGCTGGTCAATAGGCTGTACATAAGTGTTTTTCATAGTATAAATGCTTACAGCGATTAAAGCTGTACAAAATAATGTACATAAAACAAAAAATATTTTCTTCATAAATAGCACCTCTTTTAAGAGTGTTGACTGTTTGACAGAAATAATACATATCACGAACAGGAGGGATTATTATTAAAATTTACGATAAATCCTCTGCCGGCGGCGAAAAAAAGCCGGTGGCAAAAAAAGCAGAAACAAAAAAGAGAGTTACAAAAACTGCTGATAAATCACAGGAACCAAAACAGCCAAAAAAACCAAAGAAAAAAAGCGACAAACCACTGTGGAAACGCGTTGCCGTTGTTTTGGGTTATCTTATATGTCTTGGCGTAATGGTGGGCAGTGCAGTGCTGGTAGTACTTACAATGTACCTTGTAGATGTTACACGGGATGATGCGAAAGACCTTAACCTTACAAACCTTCAGCTTTCACTGACAAGTATTATCTACTATCAGGACGCTGAAACAGGTGAATACGAAGAATATCAGCGTCTGGATGGTAGTGAAAACCGTATCTGGGTTGACCTGGAAGATATTCCACAGCACGTTATAGATGCATATATAGCAGTTGAAGACAAAGACTTCTATGAACACCATGGTGTTGATATTGTGGGTACAGTTGCCGCTATGGTCAACGAATACACACCTATCAAACTGTTCTCATCAAAACGTGGTGCGTCTACAATTACACAGCAGCTGGTAAAAAATATCACAATGGATAACAGCGGCAGTGGTATTGAAGGTGCGTTCAGAAAACTGAGAGAAATCTACCGTGCCTTCTCACTGGAAAAACAGTATTCAAAAGATGAAATTCTGGAAGCATATCTGAACACTCTCCGCCTTTCACATAACTGGGCAGGTGTGCAGGCAGGTGCCAACAACTATTTCGGTAAAGATGTAAGTGAACTTACCATTGCCGAGGCAGCATCTATCGCCGGCATTACCAAAAACCCATCAGTATACAATCCATACAGTTACCCTGAAAACAATATTGAAAGACGTAATGACATTCTGTACTTTATGCATCAGCAGGGTAAAATTTCCACAGAAGATTACGAAGCAGCACTGGCAGAAGAACTGGTACTTAATCAGGAAATCCGCTCCAAATCTTTTGTAAACAGTTACTTTACTGATATGGTTATCGACCAGGTTATTGAAGACCTGATGGAAAAATATTCCATCTCACGCAGTGAAGCATCCAAAATGGTACAGGAAGACGGTCTTAAAATTTATTCAACAGTAGACCCAACTGTTCAGTCTGCTATGGAACAGGTAATGCTGAACGAACCGGATTCAAAAGGCAGAACACTTTTCCCAACAAAAGAAAATACCTATAAACTGAAAGACGGCACATCTGTTACACAGACACCACAGGCTGCCATGGTTTCAGTTGACTACGAAGGCAGAATTGTTGGTGTAGTCGGCGGTATCGGTGAAAAAACTGAAGACCGTGTTCTCAATCGTGCAGTAGACTCACTGCGTCAGACAGGTTCAACAATGAAACCTATCGGTGCATACGGACCAGCCCTGGAATATGACTATATTCATTTCTCAACAGCTCTTTTTGATGACTATATTCAGGAAATAGAAGACAAGAATGAGCCAGAAGGCAAAAGAAAATGGCCAAGAAACTACAATGGTGAATATACAATGCGGTTGACACCGGCTTGTTATGCACTGGCAAAATCCTGGAATACAATCGCTGTAAGAACTCTTATGCTTATGGGTGTTGAAACATCTTACGACTTCCTGGTAAACTCTGTTGGCATTTCTTCACTTCACGAAAAAGACAAAGACTGGGCACCGCTGGCACTTGGCGGTCTGTCGGAAGGCATTTCACCACTGGAAATGGCAGCAGCTTATGCAATTTTCGGCAATGAAGGCAGATACATTGAACCATACTGCTACACAACTGTTGAAGACAGTGACGGCGAAGTAATCCTTGAAACAAAGGTTACATCTGTACAGGCTCTGTCTGAAGACACAGCATATATTATGAACCGTATGATGAAAAATGTTCTCACTTATGGTACAGGCGCAGGTCTTGCACCTAAATATATGGATGCAGTTGGTAAAACAGGTACAGCCACAGACGATAAAGACCACTGGTTTATTGGTGTTACACCATATTATTCAACAGCAGTATGGATGGGTTACGATAATCCTGCCACACTTACTGTAAACTATGGTACTCATGCACCTACAACTGCATGGCGCAATGTTATGAACATCTGCCAGCAGAATCTGCCAAAGAAAAACTTTGCAGTGGCGAAAGGTGTTGAACAGTTCAACTACTGTCCGATTACAGGCAATATTGCAAACGCAAACTGCCCGGACCAGCAGGTTGGCTACTACAAAAAATCAACAATCGACAGCGGTTTTGTAACTGTTTGTCAGGCGCACTAATAAAAAATAAAATTAATCCGACCTATGAGCAATAGGTCGGATTTTTTGTTTTGTTATATGTAGTTGTCATTCAGAGTCGAAGTGATGAATCTCATCCCCACAGAGCTACCATTCTGTCATTCTGAACGAAGTGAAGAATCTTTGTTTTATTAAATAAACATAAAATAGCTGCGATAAATACATCACTCTATATTTTTATTTAAATTCTCTTTTATAAAAACTATCCACAAACCAAGGGTCAGGGCAGATAAATTCTTTTTCTGACAGATAGCTGTATCTTTTATCGTCTATCTTACCAAACTTTATTTTTCTGCTGCACAGCGCCTGGTATTTCATTTTCAGCTGTCGGTTCAGATTGTTTATACCATATCGGCTGTCACCCAATATAGGCATATCCAGATATGCCAGGTGGGCACGAATCTGGTGTGTCCTGCCGGTGATAAGACCAATTTTCAGCAGGGAATAATCCCCATAGCTTTCTATCAGAGTAATATGTGTAGATATAGGCTTTGACAGATTATTTTTAGCCTTTGGTGTTACTGTTACATATGCATCTTTGGCATTTTTGGTAAGGTAGGCATTATACAGCCCGCTTTTCTTTTGGGGTATGCCTTTTACCACGCACACATATTCTTTTTCCAGTTCCTTTTCTTTGAACATTTCCAGCATAAACTGCAAAAATTCATCATTCTTTGCCAACATCACCAGACCACTTGTACCTGTATCAAGTCTGTGGCACAGGGCAGGGGAACAGTCAGTGCTGTTTGAGAAATAATGATTTTTAACCCTGTTGATTAAAGTGTCATAATTCTGCCAGTTATCATCAATTACTGCGATACCGGCAGGCTTGTTTACAACCAGCAGATTATCATCTTCATAAATTATCTCTATATTTTTGTTTGAAAATATAAAAGCATTGTTTTTATTGGGTTTTTCAAAATATGTATCTTCGATATAAAGGTTTATCACATCACCTTTTTTCAGTGCAGTGTTTAGAGGCACTTTCTTACCGTTTACCTTTATTTTGTTGGCTCTTAAAAACTTGTTCAGTGTACCTGTTTTTAAAAGCGGATAGCTGTCCTGCAAAAAGGCAGACAAACTTTTTTCATTTTTGGTAATATATATCTGTTTCAATTTAAAATTCCTTAATCTTTTTTTATTAATATATCATATTATGTGTTTAAAATCTATCTTTTTGTTAATTGACAAATTATGACATAAACATTAATATAGAGGTAGCATTTTATACGGAGTATGTTATGGACAAAACTAAATATAATGATTATACATTATTGATTATATATTTTTTGTTTGCGTTTTGCTGGGCAACTAAAAATCTGCTTCCTTTAAAAGATATATTTATTTGTGGCGTTTGCGGTGTAGTGTTGGGCATAGGTGTTATTCTTTGTCAGAAAATAAAACTGCCAGAATACCTGTGCCGCGGTATTGGTGTTTTTGCAGCGGCTATGACTATTGTGGCAGTAGACAGATTTCTTCTTCCTGCTTCTACAAATGCAATCACAATAATCAAAAGTGTATTTCTTCCGGTTGCATCCGGCGCTATGTTTATGGACGGTGTATTTGTAGGGCCTACACCAACAGGTAAAACAAAGGCTTTTGTTGGCGCTATGTCATCTTTCTGCCTTACAATAGGTATATTGCTTACAATATGGATTACTGGTGTTGATTCGGCTGCTGTCACATTCCCGACAAACAACACAGCCACCTTTATTCAGAATACATTTTTTGGCGCCTGTGTCTGCTGCTTCCTTGCACTGTCACGTCATATAAAATTACAGCGTATGATATATATTTTTCCTATTGCGCTTGTATGTACAACTGCTTTCAATTATTTTAATCTTAATGGTTGGATTTTTGCAGGTTCAGTAATAGCAGCATTTATATCCAGTATCCTGGTTGGAATCGTTCATCGCCAGAAGGATACAGGCTACCTTGTTATACTTACACCTACAATATACAGCTGCTGTCCGGGTGGTGCATTACATAAGTTTTTTACAGCAATTATCACATTTGATACTGCAAATATTCTGCCTTGCACACTGACACTTGCTTATAATGTGGCCGGTCTTTATATTGGTGTTATAGCTGGTACATTACTGATGAACAAAATAACAAAGGTTAAATCCCAGGATTTCAAAAAAGCATTTTAATATAAAAAGGTCTTGACATTGACGTAACGTAAACCTGTATACTTGTAATTGTAATACATGTATACAGGTTTTTATGTTAAAAGGTGACTTTATGAAATATTCAATTTCACAGCTTTCAAAACTGGCAGGGGTTTCCAGCCGCACATTGCGATACTATGAAGAGATAGGTTTACTGTTACCACGAGAAAAAGGGGATAACGGATACCGATATTATGATTCACGGCAAGTGGATAGATTGCAACAGATTATGTTTTATCGCAGTTTTGATATGGAACTGGATGATATAAAAAATATATTGAACTCAGATGATTTTAATCCAGTAACTGCCCTTGAAAGCCATCTTGTAAAACTTGAAAATCAAAAAGCTAAAATTAACCGGTTAATAGACAGCGTAAACAAAACTATAATGTCATTGAAAGGAGAAACAACTATGTCAGACAAAGAAAAATTTGCAGCATTCAAACAGAATATTGTAAATGAAAACGAAAAGAAATATGGCGAAGAAATCAGAAAAAAATATGGTGACAAAACAGTAGATGACACAAACAAAAAGATACTGGATATGTCACAGGAAAGCTGGAATAGTCTTGAAGAACTGAATGAACGGCTGAACAAAACACTGAAAGCTGCGGTAGAAGAAGGCAATCCTGCGTCAGAAACAGCTCAGAAAGCCTGCGCATTGCACAAAGAATGGCTGGGTCACTACTGGAATTTTTATTCCAAAGAGGCACATCTTAATCTGTGTTTAATGTATACACAGGACGAAAGATTCAAAGAATACTATGAAAAAATTGCCCCAGGCTGTGCAGATTTTCTGTATGAAGCAATGAAAATTTATCTTGCATAATAAAAAGAGATTGGTGAAAACCAATCTCTTTATTTTATTTCAGCAATTTATTTTTGAAATTATCTATAAGAAATGCGCCCAGAGGAGCTGTCAGTAATATGCCTGTAACTGCAGATGACAGCACAATATCACCACAGCCTAATCCCATAGACAGAGGAATGGAACCAATGGCTGCCTGTACAGTTGCTTTAGGCAGATATGCAAATACACAGAAAAGTCTTTCTTTGAAATTGAGTTGTGTACCTGCCATACATATAACAACACCTATACTTCTTATAGCTAAAGCAAGGAAAACCATAATTACAATATTAAAACCGGATTTTAATGTGTATGCAATATTTACTTCTGCACCTACCAGAACAAACAATATTATTTCAGCGGCCAGCCACAGTTTACCAAATTTTGCTTTCAGTCTGTTTACCACACCGGAATTTGCTTTCATTGCAATTACCATAGACATACTCATTATTGACAGCAATCCTGAAAATGCCAGTATCGGTTTCAGCCATTCTTCCAGAGTAAGCAGTAAAAAGGAAATGCTTAATATCATTATTACTTTTGAACTGTTACGTATATGTTTCTTTTTCTGAAAACAGTATTCAAAATAATATGTAATCACAGCCCCTGTAATTATACCTGCCACAATGCCCGATAAAATAGCTACCGGTACGTTTATCAGCTGGCCCAATCCTGTGGCTGTTCCAGCAGCAATATTAACCAGCGTACTGAAAAGAACAATTACAAACACATCATCCATAGATGCGCCTGCAAGAATCATCTGTGGTATTTTTTTGTCTGTACCTATATTGTTTTCCATAAGATTTACCATTCTTGGAACTACAACAGCAGGGGAAACCGCGGACAGTACAGCACCTATAATTGCAGAATCCAGCACAGATGTACCGAGTATAAATGGAGCAATAAATGTATACGCCAATGTTTCGGAAACAGCAGGCAGGAAAGACATAAGCAAGGCAGGTCGCCCCATGATTTTGAAATCATTTATGTTTAAAGAAAGACCGGCTTTTATAATAATAATTACAAGTGCCATTTTTCTCAAGTCACCGGATATAGACAGTGTTGAGCTGTCTATAATATTCAGCATATATGGCCCTATTAGTACACCTGCAAACAGCATACCTATAATTTTAGGTAAACGCAATTTTTCAAAAACAGCGCCCAGAACAGCACCACTGATAAAAATAAAAGCCAAAGATGTTAACATAGAAACCTCCCTATTTTTCGGCAAAACAAAAGCTGACAGTTCTGCCTTGTTTTAAAGCAGAAGCCATCAGCTTGATAAAGCGGTTCAGGTTTTAACCTGGGGAGAGCCTCATTCCCCGTAAAAGTATAATAGCATAATAGAAAAGTTATTTCAATATTTACTCAATAATTTTATGACTGTCACCATCAATAATAATACCCTGTCCGTCTTCCAGACATATTACTTTATGGCCAACTTTGCGTTCATAGGTCTTTACACGCTTCTCGAAAGCATCAATTATGCCGATATAGCGGGTTTTATGGGGTAAATGCTCAATATTATTGGTAATATCCAGTGCTGTTAAGTTTTTTAACTTTACACGCTTATTCATTATTGGTATCAGGTCGCGGATAAGTTCCAGGTCTTTCTGCATTATCAGACTGCCGGCAGATACACCCACCACAACCTTTTCCATTGCTATATTGCGCAGAACATCTTCTGCACAACATTGTTTTATCATCTGCATCAGATAAAAAACATTGCCGCCGCATATATAAACTACATCATAGCTGTATAACTTTTCGTTTTGGTCCTGACCAAAATAGAAAAAATCACAGTCCAGCCCATATTCAGAAAGTTTATTCTTAGTTTCTTCCAGCCATTGTTGATGATCTTTGTCTTTTTCCATAGCAGTAGGGATAACAGCACATTTTTTGCCCTTATTTTCTATGGCAGCAATAAACTCTTCCTTCAGTTTTTCACTTGTCAGTCCATTTGATGTAAGAAAAATCATAATTAATATTCAAAGAACAACTGTGGTTTATTTGTGATGATAGCTACTTCGTGGTTGTTGCATTTATACATAAAATCAGCGTTTTCGATAGTGTCAACTGTCCATGCATAGCAGTCGATACCTGCTTCTTTCAGTTCATCAAAAATTTCCTGATCATAGTTATAGTACAGCATAGAGATAAAGTTACAGCCACAGGCTTTGCATTCTTCTACAATGCCATATGCTTTGTCCATAAACAGCAGACCCAGGTCATATTCACAGCCAGCATCAGCCAGTTTTTTCATAATTCTGTGGTCAAAAGATTTAAAGCACAGCATATCTTTTGGTACGCCTTTGCTTTCTTCCAGAATATATGGCACTATTTCATTATTGAAACCAAATTCAGATTTGATTTCACATACCAGTCTTTTTTTACCATCGATAAGTTTCAGCAGGTCAGAATACAGCATAATTTTAGTATCTTTGAATTCTTCGCCGAACCAACCGCCAAAGTCATACTGCAGCAGTTCTTCATATGTATGTTCTGCTATCCAGCCTGTACCGTTACAGGTTCTGCCCAGTTTAGGATCGTGTGCAACAACAATTTTTTTATCCTTTGTCAGATGCACGTCACATTCAATAGCCCATACTCTGTCATCTTCCATACATTTTTTAAAACCGTGGATTGTGTTTTCAGGTGCCTGAGATGCCCAGCCACGGTGACCGATAATTCTTTTCATATTAATATGCTCCTTCAATGTAATTATTGTCCTTATTTTATCATTATATGTGTAAAATCTCAACCGCTATTTACAACCATTTTTGTTAGTGATAAAATAAATTCATATTAAACGAGGTAAATGAATATGAGTTTTGAAACAAAGAAAAATGAATTTTTTGAAAGACTGGGCGAAACCTGTTATATGGTAATGGCCACCTGTCACAATGATTATCCAATGGCCAGCACAATGACCTGTCTGGTTTTTGATGATGCTATCTGGATGCAGACAGATAAAAAATTCCCTAAATACGATCAGCTTTTAAACAATCCAAAAGTTGCACTTGTAAAAAATGCCACACAGATAGAAGGTACAGCAAAGTTATGCGGTCATCCGCTGGATAAAGAAAACGAAAAGTTTGCCCGGCTTATGAAAAAGCACCATCCTGAAAGCTATGAAATGTATTCCACAGTGGACACAGAGGTTGTAATCAAGGTTACACCGCATAAAGCAATAGACTGGCTGTATGAAGCAGGTGACAGCTCTATTTACCATATTGATTTTACAAAACAGGAAATATCTGTACAGACCTATAAAAATGGCAAATAAGACTACAATAAAAAGTGACAATAAAGTCATTATATTTTCACTTTTTTGCAGAGATTATTTCACATTTTTTTGTTAAAATCAGGTAAAAGAGGTGATAACATGAAAAAAAGAAGAAGGTTAGCGTTTCTGTATACAGCAGTTACGATGGCATTTATGCTTGTTGCAACTGTCTTTGTGTTTAATTCAGACAGGCGATTCACGGTAAAAAATCAACTATTCATAGCCACTGAGTTTGATTTTGATTTTTGTAACCCATTAGACTATTCTGATGAAACTGCCTTTAATTATATTCTGTCAAATGGGATAAACACTGTAATTCTTCCTTTTAACGACGGCTCATACAGCCTGGCAAATACAGAAGGCTTTACAGATATATACAAAGATAATGCTGCATATGAAAAACAGGATTTTATAAAACAACTTAAAAAATCTTTGGCAGAAGAAAAAATACAGTTGTATGTTATGATTGACTGTCAGGATTTGTCTGATGAAAATATACTGGCAGCGGCCAAGACTCTGGGCAAAAATTATGCACTGCCTGCTATTGTATTGAAAAATTATAACGGCAGTACAGAGCTTTTACAGCAGATATCTGCACTTACACCTAAAAAATGTAACCTTTTTCTTATGTGCGGCAATTCACTGTTATCACAGACTGCTGGTATGGCTGAAGTAGATGGCTATATCTGTACAGAAATGGATTACAACCAATATAAATTGTTTAAATCTACAACACAGAAGACAGTATTGTTGCATTACAACACCCCTTCTTTGGAAAGCGATATTTTTGTGGCTACAAATTTTGGCAGTCTTGACGGTGCTGTTATTTCACTTTATAGCGGAAACTACCAAAAACATACGGGCATTGAATATGCACTGGGTAAAAACGAAAAACTGCCACTATTCAATCTGTCTGCTTTACAGGATTTTACAGTAACTTATCCGACTAAGGATGTTAGCACATATTATTCAGGTATATTTATCACCGGCACAGGTGCACAAGGCACTGTTAACATCAATGGTACGGAGTATGCCAGCCGGACTGATGGTACTTTTGGAGTGTATCTGGAACTTACAGAAGGTGAGAATCCTGTAACTGTTACCAGCGGTACAGACAGCAAAACTTTTACAGTTACACGTAAGGTGTACAAATCCACAGGAAATACAGTAAAAAAAGAACTGCCGAGGGATGAAAGCGTAAAACTTAACCCAGGTAGGATTATCAGCACATCATCACAGCTGACCAGTGTATTGTCAGACCCGGAAGATGATTCTTCTATTATTGCCGGCCTTGATCCGGGAACAAAACTTGTAGTGGCAGAATCTGTGGAAGCAGAGCGTAGCGGTGTAAAAACATATGCCTATAAGTTGACAAATGGTGGGTATATACCATCAGAAAAAGTAGAAATTCTGGATGAAATTACGCGGGACTACAAACCATCCAAAAAAGAAAAGACAGACAATTATACACTATATGAAAATCCTGTTATTACTGCTATAAACCGGGAAAAACTGGAAAACAGCGACCGGATATTACATTTTTCTGTGAATAATATGCCAGGTATCACTCACGAATTTACACAGGATAAACTGACAGTATTCTTTATGGATACATCCATTGAAGAAATACCATTTCCAAAAACAGCTTTCTACAGTGGTTACACCATTACACAAACGGAAACAGGCATACAGTTTGATTTTATTCTGGATAAATCAAATCCATTATGGGGTTATGATATAAAATCAGAGGAAGGAACCGTAAAACTTTATCTGAAGAATACTCCACAAGTTAAAAACAGTGAAAAACCACTGACAGGTATTACAATTTTACTTGATGCTGGCCATGGTGGAAAAGACAGTGGTGCACTGGGAGTTGCCTCAACTAATGGACCACTTGAAAAAGACCTGAACCTGGCTGTTGCACAGGCCACAAAAGCAATACTGGAATCAAACGGTGCTACGGTGTTGATGACCAGGGAAGATGACATCTTCCCAACTCTTGATGATCGCAGAAATATGGTGAGAGATATTAAACCGGATCTGTTTATTGCAATTCATCACAACAGTATGGATTATTCTTACGATTCTACAAAAGCCCGTGGCAGCGAATGTTATTACTTTACTCATCAGAGCAAAACTCTTGCGCAGGCATTGGCAAAAAATGTAACAGCATCAACAGGCAGGCTTAACCGTGGTGCATTCAATGGCCGCTATTATGTAACCAGAACAGATATATGCCCATCTGTCCTGATGGAATATGGTTTTATGATAAACCCTGCAGAATTTTCTACACTTTACAGCAACACAGACATATACAAAGCTGCCTATGGTACGGCCCAGGCAGTTATCAATACAATTCAGTAATATTATATAATGAAGTATACAAATATTGTCGGCGGCACTTTTATCAGCCGTCCCAACAGATTTATCGCAAAAGTAATTATAGATGGTATGGAACATACAGTCCATGTGAAAAACACAGGTCGCTGCAAAGAATTGTTGGTGCCGGGATGTACTGTTTTCCTTGAGAAATCAGATAATACAAACCGAAAAACTCTTTATGATCTTGTTGCAGTTGTAAAAGGCGACAGAGTAATAAATATGGACAGTCAGGCCCCCAATACTGTTTTTGCCCGGTGGGTAAAGAAACAGCTGCCTACAGCTTTTATAAAAAGGGAACATACCTACAAAGATTCCCGCTTTGACTGCTATATTGAAACAGAAACAGATAAAATATTTGTAGAGGTAAAGGGTGTAACCCTGGAAGAAAACGGCTGTGTACGCTTTCCTGATGCTCCGACAGAAAGAGGTATAAAACACATAAGAGGACTTGTGGATGCGGTCGAAAACGGATATAAGGCAGCGGTGTTTTTTGTAATACAGATGGAAGATGTAATTTCTTTTTCGCCTAATTATGAAACACAACCACAATTTGGGCGGGCGCTGAAAGATGCAGAAAAAGCAGGAGTGAAAATACTGGCATACAGCTGTAAAGTAACACCTGACAGCCTGGAGATAGATAAACCGGTGCCTGTAATACTTTAATTAAAATAACCTGGGAAATATTTCCAGGTTATTTTTTTGTGTACTCCACAATAGAATTATAAAAAATCTATAAGGAGAAAATATGTTTACAGCTCTTTTTTCACTGGTGCTTTCATCAATGCTGTTTCTTTCACTACATCTGGAAAGCCGCACATTGCCAAAACCACTGACACAAAAGGAAGAAAAAGAAGAGTTTGAAAAATACCACAATGGAGATAATTCAGCCCGTGACAGGTTGATACGGCATAATCTTCGCCTCGTTGCTCATGTTGCAAAAAAATATTATGCCAACCCACAGGATAATGAAGACCTGATCAGTATAGGTACAATAGGACTGATAAAAGCCGTACAAAGTTTCAATTATGAAAAGAATACCAGGTTTTCTACATATCGGGCGAAATGCATTGAAAATGAAATTCTTATGTCTTTCAGAAAACAGAAGGGCAGCGAAAATACTATTTATCTGGAAGACAATCTGGAAGTAAACAACGATTCCAGCAACCTGTCATTAAAAGACAGCTTGCAGGATGATTTTGATATGGATCTATGGGTGGAACAGCAGGAAAACAAAGATAAACTTCACAGGTTAATCGCCCAGAAACTTTCAGGGCGTGAAAGGCAGATTATACTGATGCGTTATGGAATAGGTGGCAATGATCCAATGACACAGCAACAGGTATGTGAAATACTGGGTATCAGCCGCAGTTATGTTTCCCGTCTGGAAACAAAAGCAATAAAAATATTGAAAGATAACTATATGTATTAACTATTTCCCCCAGCCTATACTTAAAGGCAGGGGGATTCTTATGACCGAAAAAAGATTGCTTATAGTTTACTGTTGCTTTTTTGCTTTTGCTGTCATTGTTCAGGCAAAAATAGTTTCTCTTATGTGTATGGGGTATGATGTTCTGGCAGAAAAACAGACTGTACGCACTGTGGATATTTCAGCAGGCAGGGCAGAAATAGTGGATTGTAATCTGAATAAAATCACCGGAACACAGGACCAGATTAAAGCATTTATTACCAGCGAAAAGGATTTGCAGAATATTTATGAAAACATCCGTCCACAGGACAGAGCTAAGTTTTACAGTCGCATACAGCAGCAGCGACAGGTTGTGGTGGAACTGACATCGCCATTGCAGACAGAGACTATCTATACTACCACAAAGCGATATTCATCATCAAACCTTGCCCAGCACCTTATAGGTTATCTTGACCTGGATAATAACGGCCTTTCAGGTGTTGAAAAAGCTTATAACAGTCTTTTAAAAGATAATGGACAACAGATAAATGTACATTTCAATGTAAATGGCAATGGTGATATATATGGGGATGTGTACAGTACTACATCACAGGACAGCCAGGTTTTGTCGCTTACCATAGACAATTCCATGCAAAGAATGGCGGAAGGTATAGCGAAAGAATTTATACCTAATGGTAGTATAGTTATTATGGAAAGTACAACAGGTAAAATCAGGGCAATGGCATCAACACCTGTATATGATGCAAACAATGTGGTGGCTTATCTTGATGATGATAATTCACCAATGGTAAATAAAGCGTTACAAAGTTATGAGCCAGGCAGTGTTATAAAGCCCCTGTGGGCAGCAATGCTGCTGGAAAATGGGTATAATAAGGATAAAGTTTATTATTGTAATGGTTATACTGTTGTAAACGGACACACCTATCACTGTGCCAATCATCGTGCCCATGGTCCTGTTGATATGGCACAGGCATTGGTGGTATCCTGTAACTGCTATTTCATAGACCGGGAGGTCAGGAATAAGGGGTTTTTTATGTTGCAGATGGCAGACCAGATGCATTTTGGAGAAAATATAAAAATATGTGACGACATATATACATCAAAAGGTAATTTTCCTGATACATCAAAAATAGAAAATCTGGGTGTCCAGTCATCTGTTTCTTTCGGGCAGGGGGATTTTCGCGTCAGCCCTGTACACATAGCAGCCTATATGAATATATTTGCCAACAATGGCATTTATATTTACCCCCAGGTGGTAGAGGGAATGTTCAGTGAAAAAACAGGAAATATGACACTGGAATTGTACAGTTATCATTCAAAAAGAGTAATTACACCACACACTTCAAAAACACTGAAAGATATGTTGATACAGGTTGTAGAAAAGGGTGCAGGTGAAAGGGCGAAACCAACATTTTTGTCAGCTGGCGGTAAAACAGGGACAGCACAGACAGGTAAAACAAAGGAAAATGGGGAGGAAATTTTCACCGCCTGGTATGGTGGATTTTACCCTGCAGACAATCCCCAGTATGTAATAGCTATCACTATACAAGATGGTGGAGAAAGCACATATACCGCAGCACCGTTGTTTAAAAAAATATGCGACAGTATTTATTATTTGAAATTTGCGGATACGCGCCCTGTTGAAAACAGCTGTATTTCTACCCTTGACAAAAAATAGTCAGTTTAGTATAATAAATTCGTTAATAGAAAATAAGCCATAAAAGGGAATACGGATATATTCTTTTACCAGAGAAGAGTCGGTAGGTGCAAGACTTTTAAAAGAAATATTCAGAGCCACCCTTTTGCTGCCGGTGAAACAAGTCGGCCGTAAATGCGGCGTTAACGCATTTAAAGTGACACAGCATAGCTGTGTAATTTGGGTGGTACCACGGTGTATAGTCGTCCCATAGGAGTAAATCCTATGGGGCTTTTTTATTTTCAAATACGTATAAATTTATTTAAGAGGTGTAAAATTATGGAATGGACTTCACTGAATGACCTGCGTGAAAAATACCTGTCATTCTTCCAGAAAAAAGATCATACTCGTCTGGATTCTTTCCCACTGATTCCACAGGACGACAACAGTCTGCTGCTTATCAACTCCGGTATGGCTCCACTGAAAAAATACTTTATGGGCCAGGCAATTATGCCAAACAACCGTGCTACAACATGTCAGAAATGTATCAGAACACCTGACATTGAACGCGTTGGTATCACAGCACGTCACGGTACTTTCTTTGAAATGCTGGGTAACTTCTCTTTTGGTGATTACTTTAAAGAAGAAGCTACAAAATGGGCATGGGAATTTCTGACAGAAGAA
Source organism: Oscillospiraceae bacterium (assembly GCA_017560985.1). GTDB lineage: Bacteria > Bacillota > Clostridia > Oscillospirales > Ruminococcaceae > RGIG3102. Next base: position 29,735 of record JAFZDX010000085.1, read on the forward strand.
CTGCAGATTCCAAAAGAACTGCTGTATGTAACAGTTTATGAAGAAGACGATGAAGCATGGGACATCTGGGAACATCACAGAGGCGTAGACCCATCACACATTAAACGTATGGGCAAAGAAGACAACTTCTGGGAAATCGGCTCTGGTCCTTGCGGCCCTTGTTCTGAAATCTACTTCGACCGCGGCGAAAAATACGGCTGTGGCAAAGACACTTGTGGCGTAGGCTGTGACTGTGACAGATACATCGAAATCTGGAACAACGTTTTCACACAGTTTGACTCTGACGGCAAAGGCAACTATGAAAGACTGCCAAAAGGTAATATCGACACAGGTATGGGTCTGGAAAGACTTGCTTGCGTAATGCAGGGTGTTGACAATATGTTCGAAGTTGACTCTATTGCTAACGTTATCAAAGAAGTAGAAAAAATTTCCGGCGTTAAATATAAAGAAGATGCTAAAACAGATATTTCTGTTCGTGTTATCACTGACCATATCAGAAGTACAGTATTTATGATTTCTGACGGCGTTCTGCCATCAAACGAAGGTCGTGGTTACGTTCTGCGTCGTCTGCTCCGTCGTGCTGCTCGTCATGGCAGAATGATTGGTATCAAAGGTATGTTCCTTAACGAACTGTGCGATACAGTTATCCAGGAATCCAAGGCTGCATATCCAGAACTGGAAGAAAACAAAGACTACATCAAAAAAGTTATCAAAAACGAAGAAGAACGTTTTAACAAAACTATCGATCAGGGTATGGCTATCCTGTCCGGTCTGATTGAAAATATTGAAAAATCTGAAGGCGAAAAAGTTCTCTCCGGTGCAGAAGCATTCCGTCTTAACGATACATTCGGTTTCCCATTTGACCTTACAAAAGAAATTCTGGAAGAAGCTGGTATCGGTATTGACGAAGCTGGCTTCCGTGCTCTGCTGAAAGAACAGGCAGACCGTGCACGTGAAGCACGCAAAAAGAACAACAACATCAGCTGGGCAGATGACCTGTTCCAGTCACTGGATGTTGCTGCAACAGAATTTGTTGGCTACACAGACCTTACAGTAGAAACAGAAATTGTTGCTATGGCTGAAAACAACGAATTTGTTGACGCTGTATCCTTTGAAGAAGAAGCAGAAGATGTACAGACTGTTCTGGTAGTTATGAATAAAACACCATTCTACTCAGAAGCTGGCGGTCAGGTTTCTGACAAAGGTGTTATCGAAACAGCAAACGGCCTGCTGAAAGTAACAGATGTTAAGAAAACAGGTAAAGGCTTGTATGTACACACTTGCGCACTGGAAAAAGGCTTTGTAAAAGCTGGTGATAAAGCAGTTGCTAAAGTATATGTTGCAACAAGACGTGCAACAGAAGCTAACCATTCTGCAGCACATCTTATGCAGGCTGCTCTGCGTAAAGTTCTTGGTGACCATGTTCATCAGTCCGGTTCTTATGTTGACAACGAAAGATGCCGTTTCGACTTCACACACTTCTCCGCTATGACAGCTGAAGAACTGGCAGAAGTAGAAATGCTGGTAAATGGTGCTATTTCAGATGCTCTGGAAGTTACAACACAGGAAATGTCAATGGATGACGCTAAAAAATCAGGCGCTATGGCTCTGTTTGGCGAAAAATACGGCGATGTTGTTCGTGTAGTAAAAATGGGTGACTTTGCAACAGAACTCTGTGGTGGTACACATGTTTCCAACACAGCAAAAGTTGGTCTGTTCAAAATCGTTTCTGAATCCAGCGTTGCTGCAGGCGTAAGAAGAATTGAAGCTGTAACAGGTATGGGCGTGCTTACTCTGCTGGCAGAAAAACAGAACCTTATCAACGAAACAGCTAAAGGTCTGAAAATCAACAATCCTAACGATATCGCTGTAAAAGCTGCACAGGCTAACGAAGAAATCAAAGCTCTGCAGAAAGAAAACGAAGCACTGCGTGGCGAAATTGCAAAAGGCAGAGTTGCTGATCTGATGAAAAATGCTGTTGAAGTAAATGGTCTGAAAGTTTACACAGGTTACTTTGCAGGTACAAATGCTGATGCACTGCGCCAGATGGCTCAGGGTATTGAAGATGGCATCGCAGTTCTTTGTGGCGAACAGGGTGGCAAAGTTACAATCGCTGCTTCCTGTGGCAAATCCGCAATCGCAGCTGGTGTAAAAGCTGGTGCTCTGGTAAAAGCAGTTGCAGCTGTAACAGGCGGTAATGGCGGCGGTAAACCAGACTTTGCTATGGCTGGCGCTAAAGATGTATCCAAAGTTGACGAAGCTCTGTCTACAGTAACAGAAATCGTTGCTTCAATGATGTAATAATTAAAAAATAAATGCGGCGGTTTTCGCCGCCGCATAATTCATACAAAACAGGAGGATAAATATGGATTGCCTTTTTTGTAGTATTATAAAGGGAGATATCCCATCAACTGTTGTTTATGAAACAGAAGATCTGGTTGCCATTAAAGACATTGCTCCACAGGCACCTTTCCATGTAATCATTATTCCTAAACAGCATATTCCAAGCCCTGCACATTTTACAGCTGAAAACAGCGACATTGCAGGCAAAATGATTCTTGCAGCAGCAGAAATTGCAAAACAGGAAAATCTGGACAAAGGCTATCGCATTGTAGCAAACTGCGGTGAAGATGGCGGCCAGACTGTTGGTCACGTACATTTCCATATGCTTGCACAGAGAAATCTGTCCTGGCCTCCAGGTTGATTTTATGAAAATTAAAAGACCACTGTTTATTATAGCATTTTCTATGTTGGTGGTAATTTATATGATTAACACAATGCCGGGCAGCATATTTTACGCTTGCTCGGCATTATTTTTAATATTTGTTGTTTTTCATAAACTTACTGCTGACAAATACACACAGCATCTGGTTTTATTCCGGCTTGCCGCAATTATAGCAGCAGGCTGGCTTGGTGTGTTCAAAAATAATCTGAATAACAAAATACAGTGGCTTTCATCAAAAGAAAAGATAAATGTAACCGGAACAGTTATTGATGCCGGTAATTCAGGCTTTGCAAACTGGTATCATATAAGTCTGGAAACTGTTGATTCTGATAAAATCAATAATTTTAAGGTTATAGTGTATAGTTCTGATTATTTTGAAAAGGGAGATGTGCTAAAATTAACTGGTAAGTATAAAGGCTTTACACCTAAAAGCAGGTATATTTATAATTTCTCGCAGGGAGTATACGGTTATTTCTATGCTGACAGTGTTTCAATAGAGAAAGACAATACTAATTATATTTCTTTTTTCAATGGAATCAGTATTAGTTTAAAGGATAAGGCCAGGGAATTATTTGATTACACTACAGTACCGCTGGCTGTTGCAATGGGATTAGGTGATAAAAGTCTGCTGGACGGCAATGTTGTAAATGCTTTTGCCTTTACAGGTTTATCCCATGCCCTTGTTGTGTCTGGTTTGCATATTGGCTTTATAGTTGCAGTTTTAAACCTGCTGATGTTAAAATTACCTGTTTATAAGAAACTGAAAAACATTGTTTTATTCGTTTTTGTGTTTTTGTTTATGGGTATCATAGGTTTTACACCATCTGTTATAAGGGCGGGCTGTCTGATTATGGCGGTAACATTTGGCAAAACATTTATTGTAGAAACGGATAACTACACTGTCCTTGCTGTTATTATCCTGATTACATTGTTTACAAATCCATATACTGCCCATAGCGGCAGTCTGCTGTTATCATACAGTGCTTATTTCGGTGTAATTCAAGGGGCAGATCTTGCCAGAAAATACGATTTTAATAAATTACTGTCATTATTGATAATGTCTGCATTTGCAACATTGTATACCACACCGGTTCTGGCTTTACTTGGAATGGAAATGACGCTGTTAGCACCATTTTTCAATTTACTGGTTTCTTATGTAATAATGGCCATCTGTGTACTTTCATTCTTTTTGCCAGTGCTGGGGTTTGTGCCATTAATTGGTATGCCGGTGTCGTCATTTATTGCACCATTTAATGACGTATTGATAAAATTGTTGATGTGGTTTACAGAGTTTTCGCAGCAGCACTTTGCATTCGCAATGATAAATCCATCAACAGAAATAATTAAAGTTCTGATTTTTTCCATAGTAATTACAATTTTAATCTCGATTATACTGTTTTCAGATAATAAAAAGAGAATTATTTTATGTTTTGCAGTTCCTATAATTACACTTTTATGTTATAATTTCTTGAATAGAGATATTGTAACTGTAAAAGTGTTTGATGGCAGCAGTCAGCCTTCATACATAATAACAGCCAAAGATAAAAATTATCTCTTGGCCACTGAAAATATAAATCAGAACAGGCTGACCACTGTTTGTGAAAATCTTGATATAGACCAATTTGACGAAATATTGGTTTGCAGTCTTAAACAACCTGATACAGAAATGTATTTTGAATACACAGAAAACCTTAAATGGGCATCGGTCACAGGCGAGTATTATATAGGTGACTATGTTGTGGATGTGAATGTTAAAAGCAGACAGATGTTCTGTAATTTGGACATATATGGTACAACCTTTGCTTTCAATCATAACAAGGCAGATATGTCCGGAGAAATATTTGACCTTTATTTCTTTGGTTCTGATACACCTAAAACAGTGGAAGCAGATAACTATTTCTACTTTTATCCTGTTATCAAGAAAAATGGTAACCTGGTTACAGAAAAACAGGCGAAAGAATTGTATGATATACTTACAATTAAAATCAAGTCGCCATCAGGGCGGTATTCTATAGTAGAGGATGTGAAAAACTTTGGCAGTCGGATATAAAATAACCGATAAAGATTTTAAAAGACTTTGGTTTGTTTTGTCCAAAGATTCTTTTGTATGCAATGAAAATCTTACTATTATAGAACAGATTTGTCGCAAGAATGGTATTGATGATGACAGTATGTCATATTTTTCTATAAATAAACTGGATTGGGATGAAGTATTTGACCTTGTCCTTACACCCAGTTTTTTCGGCGAAAGACTCATTGTTATCCGTGATGGAGATATAAGTTCACTGAATGACACTGACTTTGAAAAGCTTGATCAGCTGATTGAAGAAAGTGACGGAAACAGGCTTGCTGTTGTTTTGACTTATGAAGATGACAAAAAACTGAAAGCCAAAAAGTTTGAAAAACTTTTTGAAAAAGTGCAGAAATACGGTCTGTTGCATTATGTTCAGGAAATTAATGAACGCTACCTGGAAGAAATGATTGTTTCCCACGCGAAAAAACAGGGAACAGAGCTTTCAAAAGAAGTTTCCAGAAAAATTGTTGAAAATATAGGCAAAGATGTAGGTTTGCTGGTAAATGAAGTGGACAAGTATTGTGCGGCCAGCGACTACACTGAAATCACTTTGGATATAGTTGACAGAATGGGTGTAAAAACGGTGGAAGCATCAGTTTTTGATATGATTGACCTTATCTGTCGTAAAAAACCAGTGAAAGCTATTGAAAAACTGAATAATCTTTTTGAACTGCGTACAGATGAAATTGCAATTTTAGGTGCTGTGACATCTGGTTTCGTGGATATGCACCGTTGCAAACTGGCACAAAGCCAGAGAAAAGATTATAATACAGTACACAAGGATTTTGAAAGCAAAGCAAATTCATACCGATATAAAAAGGCTATGAACAATGCTTCAAATTTTTCGCTTTCTGCATTGGAAGAAATCTTGCAGTTGATTATGAAAGCGGATATTGCTATGAAGTCTTCTTCACGGGATAAAAAACAGCTGCTTTATGTGCTGGTTACACAGATTATCGGGAAAGGTGTCCATTGATGGAGAAAATAAAAGTCAGCCAGGTTGTTGTTGTAGAGGGAAAATATGACGCAATAAAGCTGGACAGCATTATTGATGGCCTTATTATTCCTGTTCACGGTTTTTCTGTTTACAGTGATGATGAGAAGAAAAATCTGCTTAAACAGCTGGGAAGAAAAAATGGTATAATCCTTATCACTGATTCGGATTCTGCAGGTTTTAAAATCAGAAATTACGTACAGAATATCTGTCGTGGCAGTGAAATTATAAATGTATATATCCCACCTGTTAAAGGTAAGGAAAGCCGAAAGCAGTCAGCATCCAAAGAAGGCCTGCTTGGGGTAGAAGGAATTGAAAAAGACATACTTATAAAATGTCTGGAACAGGCAGGGGTAAACAGCGTATTTTCAGATTCCGATAAACAGCAGATGACCTATGCTGATTTGTTTGAACTTGGTTTATCAGGTACTGCCAATGCCACACTTAATAGGGAAAAATTGGCAGAATATCTGAATATACCCACAAAACTATCAAAAAAAGCTCTTTTGGAGGTTCTTAACAGAATGAGCACAAAAACTGAAATAGAGAATGTTTTAAATGAAAAGCCTGTGCTGTTCTGGGATTTTCACGGTACACTTACAAAGCCTGATAATCAGTGGGTTGATATTGCACTGAAATTGGCAGATGAAATGTTTCCGCAGATGAATGTATCTCATACTGAAATAATGAAAAATCTCAGCGGCAAATGTCTGCCATGGTGGACTTACCCAGATAGGGATACACGTCATCTTATGGAAAATGATGGCTGGTGGAAAAGCTGTGAAGATGAATTTATAAAGATGTATATTGCCAGCGGTTTTGAGAAACACCAGGCAGAGAAAATGACACCGCTTATCCGCCCGTATGTGGTAGATATAACAAAGCATCGTCTGCACGATGATGCCATAACTGTCTTATCTTCATTGAAAGAAAGAGGTTACAGAAACTATATACTTTCAAATAACTTTCCAGAACTGACACAGATGATAAGCGATATGGGGCTGGATAAATATTTTGAAGGCTGTGTAGTTTCTGCCAGAGTAGGTTTTGCAAAACCAAGAAAAGAAATATTTGAATACGCCAGAAATCTTGCTGACAATCCACAAAGGTGTATAATGATAGGTGATAACCCTGTTGATGATATCAAAGGCGCAAAAGACTGTGGCTTTGATACTATACTTGTAAATAACAGACACCCCGAGTACAACGGGGATTATTGTGATTATATCTGTAAAACACTTACAGATGTGCTGGATGTGTTAAAATAATATATGGAGATGAGTGTATGAAAGAATATTGGAAAAGTGCAGCCAAAGAACTGAGATCGGTACGTTCAATAACAGGTGCAGCGCTTTTTGCTGCCATGAGTCCGATACTGGCTCTTTGTACAATTCAGGTGAATCAATTTTTGTCTATCGGCTTTACTTCTCTTACCCACGCAATGACAGGCTATTTCTTCGGGCCGTTGGTTGCGGCTATGTCTGGTGGTATAGCTGATATAATCAAGTACCTTCTTAAACCGGACGGTCCTTTCTTTCCGGGGTTCACTTTGAATGAAATTCTTGTGGGATTTATTTATGGACTTTTCTTCTACAAAAGAAAAGTCACTTTACATAAATGTATTTCTGCCAGGCTGATTGTTACTGTTGGTATAAATCTGACACTGACACCTTTATGGCTTTCTATGCTGTATGGTAATGCTTATAAATTTATGGTGCCAATAAGAATTATCAAAAACATTGTTCTTATCCCTGTTGATATTTTCCTGTTGCATACATTGCTTAAATTCTGTGAAAAAAACAAAAACAGATTTTTCAGATAAAAATAACCGCCTTGATTTTAAAGGCGGTTTTATAATGCAAAAAATCCTCTGTACTTACATACAGAGGATAATTTTTATGCTTTTTTAGTTGTGTTTTTATAAATAGATGGCGTAAACAACAGCAGCATAGGCCAGATTTCCAGGCGTCCAATCAACATATTAAGTGACAGGATTATTTTGGAAATAGGGGAGAACATACTGAAGTTACCTGCAGGACCAACAATATCCAGACCAGGGCCGATATTGTTAAGACAAGCCATAACTGCTGTAACTGTAACTTCTGTGTTGAAACCCTCTAAAAGAGTGAGCAGGAACATAGAGCCTATGGCAATAAACCAATATACACAGAAATATGTAAGGGTATTTTTGATTACAACTTCACTGATTGGTTTACCGTCCATTGTAATAGTTTTTACTTTTCTTGGGCTGATTACAGATATTATTTCTCGTTTGATAGCTTTTGCCATAATAAGTATACGGCTTACCTTTACACCACCACCGGTTGACCCGGCTGATGCACCGCATATCATAATTGCTACAAGTATAAACCTTGAAAGCTGCGGCCATAAATCAAAGTTTGCAGTTGCATAACCTGTGGTTGTGATAATACTGGAAACAGAGAAGTAGCTGTCCAGAAGTGCCACACCGGAATTGTCATAACTGCCTTTGACATTGAAGAATATTAACAATGTAGAAATTGCTATAATTCCCAGATATGCTTTTAATTCTTCGTTCTTAATGGCGGATTTGAAATCTTTCATCAATACAACATAGTAAATTGAAAAGTTTATACCAAACAGCATCATAAATACAGCAATAATCGCTTGCGAAATATAGCTATAACCATCAATACTGTCAACCTTAATGCCAAAGCCACCAGTACCAGCAGTACCAAAGGAAAGCACAATACTGTCAAACAAAGGCATACCTGTAACAAACAACAATATAGTTTCAATAATTGTCATTACGAAATATATTTTATACAGAATTCTTGCTGTTTGCCGCAATGTAGGTGTCATTTTACCTACTGATGGACCTGGGCTTTCAGCTCTCATCAATGCCAGGCCTTCGCCACCGCCTTTAGTGTTGCTCATTGGAACAATGGCCATAAGGAAAACCAGTACACCCATACCACCCAGCCAGTGTGTAAAGCTGCGCCAGTACAACATACTGTTTGACAGCAGTTCTACATTTGTCAGAATACTTGAACCTGTAGTGGTAAAACCGGATACAGTTTCGAAAAAGGCATCAACCAGATTTGGAATATAACCGCTGAAAACAAATGGTAGACAGCCAAAAAATGAAAGTATGATCCAGCCTAAAGCAACAGATACATAAGCCTCTTTGGCGTAAATACCTCTGTTTGTCTGTTTGATTTTTGAAAGTAAAAAACCTATAAGCAGACACAAAAGAATTGTTACTACAAAAGCAGGAATACTCGAAAATTCTTTATATATGAGGGCAACCAATATGGCAGGTAACATAAATACACCTTCCAGCATAAGTATATTGCCCATATATTTAGCTATAATTTGAAAATTCATATTAATCCTCCGTATGTCAAATTAATATAAACTTCCAGGTGCAAATATATCTGTCAGGTTGCTGATAGCCTGATCCGAAGTTGTTACAATAACAATAGAATCACCCGGCAACATACAGTCATCGCCTTTTGGAATAATTACCTGGTTGCCGCGAACGATGTTTGCAACAAGGATATGTGGTTTAAGATGCAGCTGTTTAAGTGAAACACCCTGGAAGTTACCTTCTTTTGGAACGGTGAAACCTATGGCTTCAGCTTTACCATTGAAAAGTCTGTACAGTGTTTCGATAGTGCCGGCAGTGTCGCTTTCAGTTACTGTGCCTTTTTCATATATAGCACGTACATATCTCATTATTTCATTTGCAACCAGCAGTTTTGGGCTTACAGTTGTATCGATACCTGCTGTTTTCAGTACGCCCAGATATTCTGTGCGGTTTATTTTTGTTACAGTTTTTGGCACGCCTACAGAAGAAGCAAACATAGAGATAATCATATTTTCTTCATCCATACCTGTAAGAGTGATAACTGCGTCCATATCACGCAAACCTTCAGCCAGCAATAAATCCTGCTGTGTTCCATTGCCACGGATAACATTTGCTTTTGGCAGACGGGCACTCAGGTCTTTGCATTTGTATTTATCAATGTCAACAATAGTTACATCAACACCTGTTTTCAGCAGTCTTTCTGCCAGGTATTCGCCAATGCTGCTACCGCCAACAATCATTACATTTTTTACAGGTCTGCGCAGCATTTTCAGTGTATGTAACAAATTAACCAGTTTGGAACCTTCGGCAGCAACTGTGATAATATCATTTTCTTCAAGGACAAAGCTGCCGCTTGGGATAAATACCTGACTATCTCTGTCTACAGCACATATAAGAGCATTTACCTTGGCCAGTTCTTTTGCTTCATACAGCTTTTTGCCTACCAGAGGGTTATCTTTTGTAAGTTTGAATTCTACCAATTCAACACGACCGGATGCAAATGTATCGCGTTTTGTAAAGTTAGGGAACTGTAAAAGTCTGAAAATTTCCCTGGCAGTTTCTTTTTCAGGGTTCAAAGCCATATCCAGTCCCAGCTTTTTACCCAGAAATTCTATCTGTCCATCATATTCAGGGTTGCGCACACGGGCAACAGTATGTTTTGCCCCCAGCATATTTGCCACAACACAGCACAGCAGGTTTACTTCGTCACTGGATGTAGCCGCTATCAGCAGGTCACAATTATGTACACTTGCTTCTCTCTGAATATCAACAGTAGCACCATTGCCATGAACAATAGCCACGTCAAATGTGTCCTGCAGTTCTTCCAGTACGGATTCACGATTATCTATTACTACCACATTATGTTCTTCTTCAACTAAAAGTTGGGTAAGTAATTGGCCTACCTTACCACCGCCAACAACTACAACATTCATAATAATATCTCCTTAAAATTGATATATTATAGTAATATATAGTATTTTAACACAATAATATTTAAAAGGCAAACGGATAGTCCTAAATGAGTTTTTCTTTTGGTTAATTTTTACATAATTTTTACATCTGTTGAGCCTTTGGTACATTATTGTTGTTTTTAAGAGATAATTATGGTAATATATAGAAAAATCAGAAACGGAATTAAATATATGAAATACGATTATTTGATAGTAGGTGCCGGTCTTTATGGTGCAGTGTTTGCCCATCAGGCTGCAAAACAGGGAAAAAAATGTCTTGTTATTGATAAAAGGAACCATATCGCTGGTAATATTTATACTTACGAATGCGAAGGTATAAATGTTCACCAGTATGGGGCTCATATTTTCCATACAAACAACAAATCTGTATGGGAATATGTAAATCAGTTTGCAGAGTTTAACAGATATACCAACAGCCCTGTTGCAAATTATAAAGGCGAAATTTACAATATGCCTTTCAATATGAATACATTTAACAAGATGTGGGGTGTTATTACACCTGCGCAGGCAAAAGCAAAGATTGAACAGCAGAGGGCAGAAGCAGGCATCACAGAGCCAAAGAATCTGGAAGAGCAGGCAATCAGTCTTGTAGGTACAGATATCTATGAAAAATTGGTTAAAGGCTACACAGGCAAACAGTGGGGCAGACCTTGCACAGAACTGCCAGCATTTATCATCAAACGTCTGCCTGTAAGATTTACATACGACAACAACTATTTCAACGCACTGTACCAGGGAATTCCAAATGGTGGTTACACACAGATGGTAGCCAATATGCTGGGCAATGTGGAAGTAAAGCTGGGTATTGACTATCTTGAAAATAAAGCAGAGCTGGACCAACTGGCTGATAAAGTTGTATACACAGGCCCAGTTGATGCATACTTTGATTACAGACTTGGAGCATTACAGTATCGCAGTGTGCGTTTTGAAACAGAAGTACTGGATACAGACAACTTCCAGGGAAATGCTGTTGTAAATTACACAGACAGCGAAACCCCATACACCAGAATTATAGAGCATAAACATTTTGAATTCGGCACACAGGAAAAAACTGTTATCAGCCGTGAATATTCTGCTGAATGGAAACCAGGTGATGAACCATATTACCCTGTAAATGACGATAAAAACTCTGCACTTTTTGCACAGTATAAAGAACTGGCAGACAAGGAAGAAAATGTTATTTTCGGCGGACGCCTTGGTGAATACAAATATTATGATATGGACAAGGTTATCGAAGTAGCTCTTGCAGTTGCAGAAAAAGAACTGAATTTTTGATAATACAATAAATACCGGCATTTAATATGCTGGTATTTTTTGTTTGATAAAAATGTGTTATAATGTCATATGCTAACAGTTTAATATTTTTAGGAAAGATCTGAAAAATGAAAAACAGAATATATACCATAAATGACTGGTGGGGTGGTCCACTTTGTGGAGTATGTGAATTTATAGGTGAAAAATATATTTATCAACGCCGATTCGATGAAGAATTGGATATGTATACCAATGATTATTTTCTCACACCAATATATGATGAACAATTTGAAACTATAATAAATGACTGGCAAAACTGGCTGGAGTTATATAATTCCGGTCGAGAAAATGAATACATACGAACAGAATATAATAACATTAATGAAATTGCAGAAAATCAGTCGCTTTATCAATTCTGCGTGAAAACAGGAAAATTCATTCTTAATGACCACTTTAATTCCAATTTGGAAAACAGCTGGGTGGAATGGACTGATTCAGATTATACTTTCCCGGAAACTTTCACAGGAATAATCGCAGAGTTATACAACTGTTATTATGAAGACTTTACATGGATGTTTATTTCAGACAACAAGATGTATTTTATTGATAAACTGAAAAAGAAAATAACTCCAGGACATGACTTGTATGGTATTGATTTTCTTCCAGAGCTGAAAAATGATATGAATGATGATGTAATATACTCATGCCGTGAAAACGAGATAGAAATATTTTACCTTATACATCTTACATATTCCAATTATAATGATATAAACTTTCCACAGTATAAAAGAATAGGTGACTTGAAAGCATTAAAAGAATATCTTGAATCCACAATAGAAAGGGAATATCTGGAATAATATTTTTTTTACACATTTTTCGCTCTTGACAACAATTTTTAAATAAAGTAATATAATAACTCAGAGATATTTTGTCTTACAAATTTTGAAAGGCGGTGGACTATGGGACAGACAATTACAGTAAATCGTGCCGCAAGACATGAATATTTTGTTCTGGAAACATATGAAGCCGGTATTGAACTTTACGGTACAGAGATCAAATCTATCCGAAATGGTTCAGTAAACCTGAAAGAATCCTGGGCTGACATCCAGAATGGTGAAGTGTTCATCAATGGTATGCACATCAGTCCTTATGAAAAAGGCAATATCTTTAATAAAGATCCTTTCAGAGTGCGCAAATTGTTGTTGCATAAAAAAGAAATAAATAAACTGGCAGGTAAAATCAAACAGGAAGGTCTGACACTGATTCCGCTGTCACTTTATTTCAAAAAACAGTACGTGAAAGTTGAACTTGGTTTATGTAAAGGTAAAAAACTTTACGATAAACGTGATGCTATTGCAAAGCGTGATGCAAAACGAGATATAGACCGCGCAATGAAAGAAAGAACAAGATAACACTTCTTACCGTTACGATTAATCCAAAAACATTGTTACACACCAATACACGGGGGCGTATTGGATTTCGACGGGGAATTTGCAGCGAGAGCAGCGGGTAGTGGTGGGGCACCACTTAAAAAGCTTCACAAAAATAAACGCTAATCGTAACACATTAGTAGCTGCTTAATTAAGTAGCCGTCATGCCCGGTTTTCTATCGGCTGGGGTCATGGCGTCATGCAGATAGAGCACGTGAACAGGGCAAAGCTTTGAGTCCTGTCATGATTTTATGAAGCTACTGATGATACAGCCTGTTTGTCGGCTTGTATCAAAGGGAATGTTGTAGATAAACTACGCTCGTAGATACTGTCGTGAATTATTTTTCGGACACGGGTTCAACTCCCGTCGCCTCCACCATAATAAAATCCTTGTAAATCAGCTATTTTAGCGGAAATACAAGGATTTTTATTTTTATATTTTTAGGAAATAACTCACTTTATAACCCACTTTGTTTTTTAAACGGATTTTTCTTTGATAAGATTGAAGAAAATGGTGTTGAGTTCTTTCTGTGTTTTTTCGGATTCGCCTTTGATTTGATGGCCGTAAATACCAAATGTACCCATTGATTTGGACTCTTATAGACGGTCTGCTGGATATAATCAGGGGTATAAAAAACAACCTGGCAATTAAATTCACCCAGAGTGAAAAAGCTATGCTGGATGAGGCTGAAAGGAATCTGGTTAATATGCTGAGGGCAGAGAGCAGAGCACAGAGTGAAGATAATGTCAGATTCAGTATTTCTGACCATATTATAGGTGCAAGTGGTAAGGATTATGGTAAAGGGGTTTACCTTGATTCTGCTCTTTTAGATGGACTATCTGAAACGGAACAGAAACAGATGGTTAGGGAAAGAGTAAAAGAATTAAGCGGACAAACTTTTACAGCATATGATAGCAACGGCAGTTCTTTAGATGTGAGAATTGCAAGAAAAAATGAAAAATTCCGTAATAAAGCTGGTAAACTTGTAACAGTTAACCACGATTTAGACAGTAAAAACACGAATGACCCAATGAAAAGGCAGGCTGTTGTATTATCAGATGAACTTATAGAAAGTGCTTCGTTTAATAGAACAGAAAAGGCAAGATATCCCCACGATTGGTTAGATAATAATCGTTTAAATGACTGGGACACATGGACAGTATATTTACAGGAAAAAAACAACTCCGTATGGACAGCTGATTTTAAAATAGCTAATTCCAAAAACGGAGATAAATATCTGTATGATATTGTAAATATAAAAATGGTAGACAGCGGCGGAAAATCACCAACTACATCTACCATTAATAATATACCACAAACTGGTACTAATAACAATGGTAAAAATGTGTCAGGCAGCGGTGGTATGTACAGTCAGCCTGTTATATCATACGACGGTGAAAGTGCAAAAAGCCGCGGCATACGCAAGAAGGCAGTAGACCAGCCAGCAAGAACAATACCCTTTAAATGCGCTAAAATAGCGGGTTTACAGGGTTTTTGTATTGAGGACACATAATCGAGTACCGTATTTTATTTTAGTGTGATTTTGAACTAAAAGGATAAAATATCGCCTGCAAAATTAACCTAAACAATTTTAATAAGAATGTCTATAAAAATAATACCCGGATATTTATCACCAAAGACATTTTGCATACAGAAAATACACTGTATGCAGAGTGTTTTTTTGTTTCCCGTGTATTTTCTGATAATAAAGCATATAATAGTTTTATAAAATATGAATAGATTGTAAATTATAATTTACAAAACTTGACTAAATACTTTACCGGAGTTATAATTTTTATGATAAAATGCTATAAAAATGCAACTTTCAGTTGCATAAAGTTCAAAGTATAGTTGATTGAATATACATTGTGTATATTGTATCATATAATGTAAGGTGATTCCTTGCAAATAACCTCTAAGGAGATAATTATGACTATAGGTGAAAAAATAACTCATCTGCGCAGCGCTGCAAATATGTCACAGGAAACACTGGCTGACAAACTTTCAGTTTCCAGACAGTCTGTTTCAAAATGGGAAATGGACCAGTCACTGCCACAGATAGACAAAGTTTTACAGCTGTGTGAAATGTTCAATATTTCCACAGACGAACTTCTTTATGATAAAATTACAATCAACCGCCAGAAAGATGGCGGCAAAAGAAAAAATAAATATTTTGGCACAGACGGCTTCCGTGGTGAAGCAAATATGAACCTGACATCAATGCAGGCTTACAAAGTTGGCCGTTTCCTGGGCTGGTATTTCTCATCACCACTGTCAGGTTGCAAAACAGCAGGTTACAGACCAAAAATCGTTATTGGTAAAGACACACGCCGTTCAAGCTATATGCTGGAATATTCCATCGTTGCAGGTATCACTGCATCAGGTGCTGACGCATATATGCTGCACGTTACAACAACACCTTCCGTTTCATTTGTAACACGTCAGGACGAATTTGACTGCGGTATTATGATTACTGCATCACACAACCCATTCTATGACAATGGTATCAAAGTTATCAATAAATATGGTGAAAAACTGGATGACGAAACAACGCTGCTTATCGAAGCATACCTTGATGGTGCTCTTGATGAACTGGGTGTAGCAGGTGAAGACCTGCCACTGGCACACAGAGAAAATATTGGCCAGATTGTTGACTATGTTTCCGGCCGTAACAGATATGTTGGCTATCTTATTTCCATCGCATCCCATTCATATAAAGACCTGCGTATTGGTCTTGACTGTGCTAACGGCGCTTCCTGGATGATTGCCAAAGCTGTATTTGATGCACTGGGCGCACATACTTATGTAGTAGGCAACCAGCCTAACGGCCTGAATATCAACCTGGGTGTAGGCTCCACACATATCGAAAACCTGCAGAAACTGGTAAAAGAACAGCATCTGGATGTAGGTTTCTCATTTGACGGTGATGCTGACAGATGTATTGCTGTTGATGAACACGGCAATATCGTTGATGGTGACGCAATGATGTACATCCTTGCACAGCGTCTTAAATCCCGTGGTGTTCTCAATGGTAATACAGTAGTTGCAACAATTATGTCCAACTCTGGTTTCGTTGCTTCACTGAAGAGAGCAGGTATTGACTGTGTACAGACAAAAGTAGGCGACAGATTTGTTTACGAATGTATGCAGAAAGAAAACTTTTCACTGGGCGGTGAACAGTCCGGTCATATCATTCTTAAAAAATATGCTACAACAGGTGACGGTCTGCTGACAGCACTTATGCTGGCTGAAGAAATGAGAGATAAAAAATCCACACTTGCACAGCTGGCAGAACCAGTTACACTTTTCCCACAGTATCTTATCAACCTGAGAGTAAAAGATAAAAATGCTGTTATGGAAGATCAGGAAGTTCTGGCAGAAGTTGCAAAAGTTGAAGAAATCATCAACGGCAACGGTCGTGTGCTTCTTCGTCAGTCTGGTACAGAACCTGTTATCCGTGTTATGGTAGAGGCTGAAACAGACCAGTTGTGTAAAGAACACGCCCACAGAATCTATGACTTTATCAAAGAAAGAGGCCATGGAAATGACTAAACTTGTAAAAACAGCTGACCTTTACGAATGTAATGTTCCTTATCTGAAAGATTTGTTCAGCGAAAGTGTTTATCCTTGGGATATGCTGGGTAAAATCAAAGGCTTGTGTGCGAAACTCCTGGAAGAAGGAATAGAAGGATTTACAGAAATTGAAACAGGTATCCTTGTAGGCAGAGATGTTAAAATTGCACCTACTGCTACGATTATTCCTCCGGCAATTATTGGTCACGGCACAGAAATCCGCCCAGGTGCATATCTGCGTGGTAATGTAATCACAGGGGAGAACTGTGTTCTTGGCAATTCATCAGAGTTTAAGAATTGTATCCTGCTGGATAAAGTACAGGCACCACATTATAACTATGTAGGTGACTCTGTCCTTGGTAACAAAGCACATATGGGTGCAGGTTCTATCTGTTCTAACCTTAAATCAGACGGCAAAGCTGTTGTGATTCATGGTGATGAAGATATAGAAACAGGTATCAGAAAAATCGGTGGTATCCTGGCAGATGGTGCAGACATCGGCTGTCAGTGTGTTATTAACCCAGGCACAGTAATCGGCAAACGTACATCAGTTTATCCTCTTACAGCACTGCGCGGTGTAATCCCAGCAGACTGCATTGTAAAATCAATGGATAAAATAGTTTTCAGAAAAGTTTAATTAATTGGAGATATATTATGAAATTTATTAAAGTTAAAACTTACGAAGAACTCAGCCATAAAGCTGCACTCCTTATTGCAGCACAGATGACAGTTAAACCAAATTCTGTTCTTGGCTTGGCAACAGGCTCAACACCAGTTGGAACATACAAAGAACTTATCAAAATGAACCAGGCAGGCGACATTGATTTTTCAACTGTTACTTCTGTAAACCTGGACGAATACGTTGGCCTTGATGGCACAAACGACCAGAGCTACCGTTACTTTATGAACGATAATCTGTTCAACCACGTAAATATCAGAAAAGATCACACATTTGTTCCAAATGGCTGTGCAGAAGACCTGAAAGCAGAAGGCGAAGCATATGATGCTATGATTAAGGAACTGGGTGGCATTGACATCCAGCTGCTGGGTATCGGTCTTGATGGTCACATCGGTTTCAACGAACCAGATGAATTCTTTACAGGTGCAACACACGAAGTTGTTCTTGATGAATCCACAATCGAAGCAAATGCACGTTTCTTTGAAAAGAAAGAAGATGTACCAACAACAGCTATTACAATGGGTATGATGTCAATTATGCAGGCTAAAAAAGTTCTGCTGATTGCAAATGGCGCTAAAAAGAAAGAAATCGTAGAAAAATCTTTCTTTGGTCCAATTACTCCAAAAGTACCTGCATCTATTCTGCAGCTTCACCCAGATGTAACAGTTATTTTCGCAGAAGAATAATAAAATTAAATCAAAAAACGGTCAGAAATGACCGTTTTTTCTTGTTTTAAGTGTGTCAGGATAGTATAATTATAGTAAAGATTAAAATTAATGAGGAATAATGTATGAAAAAGATGAGTTTTTTAGCAGCCGGTGCAATTTCTTCAGCTATTCTGTGCGGTTTGTGGACATATATTGCGGGGGCAACAGGTCTTAGCATATGGGCAGGGTTTGCAGGCTGCACCACATATTTTGCCAGTGGTAAGCGTGGCATTCCAGCTATAATAAAATCTGTTTCAAATAATTTTGCCGGTGTTGCCTGCGGTATGTCAATTCTTGTTCTTGGCAATATGTTTCCTACATTTGGATACTATGGCATATGGAGTGGACTTCTTACATTGGTAATGTGTATGTTGCCTAAATTCGAAAAATTCAACTGTTCCACAGGTATTTTTATCGGCTGTTTCACATCATTTGCATCAGGTGGTAACTGGCAGATGCTTTGCCCTTGTTTAATAATCGGTGCTTTCCTGGGGCTTGGTTGTGATTACCTTGGTGAATGGATATATAAATTCGCTACAAAATAATAACTGATATATTTAATAGTTATAATTCAGACCTGACAACATTGTTGGGTTTGTTTTTATATATTAAAACAGTTGTAAATTGTCCAGACATAAAATATAATATTCTTAAAAGAGATATACTTTATTCAAGGAGAAAAGGTTATGAAAAATATTACAGCAGATGTAGGTTTACAGCGCCATATAAACGTGAAACCAGGTGATGTAGGCAGATATGTTATACTTCCTGGTGACCCTAAGAGATGTGAAAAAATAGCAAAATATTTTGATGATGCACAGCTTATTGCAGACAGCAGGGAATATATAACATATACAGGATATCTTGATGGTGAAAAAGTGTCTGTTACATCCACAGGCATCGGTGGCCCATCAGCTTCAATAGCTATGGAAGAACTGGCACGGGTTGGTGCAGATACATTTGTGCGTGTAGGTACCAGTGGTGGTATAGACCTTGATGTAAAGGGTGGCGATATTGTTGTTGCCACAGGTGCTATCCGAATGGAAGGCACATCAAAAGAGTACGCGCCGATAGAATTTCCGGCAGTTGCAAACCTTGATATAGTAAATGCTCTTGTAGATTCCTGTAAATCAATGAAATTAAAACATCATACAGGTATTGTACAGTGCAAAGATTCTTTTTACGGACAGATTAATCCTGAAAGAATGGCTGTAAACTATGAATTGACCAACAAATGGGCTGCCTGGAAGCAGCTGGGGGCAAAAGCTTCTGAAATGGAATCAGCTGCACTTTTCATCGTTGCCAGCCATCTGGGGGTACGCTGCGGTACAGTTCTTCTTGTTGCCGGCAATCAGGAAAGAGTTGCTGCAGGTCTGGACAATCCTGTTTCACATGATACAGAAATGGCTATAAAAGTAGCCATAGAAGCAATCAGAAAACTGATAAAGACAGATAAAGAATCTGAATAAGGTGATGAGAATGACAAATAGAGAGCTTATAAATGAAGCCAAAAAAGCCAGGGAAAAAGCATATGTTCCTTATTCAAATTTTATGGTAGGTGCCGCACTTGTAACAACAGACGGCAAAATATATCACGGCTGTAATATTGAAAATGCAGCATACTCGCCGACAAACTGTGCTGAAAGAACAGCATTTTTCCGTGCAGTGTATGAAGGGGAAAGAGAATTTTCCAAAATTGCCGTTGTTGGCGCTCCAAAAGGTGTAGAAGCAGATTTATTGACAGCCCCTTGCGGTGTGTGCCGTCAGGTTATGATGGAATTCTGCGACCCTGAAACATTTACGATTATAATGCCGGATGGTAAAGGCGGTATTATAGAAATATTGCTTAAAGACCTTTTACCATTTGGTTTTGGTCCAGATAATCTTAAATAAAACAAAGCCCGCGAAAGCGGGCTTTTATTTTGTATTAATTTTTATAATATTCCAGCATTTCTTCCAGCATAGCCTTGAATTTTGCTCTGTCTGCTGTTTCTAATACTTCCACGTTTGGTTCTTTTTTATATTTACCCTTGTGGTCTACTATTGTCCAGCCGGCATTAGGACCTTTTGTTTCAACGGTCACATAATATTTTTTGGTTGTACCTATAGATTCATCCAGCGCCCAGGCCACTGTAATTGCATCGTAAATAGTCTGCAGTTTGTCATCGTCTGTGGAATTGGTACGTTTATTGATAAAGAAATTGAATATATGGTCAAACAGTTCTTTGATTTTTGTATCCTTGCCAACCATTGATTTCAGTTCGTCAATAGTAAGATATGCCTGTTCTGTACTGTCCAGACCACACATTACAATAGGTACACCGCTGTGGAATACATAATTGAATGCATCAGGGTCAACCCATACATTGAATTCTGCTTTTGGTGTGATATTACCTTCATATGCAGAACCACCCATACAGATAATACGTTTGATAAGCGGTTTGATTTCCGGATAACGCATAAATGTAATAGCTATATTGGTGAGAGGTCCCAGTGTAATCAGTTCAAGTTCACCGCCAGCCTTAATAGCTTCATCACGGATAATATCCCAGGCATAGCCGTCAAATTCTCTGCCGCTGTTTTTCAGCATATAGCCACCCAGACCACCTTTGCCGTGTACACCATCAGAATCCATTCCTTTGATAAACAAAGGCTGGTCTGCACCAATACCGATTTTGCAATCAATACCCAGATATTCCACAAGGCCTAAAGCGTTTTCGCTGGTAAAGCTGTAGGATACATTACCTAAAACAGGTGTAATTGCTTTGATATCAAGTTCAGGGTGGGCGTTTGCCAGCATAATGGCAATAGTATCGTCAACGCCTGGGTCAGTATCAATAATAATAGGTCTTTTTATCATAATTGCCACTCCTTAATAATTTTTGCAGGCGTCCATCAAAAGTTTTACAAACGCTTCTCTGTCAATATCAACGCCCACAAGAGCGTTGTCTTTTTCTTTATCACGCCAAGGGCGGAAATCACATATTGTCGCAGCATAGCTGTCTTTACCGTCAATATCCACTTTTGCAATGCCTTGTCTGGTTTTGATGAGTTCAGGTGCGATAAGATATGTAATAGTTACAGCATCGTGAACAGCGCAACCTATGAAGTTTGCGTTTTTCTTGTACATTGCCATATAGAATTCCAGTGCTTCAGCAATAAAATCACCAGCCTTGTTGCCGATTGCTTTAATCTGTGCAACTTCATCAGGTGTTACCAGTGCTTTCATTGTTACATCAAGACCGCACATCACAAGTTTTACACCGCTGTTGAAAACTACACTGGCGGCTTCAGGGTCAGCGAAAATATTAAATTCTGCTGTTGCATTGGAATTACCCTGGAAAGCACCGCCGCCCATAAGCACGATTTCTTTGATATTATCTTTGATATGAGGATAAGCTTTAAGTAAAATAGCAATATTTGTAAGTGGACCAGTAGGAACAAGTGTGATTTTTTCTTCACTTTCTTCCAGTACTTTTTTGATAAACGATACTGCATCCAGTTCTTCTGGCTGTTTTTCAGCTTTTGGCAAAACGGCAGTGCCCAGCCCGGATTCACCGTGGGCATATGCTGCAATAATCTGCGGCCTTACCAGCGGCTGACTTGCGCCCATTGCCACAGGTATTTCACCGCGACCAAAATATTCCACAACGTCAATAGTGTTTCTTGTAGTTTTTTCAATGGTCTGATTACCGGCAACTGTTGTAATACCACGGATCTCCAGTTTGTCACTCTGCAGTGCCAGCACCAGTGCCATAGCATCATCTATACCGGTATCAACGTCTATAATCACAGGTATTTTGCTCATTTCCAATCCTCCGTTATAATTAATTTATACATATATTTTAACATAATGAAACGTTAAAATAAACACTTTTTTAAAGTAAAGATTTCATCTTTACTGCCAAATATATTGGTTGACATATTGACTATTTGTTTGGAAAATGTTAGTATATTTCTGGTTTTTATTTACTTAATGTTTATTATATTATAAGCGAGGAAATTATGGATCCAAATGTAGTTTTTATACTTGAAGTAATCGGCACTGTTACTTTTGCATTTTCAGGTGCTTATGTAGCTATCAACCAGGACCTTGACTGGCTGGGTATTATGCTTATGGCTTGTTGTACAGCCTGTGGCGGCGGTATGACACGTGACGTTATCATTGACAACACACCTGCTAACCTGTTCAAAAACCCAACATATGTTGCAATGGCAGCAGTTGTTGCTTTCATTACAATAGCAATTTACAAACCACTTATGCAGCATGAAAAAAGAAAGACAATTATGTTTGTAATTGACACACTTGATGCTGTTGGTCTTGCTATTTTCACAGTTGTTGGTATGCAGGTTGCTATCGGCCAGGGCTTTGGCGACAATGCATTTCTTGTTTGCTTCTGCGGTGCTCTTTCAGCAGTAGGCGGTGGTCTGCTGCGTGACATTATGGTTAACAGAACTCCACTTGTTCTTTCAAAAGAAATTTATGCTACTGCAACAATTCCAGGTGCTCTGCTGTATTACTATCTGCCAGGTATGATTGGTGAACTGCCTGCCTGTGTTATCGCACTGGTTGTAATCTTTGCAATCAGAATGTGGGCTATTATCAATAAAAAGAACCTGCCAATGGTAGAAAAAATCCTTGTTGATTAATTTTTGAATAACTGATAAAACTGCCTTTAAGTCAAAAATGGTTGACATAAAGGCAGTTTTGTTGTATTATATTTAGGCATAATATTTTAGCCGCTGTGGTGGAATAGGCAGACACAAGGGACTTAAAATCCCTCGCCCTAATACGGCGTACCGGTTCGACCCCGGTCAGCGGCACCAGATAACCAGTTGTACTGTTGTACAGCTGGTTTTCTTTTTAAATTCTTACATTCTATAACATAAAAACTCTCCCTTGTCTGTGACAGGGGAGAGCATTTTTATTTATTGAATTTTTCCCATTCAGCATCTATAAACGCAGTAAGATTTTTATAATAATCTTCATCATATGGTGTGAACAGATAGGCTTCGTTATGGAATTCTTCACAGTTGTATTTTTCTGTGCCAAAATAATTTTCTGATACTTTGTCTACACAGGAAGGGAAGCCATCACCAGTGTTAAAATTATAGAAACTGTTTACAAAAGCTTTGCCAGTTTCATTGAAATGTTTATTGCGCAACATGCCGCTGAATGCAGGTGATTTAAGGAAAATATTTCTGTAATCCGGATATTCTTTATCCAGTTCTGGGCATTTTTCAATCAGCTCAGCACTTAGCAGGTCGTGCTCATTTGCCCATCTGATGAATACTGCAATATGGTTCACTCCACATATCTCATCGATATCAAGGTTGAATCTTTTTATTTTATTGCTGTGGGAGTATCCGGTATCAATTATTTTACCCCAGTAAAAACCTTTTACCGGTTTCAGTGTCATCATATCCACAGCGTGATTTTTCACAAAATAAGAAATGGTTTCTTCTGAAAGATTTACTGTTATATGCTCTGCATCATAATAGTCTGCATATCCTATATTGTTTATAAAAACATCATAAGGAATATAGTTTTCATCCGGCAGTTCAACAAGATATGAGTGCAGATTTTCGATTTTCTGATATGGATATTCAGGATTCAAAGGAATAGTAGTTGGTACATTGTCACGCAGAAAATAGAATCCGTGTATTTTCTCATCGTCAAATTTATAAAAACGTGGGTTAGCATAATACGCGTCAATACGCTGTATTCTGTCCATCATTTTATCAAAACCTTCAATGCTGTCATCCATTTCATTTATTTCGTTAGGGCCGATAAAAACAGGATTCAGCGCACCGAAAAGTATCATATATCTGTGTTCCTGGTTTGATACTGTTTCGGCAATTCGGCGCAGAGATTGCATAGTTATTTCTTTATCGTTTTCAGCTTTTGTACCGATATCAGTTACAGCAACAAATTCTTCATCCATCTGGATAAAATACACCCCCATTTTATCGCAGATTTTTTTAACTAATTTATAGAAAATATCTATATCGTGGGATGTAGTAGGCAGTGGGATGCTCAGGCATATACTATTGTCTTCATAGTTTACTTCTATACCACGACCCACCATTTTTTCATCATAGAGAATGGTGTATTTTGCGGTTTTATTAAAAATCAGACAATAGTTATTGTCTGAATATCCATAACTTAAATTCATAAGCCTTGCGATTTCTTCTATTGACATCAGCGGCTGTTTTTCGTCAATAGGTTTTATTGTAATGTGTACAGACATATTTGTCACTCCTTACCAAGATACAACAATTATAGCACTTATATTTTGGAATATCAACAAATGTATTTCCGCGAAAAACAAATGTATTGCAATACTAATATTTTAGTGGTAAAATATGTAACATATTATTCCGTAAAATATAAGGAGAGAGATTTATGAAAACTTTGGAATTGTCAAAAAAATACAAAGATTACGTTATTGAAATGAGACGTACTATCCACAGACATCCAGAACCAGGTACACAGGAATTCAAAACAGCAAAACTTATCCGTGGTGAACTGGATAAAATGGGCATCCCATACGAAGAAAAATTTGTAACAGGTACTGTTGCTACAATCAAAGGCAATAACCCAGGCAAAACAGTTGCCCTGCGTGCTGACATTGATGCTCTGACACTGGACGATAGAACAGGCACAGACTATGCATCAGAAATTCCTGGTATGAACCATGCTTGTGGTCACGACACACACGCTGCTATGCTGCTTGGTGCTGCAAAAATCCTGAATGAAATGAAAGACGAAATCAATGGTACTGTTAAACTTTTCTTCCAGCCTGCTGAAGAAGTTGGCGTTGGTGCACGCGGTATGATTGCTGACGGATGTATGGAAGGTGTTGACAACGTATTTGCTATTCATATTTCTTCCGGTGCACAGCTGGGTAAAGTTGGCTCAGGCGCAGGCGGCAGAATGGCATCTGCAGACAGATTTATCATCAATGTAACAGGTAAGGGCGGCCACGGTGCTGCACCACATCAGTGTGTTGATGCTGTTTATATTGCATCCAAAATCGTTGTTGCACTTCAGGAAATTGTAAGCCGTGAACTGGACCCTGTTGTTCCTGCAGTTGTAACATGCGGTACAATCAATGGTGGTTCCCGCTGGAATATCGTTGCCAATGAAGCAGTTATCGAAGGTACAACACGTTGTTTCGCACCAGAAGTAAGAGATATGCTGGAAGAAGCAATCGGCAGAATTGCAAAATCTGTTGCAGAAGCATACCGCGGCACAGCAGTTCTTGATTACCAGAGACTGGTTGCTCCAACAGTTAATACAGCTGAAAGCGTTGACCTTATTGAAGAAACAGTAAAACAGCTTCTTGGTGAAGACGCATTCTTTGAATCTCCTGCACAGATGGGCGGCGAAGATGCTGGCGAATACTTTGCTGTTGCACCAGAAGGCGGTGCACTGGCAAATCTTGGCGCACGTCATCCAGATAAACCAGAAACACAGTGGCCACATCATCATCCAAACTTCAATGTTGATGAAGATGCATTTGAAATCGGTTCAGCACTGTATGCACAGTATGCAATCAACTATCTCAACAAATAATTACAGTTTAAAACGGCAGGCAGGTCCTGCCGTTTTTTTGTGAAAATTTACTGATATAGTAACATTACAGGTGTTTTATGTGTTATAATGTGTTTAAAGTTTTATTGGATGGTTTATGATTATGATACAGATTGAAGAAAAAGATATTGTTAATGTTACACTGGAACTGAATGCCAGATTGCAGCCTTTACACAGAGGCGAAATATTTGAAGATATGTTTGAAGAAATGTTCAGACGTTTTGGTATTGGAGAAATTACTGGGGCTGGAACATTGCAGATGCCTTCCGGTGAAGTGGAAAAATGCGATATAAGTATGGAGATTTATAAAAGTAAACTTAATCCGTTTATATCTCTTTTAAAAAGAATAGATATTATTCCCAAAGGCAGTAAACTGATTATAAATGGCGAAGAAACACCAATCGGCACGGCACAGGGTATGGCTATTTATCTTAATGGAACAGAACTGGCCCCTGAAGTTTATAAAAACAATGATATAAACCAGCTTATTGAAGAACTGGACAAGGCACTGGAAGGTCTTGCCCAGAGATTAAGTCACTGGGAAGGGCCATCAGAAACAGCTCTTTATTATTATGGCAGTGACTATATAAAAATGAAAAAAGCTATATTGCCAATATTGAAAAATCATCCGCTTTGTGAAAAAAGCAGATCTGTAAAAATTGTATAATAAAATTATGTTCGATAAAGAAAAAATATTTAAAACAGGCATATGCCGATATGCTGAAAAAGAATACCATGTATATATCTGCAAGTCCGATGTTTTCTATGGTACAGGTGACTGTGAAGATGGGCTTACAGGAGAAGATGTAGAAAAAGAGTGTTTTTCCGTATGGTACGAAGATATATTTCACCCAGGAAAAACAAATGCCGGTGGCGGTTATTTTGAAACATTTGAAGATGCGGTGAAAAAGGCAGAAAACGGCAGTGGTTTTATAAAATGGGTATAAGGAGACAGTTATGGGACTTTTTGATAAATTTAACAAAACAGAAAATACTGAAAAAGATATTTTTGATACTATAAACAAAAGCGACTGGCTGCAGGTATTTTCTGCCTGTCTGGGCAAAGCAATGGTTATTCAGAACAATGCGGGAAAGTATGTGGTTAAAGACCGCAACTGGAATGTGGATTTCGGTCAGGGATATATAGCTTTTGGGGAAGATAAATACCCCGTACAGTTTATCGGCAGCGAATCAAGCAGCAGCAACAGCTGGATGTGGGGCTGGAACAATATAAACAATTTCCCATCGCAGCTTATCACCCTTGCAAACGAAATGCTGGATAAGGGCGAAGAATGGTCACTGGACCCATTGAGAGTGCCACAGTTTGACCTTAACGATATTTTTAACGGACACACCCTTTCTATCGTTGCCTGCGGTTTAAGCAAAGATGATTATTTCTATTACCGCGGGCCACACGGCGGCGGTGCTGTATTTATGGCGGTGGGCAATGTTCCCCAGGAGGTATTCCAGCCCGCCAACATCAGTGAATTTGCAAATCTGACAGTGCAGTGCATCCAGCAATACCCTGTAGACCACAGGATTTTTTCAGAAAGTCTGCTGCAGTGGAACAGAACAAAGTACGATTGGAACGGCGACACACTGATAGCCCATTTCAGCCAGGATTTGTACATCTCATTTGAGCAGAGCGGAGATTACTACCGCATAACAGGGATAAATACAAAATAGGTGAATTATGGATTACAAATCATTTCAGAATATAGTTGAAGAAGTGAAAAAGAAAAAGCCATTACTGTTTGCACTGGAAAGTGATGAAAAACCTGCGCAGGCAGATATTGATGCATTTGAAAAAGAAACCGGGATAACACTTCCGCAAAAGTATAAGGATTTTATTCTTGATTTTGGCGGTGGATATTTCGGTTTTGCCAATATTTATTCTTTTGATAAAAACAGTTCTTTTTATCTGCTGAAGCATAATAATAGGCCCTTTGATAAGTATCTGAAGATTGCCGACAATGGCTGTGGTGATTACTGGCTATTTTGTATAGAGAATGGAAAATGTATGGAAAACGTATTTTTTAATGATCATGGGGTAGGAACTACTATTCAGACAGAATACAGGGATATCCTTGAATATCTGACAGCAATCGGATTAAAAAAGAAATTTTAAAAGGTTTTAATTTTATATATGATTACATTTAAACAGCTTAATCTTGACTGGAACGCAGAGCCAAATACACCCGAAGTGGAAATATATGTTGACGACAACAAGTGTACAGTGGAATTTTTTCTCAATGCATTTAAATATAAACAGTTTTCTGAAGAAGACAAGGCAAAACTTACTTTTTATAATTGCCATCAGTATAGATTTGGGGCGCCTAACGATGAGGGCTTTTACTCAGACAATCAGTCAAGATACAAAAAGTATGGTGTCAAGTGGGGCGAATTCTATCTGGTACATAATTCTGACTGGGAAGATAATTTCCCAAATCCGATTGTTGTGGGAGAAAAATCCGAAAACTTAAATCATTATCTGTTTTATTTCAGAGATGAAACTTTTGAGTGTATAGCTGAAAACTGCAGCGTTGAATTTATAACCAAGTAAACTTGACAGGTGATATAAATGAAAATCATCAAAAAATGAGCCTATGGTATTTGAGTATTGATTTGGAGAAGACAATGGAAAATATACATAAACAAATTGAAAAAATAAAAAGCAAGGATGATTTCCTGACCTTTTTAAATCAGCTGTCAAAGGATTTCAGAGAAAACTCTGATGAATGGGAAAATAAACCGGCAGGTGAGTATATCGAGGCAATGGCTTCATGGATAGAGGATTACTCAGCTTGCCCAAACAATGATATTGACTGGGATAGCCCGGACTACAAAACATTGGCAAAGATTTTATATATGGGAAAAATTTACGAGTAGGATATTATGGAACAATACAAGGTAACAGCTGCAGATATAAACAGCAATACAGAATCTGAAATCACAGTTTTTGTTGATGAAGCGGAGACAGGTGAAGATATAATACAGGAGGTCTGATTATGAATAAACAACAGCTTAAAGCGGCAGAAAAAGCAATGAGAGACTGGCTGTCACACCCGGGAGAACTGGGAAAAGCTCCTTTAAAAATAGAATGTACCAAAGAATTTGACCTGCATGATTTGCATTATTACATTTTCAGATTCAAGGAAAAACTGCTTGGTGACTGGATGCTTGGTGTATGCGGCGGTTATGAGGTGGATTCTCTGGAACACTGCGGTCATGTTTTCAGTGATTTGAAGAAATATAACGACAAAACTGCAGTTGATGATTCTATAGAAATTGTTGAAAGAATCCGTGTATACTGGATGGAAAGAGTACGCAAGCAGGAAGAGCTGCAGGCAAAGCTGAAAGAAAATGCAGATTTTAGAACACAGGAAGAAATTGAGGCAGAGGCAATAAACGGTCAGTTTGTAAAAACAGAAAGCAGATTTTTTATAACAGTGGGGCAGATTGACTGCCCTACAGGCAGGATAGTTGTGGCAGACCCGCTGGCCTATCTGCCAAGCCCGCAGTTTTCACCTGTGTTGAAAGAAACTATCCCGGCAGGAAAATATGACGTGGAAGTTTCAGTCTGCAGACAAAATGATATAGGTCTCCGTATGTGTACTGCAAGACTTAAAGTAAAACAGACAGAAGCCGTTACATATAAAAAAGCAGCATCAACCGACGAAAGTGCAATAAAACTGAAAGACGGTGTGCTGCATGGCTTCCCTGTAGATGCGGGAATGATGTGCTTCTGTGATGCGCAGGTTGCAGATGAATACAGGGCATTTATAGATAAATGGTATGCCGAAAATCCCGATGGCAACCACTATGATGATTATTTTGCAGCTTTTTTTGCCGACAGCTATACAAAAATGCCGGCTTATCAGCGAGAAGGCGGGGATTTTATAGAGTGGGCAAATCCGGACACAGGAAGCAGGCTTGTTATGATAGCTTCCGGCTTGGGTGACGGTTTTTACAACAGCTATTATGGCTATGATGCTGACGGAGAAATTTGCGAAATCATTGTACCTATGGTAAATCCTGCAATCTTTGGATGTTGATGTTAAGATAAAATTTAAGCACAACAATGAAAATGTAAATTGGAAGTATCAGCGTGTGGAATTTACTGATTGAAAAATAACATCATAAATGGTATAGTATAAAGTAATGGTTAACAGTGATACAAAGAGGTGATTAATATGGACACAAAACAAAAAATAGAGTTTTTATCACAGTATCACGATTTCTGGGATCATCTCAGTGAAGAAGAAAAAGATTTTGTGTGCAGAAATACAGAATTGATTACATATCACCCGGGGCAGAATATTCACAGTGCGGATATACGGTGCGTTGGTGTCCTGTTTGTTAAAAAAGGTTGCCTGCGTGTATACATAATGAGCGAAGAAGGGAAAGAGGTTACACTTTATCGTGTAAATGCAGGGGAAGTATGTATTTTATCTGCTTCCTGTGTGCTGTCTGAAATCACTTTTGATGCATACGTTGACAGTGAAGACCAGTCAGAAGTTGTGGTTCTCAATGCTTTTGCTTTTGCAAAGATGATTAATAAAAATATTTATGTAGAAAATTTTTCCAATAAAATGAAAGCAATCCGTTTTTCTGACGTTATGTGGACAATGCAGCAGATTCTGTTTTTCAGTTTTGATAAACGTCTTGCTATCTTTCTCTATGAAGAACTGATTAAAAACGGTCCTATCATCCGTTATTCCCATATGGAAATTGCAAAATATCTGGGCAGTGCCAGGGAAGTAGTTTCCCGTATGCTGAAATATTTTGAAAAAGATGGTATTGTTCTTGTTTCCAGAAAAGAAATAGAAATCATAGATAAAAAGAAACTTATGGAAAGACTGTAAATTTCAGGTGATTTAATCACAGTATATTTTTCTGTATTGTGATATATTATAGATAAAGAAAAATGATAATAAATAAAGGAGAACAATTATGGCACTTGCACTCACAAACGAAAACTTTAACGAAATCATCAACGGCGACAAACCTGTTCTTGTTGACTTCTGGGCAACATGGTGTGGTCCATGCAAAATGCTGGCACCAACAATCGAAGAACTGGCAGTAGAACTGGAAGGCGAAGTAGTTGTTGCTAAACTGGACGTAGACCAGGCACAGGATATCGCTATGAAATATGGCGTTATGAGCATCCCAACAATGGTTCTGTTCAAAAATGGCGAAGAAGTAAGACGTACAGTTGGTTTCCAGCCAAAAGCAAGAATTCTTGATTTTATCAAAGGTTAATTCAAAATTTTACAGCCCCTGAAAAAGGGGCTGTTTTTTTCTCCGTTTTTTCACAAATATGTATTAAAATATAACCGGATGACAGAATATAAGTGGAGGTTATTATGAAAACACTTTATTTTAACGGGGATATTATTACAATGACCAGCCAGCCAATGCCACAGGCTGTTTTATGTGAAAATGGTAAAATTATTGCGATAGGCAGCTATGAAATATTAAAAGAAAAAGCAGACACAATTGTTGATCTTGAAGGAAAAACAATGCTTCCTGCATTTATAGACGGCCACAGCCATTTTACAACAGTTGCAAATACCTTGGCTATTGCAGACCTTTCGCAAGCTAAAAGTGTGGAAGAAGTGACACATATATTGAAAAGTTTTATTGAAAATAAAAACACTGTCCAAAAAGATGAATTTATTGTAGGTTTCGGCTATGACAATAACTTTTTCACTGGAAAAGCACATCCTACAAAAGAAGACCTGGACAGTGTCACAACAAATTATCCGGTAGTTATTTCTCACGCCAGTGGTCATATGGGCGTTGCCAATACAAAAGCCCTTGAAATTATGGGTATCAATGAAAATATCCAGGATCCTGAAGGCGGTAAAATAGGCAGAAACAGTGACGGCAGTTTAAATGGATACCTGGAAGAAACAGCTTTTACATCCAACACTGCTGTTATAAAACAACCAGATTATGCCGATATGTGTGAATTTATAAAGCAAGCACAGCAGATGTATTTCAAGTACGGAATTACTACAATACAGGATGGGTTTACAGGGCTGAAAGAATGGGGATTATTAAAGAAACTGTCAAATGACGGTAAACTTACAGCAGATATTGTTGCATATGTGGATATAAACAGCTGTCCGCAAATACTGGAAAACAACAAACAATATAATAAAACATATAAAAATAATCTTAAAATAGGTGGTTATAAACTGTTTCTTGATGGCTCGCCACAGGGGAAAACAGCCTGGATGACACAGCCTTATGAGAACAGTGGTAATTACTGCGGTTATCCGATATACAATGATAAACAGGTGCAGGATTTTGTAAAGAAAGCTATTGTTGAACAGCAACAGCTTTTATGCCACTGTAACGGAGATGCAGCAGCACAGCAGTTTATAGATGCATATGAAACAGTAGATAAACGGCTGGAAACAGCTGAAAATTTTAGACCGGTTCTTATTCACGGTCAGCTGGCTACACCGGATCAGATGTCACAGCTTAAGCCACTGGGAATGATAGTATCTTTCTTTGTTGCACATACATGGCAGTGGGGAGATATTCATATCGAAAATTTTGGCGAAAGGGCAATGAATATATGCCCGGTAAACACAGCGATTGATAACGATGTAATTACTACCTTTCATCAGGACAGCCCTGTACTTCCTCCAGATATGATGCATACTGTGTGGTGCGCAGTAAACAGAATTACACAAAAAGGTGTTATGTTGGAACAAAAAGAAGCGATATCTGTTTATGATGCACTTAAATCGATTACAATAAATGCAGCATACCAGTATGGGGAGGAAAATACAAAAGGCACAATAGAAATTGGAAAAGATGCCAGCTTTGTAATACTTTCTGATAATCCGCTATTATGTGATAAAAATGAAATTAATAAAATAAAAGTTATCCAGACTATATTGAGAAACGAAATTGTATTCAAATTATAAAGCAAAACTCTGCCATAAAATATGGCAGAGTTAATTTTATCTCCTTGTATTTTTATTGGCTATTTGGTAAGATAAAAGTATGAATTATTTGAAGGAAGATTGTAATTACAGTTTTCCAACGGATTAAAACTTTTAATTAAGAAAGGAAAACATTATGCTCAAAAGACCTTTGATTATTGACTGTGACCCTGGCATAGATGATGCTGAATGTATTATGATGGTTCAGGGCAGCGGTCAGTTTGATATCCGTGGTATCACTGCTGTTCACGGCAATGTTCCACTTTCCAAAACATCTGCAAATGCATTGTTTTTAAGCAAACTTTATGGCATAGATTGCCCTGTATACCTTGGTTCTGAAGAAGCTTTTATTCAGCGACTTTCACGTGCTGAATATGTACACGGCAACAACGGCCTTATCGGTTTTGATTATACACTGCCTGAAGATGCTAAATTTGCAGAAGGTCACGCCTGGGACTTTATCTGGGAAGAAGCCGTAAAACAGAATGGTGAACTGGAAATTCTGGCTATTGGTCCGCTTACTAACCTTGCTATTGCTGTTATGAAATACCCACAGCTGCCTAAACTGGTTAAAAAACTGGTTATTATGGGCGGTGCAGCTGGCAGCGGTAACTTTGGTGTTTACTCCGAATACAACATTGCACAGGACCCACATGCCTGTGAAATTGTTCTCCAGGCTGGTTTTGCTGATTTTACAATGGTTGACCTTAATGCTTGCCATATGGTTCATCTGACAAAAGAAGAAGCTGATGCACTGCGCACACTGCCAGAAACAAATAAATTTGCAGCATTGGCAAAACGGATGATGAAACACGAAGACAGCAACAGAGCCAAACTTGCTGAAAGAGGCCAGGGTACATTCGTGTCAGAAGACCACTACACATGTGACCCTGTTGCAGCAGCAGTTCTTATTGATGAATCCATCGGTCAGTATGTGGAAAAATATGCATTCTGTGACTGCGTTGGCGAAATGACAACAGGTCAGACAGTTATTGACTGGCTGGGATTTGCTCCATTTAAAAATGTGAAAATTCCTGTTGCAATGGACAGAGAAAAATTTGTTAAAATGTACTTTGACTGTGTAAAATCCTACGATAAGGAGGAATGCTGATATGCTTAAAAGACCAATTATTATGGACGTTGACACAGGTGTTGACGATACTTTGGCACTGCTGTTGGTTGCAGGCTCTGACAAACTGGACCTGAAAGCAATCACAACAGTATTCGGCAATTCATCTGTTGAAGATACTACAAAAAACACACTTAAAATCTGTGAACTGCTTAAACTGGATGTGCCTGTGGCTGCAGGTGCATACCGCCCTGTTATCGACCCACCAATCGATTATTCTGTTGCACCAATGGTAGACATCCATGGTCGTGATGGTTTGGGCAATGTGGGCAACAGACTTCCTGAACCAGTAAAAACAGTTGTTGATATGCCTGCAGTTGATCTTATGGCTAAAGCAATCAGAGAAAGCGAAGAAAAGGTTACTATCGTTGCTACAGCCCCACTTACAAACATTGCTACATTTATTATGGCTTATCCAGAACTGCGTAGCAAAGTTGAATGTATTGCTCTTATGGGCGGTGCAGCATTTGGCGGCAATATGGGTTTCTCTGTTGAAGCAAACATAGGTCACGACCCAGACGCTGCAAAAATTGTATTTATGAGCGATATTCCTAAATATATGTTCAGTCTTGATGCTACAATGGGCTGCTTCATTACAGACGATGAAAGACAGGCGATCGCTGACAATGGTGGTGAAACAGGTGTATGGCTGAAAGACTGTATGCAGCAGTATTCAGACATCTACAAAGCTCTTGGCGGTCTGCCAGGTGCTGTACTCCATGACTCACTGCCAGTAGCCTGGTTGCTGGATGAATCAGTTGTTGAATTTACACACTGTTATGTTGATGTAGAACTGAAAGGTGTAAAAACTCGTGGCTGTACAGTTACTGACCTTGCCAACTATACAGGTAAAGCCCCAAATACATATGTTTCGATGAAAGCAGACAGAGAAAAACTTATCAATATGCACATTGAAGCAGTTAAAAAATTTAAATAATAAATGATTAAAAGCCGACAGGGAGTACCTGTCGGCTTGATTTTTTATAAAAGTATTGTGTTGAAATCTTCTGTTTCAAGAGTTGTCAGCTGTTCATCGTTTATTGAATCAAGTGCGGCCAGTCTGTTTGCCTGGTTGATAAGGGCTTTTTCAAAGAAGTTTCTTACATCACGGCCGTTTGCATAGTTTGCAGGGCGGTTTTCACAGCGTCTTGTAAAGAACTCTTTGGCGAATTTTTCTGCTTCTTCACTTAAAACAAGATCAGCTTTTTTAGCATTCAGTTTAAGAATACCTATAAGTTCATCAGGAGTATAATCTTCAAAGTAAAGATATTTATTGAAACGGGATTTAAGACCAGGATTGGAATTTAAAAATTCTTCCATTGGTGCAGGGTAGCCGGCTACTATTACAATCAGGTCGTCACGGTTATCTTCCATATATTTCAGCAGGGTGTCTACCGCTTCAAAACCATAGTCGGTGGCTCCTCTGTTTACAGTCAGTGAATATGCTTCATCAATAAACAATACACCGCCTTTGGCTTTTGCACAAACTTCATTTACCTTTATAGCAGTCTGGCCTACATAGCCGCCTACAAGGCCTGAACGGTCTACTTCTACCAGATGGCCTTTGGACAATAAACCCATTGCTTTATAAATCTGGGCCAGCAAACGGGCAATAGTAGTTTTACCTGTGCCTGGATTACCACTGAAAACCATATGCAGGCTCATATCAGGGCTGTCCATACCACGTTCCTGTCTGATTTTTCTGATTTTCACCAGATTAATAAGACTTTTTACATCTTCTTTTACTTTTTCCAGACCGATAAGTGTATTAAGTTCCTCCAATAATTCTTCCAGAGTTTTTTCAGGCTCTTTTTCTTCTTCGGTTTCCTGTATCTGGACGGTGTTTTCTTCTTTCGCAGTATCAACAGAAGGTGAAACAGATGTAAAGCTATTTGGCTTTGCAATATTGTTTTCTTTTTCGGCCAGATTGCCAAAGGTCATATTTACGCTATCGATAAATGTTTTGTCGATATAATCCTGCATATTATCGCAGAAAAGTTTAAGAGAAAAGCTTTCTGTCTGTCCATTGCCGTCACAGGAGGTGAATTCCTGGCCCAGCAGTTTATAAAGTGAAAGAATCAGCTTGGATGTTTCCTTTACATCGTTGATGTTGTTATCGGCTTTTACAAACGCTTTGAAACAATATGGAAGTTTGTTGGTAAAATCAGAGCCATATACTCTGTTTGCTATGGCATACTCTCTCATTTCTTTTACAGAATATTTATAGCCAAGATATTTTTCAATAAAAAGGGATTCTTTTCCTGTAATTTTACCGTCTGCAAAACTCAGGTTAAGCAAAAAATGAAAAAGTTCACCGCGAAATATTTCTCTGGCAGGTGCAGTGTTTGCTTTATCCCACACATCTGTTTTTTCCAGATTGTCGCATAATTTATAGGCAGTTTCAATTACTGATTTAAGTTTTTCACTCATTTTGATTTCCTCGGTTTCTTTTGTGTCAGCAGATAACTTGCATAAAGCATATCTGTTATATTTTCTTCTGTTGCATCTTTGCCTATTATAACTGTGCTCCAGTGTTCCTTGTTCATATGGTACGCGGGCGTTACTGCTTCAAAACTTTCTCTCCACAGCATACCCCACTGAGGGTCATTTTTAAAGTTTATACATATGTTGCCCTGTCTTTCATATATAAGGGCGAAAATCTTTTTGTTATCTTTATGTCTTATAGCAGCCCACAATCCCTGGTCAAAAGGGTAGTCCAGATATGTGTTTTCAAAGCTGAGACATTTATTTATATAATAGTTTATCATAATATTAACTTTAAACTAAAGCGGTTAAACTGTCAATCATTACTTGCTATCAAAAATTATGAATTGTATAATATATTTATAAATTAAAATATTTGGGGATATTATGAAAAAATTAATTGCGTTATTGGTTATTGTACTTATGCTGGTTATGGTTTCATGTGGTGAAAAAGCATTGAAAAAAGAAGAAATTACGATTTTTCACGCAACAGACATGCATTACCTGTCACAGCGACTGACTGAAAATTCACCTGCTTTTGTGGAAATGATTCAGGGTGGTGATGGCAAAATGGTTCATTACATTGATTACATAATGGATGCATTTATTTCAGATGTAATAGAAAATAAACCTGATTATCTGGTTATAAGTGGAGATATGACTTTCAATGGTGAAAAATACAGTCACGAAGACCTTGCAAAAAAACTTCGTACAATCGAAAAAAATGGTGTACAGGTTTTGGTAATTCCTGGCAACCACGATGTGGACTATCCATTCTGTTTTGGCTATGGGCAGACACATTCTTACCCGGCAGAAAGAATGACCGACCGGGACTTTGAAAGAGTTTACGCAGATTTTGGTCTGAAACAGGCATATACCCGTGATAAAAACTCATTCAGTTATATGTACAGACTGACAGATAAAATAACTTTAATAGCCCTGGATACAAACCGCGGCGGCGGAAATGGTGTTGTTGGACAGGAAACTCTTTTATGGTTGGAAAAAGAGCTGGAAAAAGCTGACAGAGATACTGTTTTTATCAGTGTAACCCATCAGAATCTTTTGTCACATTTTGGCGATGAAATGTTTTCAAACAGCTATACAATTCTGAATAATATCCCGCTTATTGAACTATTTGACCAGTATAATGTAAAATTGAATTTAAGCGATCATATTCATACGCAGCATATTTGTTCTGAAAATGGAATAACCGACATAGCTACTGAAAGTCTGGCGGTTCTGCCTTGTAATTATGGTGTTGTAAATATAAACAGCGATAAAATCGCTTACAGCACTCAGTCAGTAAATGTGGAAAAATGGGCAGAAGATAACAATATAACAGATGACAATATACTTGGTTTCAATAATTACTCGAAAGAATTTTATATGAAGTCCCAATCTATGCTGTATATGAGTGCTCTTGAAGATTATTTATATCCGGAAGAAGAAAAGAAATTATTGGCAGATTTCTTCGCGGAACTGAATGTTTATTATTTTTCAGGAACAGTTGATGAATATTATGATTATCTTACAGAAACCGCCGGATATAAAAAATGGCTTGAAAAAGGCAAAGATTTATGGCATTATCAGTATATAATGGCCAGAATAGAAGAAGGCAGAATAGGTGTTTCACACAACAGCCGGACTATAGCTTTAAAATGATTACGGAGGAAAGATTATGAAATTAATGGTTGTTTCAGATATTCACGGTTCAGCATATTATTGCGAAAAAATGCTTGAATGCTATAAAAATGAAAATGCAGATAAATTGGTTATTCTTGGTGATATACTCTATCACGGCCCAAGAAATGACCTGCCACAGGGTTACGCACCTAAACAGGTTATCGAAATGCTGAATAATATAAAAGAAGAAATACTGTGTGTACGCGGCAACTGCGATACAGAAGTTGATCAGATGGTGCTGCAGTTTCCAATTCTGGCAGAATATGCGTTTCTTTACTGGAATGAAAAAATGATTTTTGTTACACATGGCCATAATTTTAATCTTGATAAACTGCCTATGCTGAAAAAAGGCGATATTCTGCTTCACGGCCATACACATATTCCTGTATGTGAAACAGCAGGGGATATCACATATGTAAACCCAGGTTCAATTTCAATACCTAAACAGAACAGTCAGCACAGCTACATCATTATTGATGACGCTGGTATTGCGTTTAAAAATCTTGAAATGGAACAGTATAAGTTTGTTTCAGCAGAGGAACTTTAATGTCAGGTCTATATAAACAGATTTACAATATTGTAAAACAGGTGCCCGTGGGATTTGTAACCACATATGGCGATGTGGCTGCACAGACAGGTAACCCACGTCGTAGCAGGATTGTAGGAACAGCTATGGCAGCCTGTAATGATAATACCGTTCCTTGTCACCGAGTTATCAGAAAAGATGGCAGTATAGACGGAACATTCGGCCTGGGCGGCAGAGAGTATAAAAAATTTCTCCTTGAGAATGAAAATATAACTTTTTTGCCTGATGGAAGGGTAGACCTTTCAAAACATTTATGGATATATTAAAAGAAAACTCTTGAGTATAAACTCAAGAGTTCTTTTTTATTTTTTCATATATCCTGTTTCGTAATCCACAATATTGGACAATGGCTGTCCGTCTACGTATCTCTGTGCATTTTCCAGTATTATTCTTTCTATTCCTTCGATGGTTTCCTGTGCGTGATATCCACCTGAAACATGAGGTGTGACTATAACATTACTTAATTTCCAAAGCGGATGTTGGGCAGGAAGCGGCTCTGGCTGCGTTACATCCAGTATTGCTCCACCGATTATGTTCTCTGATAATGCTTTTGTCAATGCATCTGTATTTACTGCATTACCACGACCTACATTAACAAGTATAGCATCATTTTTCATAAGAGATAACTGTTTATCTGAGATAACATCCTGTGTCTTGTCGGAATTAGGAAGACATAAAGCCACCACATCCATCTGTGGCAGAAGACAATCAAGCTCATCAAGTGTATGAAGTGATTTCACATAATCAGGTTTGTTGCTGGCAGTTCTTTTTATACCATAAATATTTGCACCAAGTGCGTTCATTTTTTTACCAAAGTTACCACCTATATCACCTAAACCTACTACCAGTACA
The DNA here is from genome assembly GCA_017560985.1 of Oscillospiraceae bacterium. Taxonomy (GTDB): domain Bacteria; phylum Bacillota; class Clostridia; order Oscillospirales; family Ruminococcaceae; genus RGIG3102. Next base: position 69,286 of record JAFZDX010000085.1, read on the forward strand.
TTACAACCATTGATAGTTTTCACAAAGCCCAGGTCCTGCCATAAACCGGCAAACTGATTATCTCTATATAAGTGAAGTTTTTTGGTCATTGCAAATACACCAGCCACCATATATTCACTTATGGCGTGACCATATGCACCGGTAGCATTTGTGATTATAGTCTTTTCTTTATTGATGAACGGACTCTTGGCATATGCATCGGCCCCAGAGGATGAAAGCTGAAGCCATTTTAAATTTTTACAATAAGATAATGTGTCCATACTTGGATTGCCGATAATAATTTCTGCTTCTTCAAGCCGTTGGCGACTGAATGGGTGGGCCAGCCCAAGTGATTTGTATTCATCGCCGTTAGAAATAATTATTTCACACTTATCATGCATAATATTACATAATTCTTGCTGTGTTTCTGTTCTTAATTGTGTTCGCACAAGGCATAATGGTTTCATAATAGCCTCCAAGTTATAATTTTCTATCTTTATTTTAATATATTTGTCAAGATGCTTTGTATATTTGTTAAAAAATACACAAATTTTTATAATAGTGTTTACCAAAAATTAACATTAAAAATTATGCAAAACAGACAAAAAGGTAAATGCTTCGACAAATTATTTGCTGATGTAGTTATTAATCTTTTGTGCATTTTTACATATGTTGTTTAATTTTTAACATTCATTTTGTGCAAAAAACCAAAATACGTATGAAAATACAAAAATGAAATAAATGTTGACTATCAAAGACAAAAGTAGGATAATGTGAACATATCAAATACAGTGTTATATTTATAGTCCGTATAATAGTGTATTTTGATTTTCAAAAGTAAAATGACTGTTAGTCAAAAAGGAGGTGGTCATTGGTGAAAAGCGACATTAGCGATATTAGAATCCTATGTAAAGTGCCATTTGCACTATTGGAGCTAAACAACGTGAACCTTGAAAATTTAATATGTCTTTTTAAGCCGATGATCTATCCGAAGTTCTTGAACTTCAACATTTAATTTTATTTTTGAATTTTTATTATAGAGAGGAAATTTATTATGACTTGGACTCCAATGATGTGTTTCGCCGTTATCGCATTTGCGTTTGTAATCGGTGAATTTCTTTCACGTAAAACTAATGGCTTCGTTTCATCCATGGTATTCGGATGTTTCGTAGCAATGGGCCTTTTCTGGTCCGGTGCAATCCCAGCAACTATCGCTGTTGATTCCACACTTCTTCCTACACTTAATGCAACTGGTGTTGCAATGCTGCTTGTTAACATGGGTACTTCCATTGAAATCGAAGACCTGCTGGCTGAATGGAAAACAGTTGTTGTTTGCTGTGCTGGCCTCGTAGGTATCGGTATTCTGGCTTTCACAGTTGGCAATATGATTTTCGGTAGAGAATACTCACTGACAGCTGCACCAGTTGTTTCCGGTGGTGTTATTGCTTTCCAGATCGTTTCTGAAGCTGCCAACGTTGCTGGTAAACCACAGTTTGCTGGTTTCGCAGCTCTGGTTCTTGCATTCCAGTCTATGATCGGTATGCCAGTTGCTTCCTTCTGTCTGAAAAAAGAACTTATGATGGCAAAAGCTAAAGGTATGTTCTCCGGCGCAGCTGAAAAGAAATCTGCTTTCAAACTTCCAGAAACAAACCTTTTCAAAACTCCATCTCCAGAAGCTGATACTTCAACAGTTAAATTCTTTAAACTTGCTGTAGTTGCTGTTTGCGGCTACCTGCTTTCTACATACGTGCTGACATTCCTGAATGTTAACATTATGTACCTGCTGGTAGGTATCGTTGCTAAGAAAATCAACTTCCTGCAGAAAAATGCTCTTAAAGATGCAGGCGGTTACGGCTACATCATGCTGTGTATGTATGCTCTGACATTCAACGGCTTTGCTACAGTTTCTCCAGCTGATGCTCTCAGCTTTATCTTCCCACTTTTCGGTACACTTATTCTCGGCGTTATCGGTATTGCTATCATGGCTCTTATCGCTGGCAAAATCGTTGGTTACAATCCATACGTTTCTATCGCTTGTGGTGTTACAGCTCTGTTTGGCTACCCAGGTACAGAAATCCTGTCCAACGAAGTTGTTGCTTCCATGACAGAATTTACAGCTGAAGAAAAAGAAAAAGCTCTGGCATACGTAATGCCAAAAATGATCGTTGGTGGTTTCACAACAGTTACAATCGCTTCTGTTGTATTTGCTGGCATCATCGCACCAATGATTTTCTAATTTAATTATTGACTTAAAAGACAGGAATATTCTTTCCTGTCTTTTTATTTTGTAAAGTATATTTTATCTTGTTTTTTAAGGAGATTTATTATGAGTTGTAAAGTATTGAAATGTGCAAAAATGTTTGACGCAGAAAACCAGCAGGTTCTGGAAAATGTTATGATTTTTGTAAAAGACAATATTATTGAAAAAGTTTGCCATTGGACTGAAGAAACTGAAGGTTATGAAATGATTGACCTTACAGATAAATTTGTTACACCTGGTCTTATAGACTGTCACGTCCATCTTTCTTCCAATGGTGAAGCCAATCCATCAAGCGGTCAGAAAACTCTTGGTGACCATGCATTCTTTATGATGAGAATGGCACAGGCTGACCTTATGGCTGGTTTCACAACACTGCGTTCAGTTGGCGATCCTGGATTCAACGATGTAGCATTGAGAAATGCAATCGACAGAGGTGAAGTTGTCGGCCCAAGACTTCTGGTTTCAGGTCCTTGTATCGGCACAACAGGCGGTCATGCAGACAGCCACTACAACCCATATATTACAGAATCTCCTGTTGCAGGTTCTGGCCAGATTTGTGACGGTGCTGATGCTATGCTGAAAGCTGCCAGATACAATGTAAAACACGGTGTAGATGTTCTTAAATTTATGTCTACTGGCGGTGTTATGAGTAAAGGCACAACAGTAGGTGCACAGCAGATGACATTCGAAGAAATGAGAGCAGTTTGTGAAATTGCTGAAATGTACGGTGTAATCACAGCTACACACGCACACGGTACAAATGGTATTAAATGTGCTGTAAAAGCCGGTGTAACTTCTGTTGAACATGGTATGATGCTGGACGATGAATGTATCGAAGAAATGGCAAAACGTGGTACTTTCCTTGTTCCTACAATTATTGCAGCAGAAAGAATCATTGTTATGGGCGCAGAAGCAGGTATCCCACAGTATATGGTAGATAAAGCCAAACAGGTTCTTGCAAACCATAGAAATGGTGTTACAAAAGCCAGAGCAGCAGGTGTTAAACTTGCATTTGGTACAGACTCTGGCACACCATATAACTTCCATGGTAAGCAGGGCTATGAATTCCAGCTTATGCAGGAATTTGATATTCCGGTACTTGAAGCACTTAGCTGTGCTACTAAAAATGCATCTGAACTTATCCGCAGACAGGATACAGTTGGTTCTATTACAGCTGGTAAATTTGCTGATATCGCCGCTTTTGATGGCGACCCACGCGAAGACATCACAGCTATGACAAGATGTGAATTTGTTATGAAAAACGGCGTAGTTTACAAAGGTTAATTTTGATTTTATATATCACAGAGGTTTATTATGAGTAAAAAAGTTTTGAAATGTGGTCAGTTTTTTGATTCCGTTAATGAATGTGTTAAAGAAAATGTTTGGGTTGTTGTAGAAGACAATAAAATAGCAGAAGTATCTGAAAATGAAGTTTGCTGTGAAGGCGCTGAATTTATTGACCTTTCAGAAAAATTTGTAATGCCAGGTATGGTTGATGCACATATGCATCTTATGATGAATGGTGAACCATCAGGTATGACTGATATGTACACAAAACGTGATGCAGACTATATGGTTGATATGATGATCAACGCACAGGCAGACCTGATGGCTGGTTTTACAACTATCAGAGATGAAGGTTGTATCGGTTTTGTAGATATTTCATTGAGAAATGCAATCAATGCTGGTAAAGTCTGGGGCCCAAGAATGAAGGTTGCAGGTATGGGCATTGGCTCAACAGGCGGTCACGGTGACAACCCACTCAGACCTGGTACTGTAATGGGCGGTGGTATGTCACAGGTTGTTGACAGCCCTGATGAAGCAAGAAAAGCTGCACGCCATACAATCAAATATGGTGCTGACCATATCAAACTTATGGCAACTGGCGGTGTTATGTCAATGGGTGATGAACCAGGTGCACCTGACCTTACATTTGAAGAAATGAAAGCTGCACTTGATATTGCAAATACACACGGCAAATCTTCATCTGCACACGCACATGGTGCTCTTGGTATCAAATGGGCAGTTAAAGCAGGTATCGCATCTATCGAACATGGTATGATGATGGACGAAGAATGTATGGACCTTATGGTTGAACACGGTACATTCCTTGTTCCAACAATTATAGCTGCTTACAGAATAGTTGAATTCGGCAAATATCTTCCAGCTGAAACAGTAAGAAAAGCAACAGAATGTCTGGAAAATCACGGCAGAAACCTTGAAATGTGCCGTGCAAAAGGTGTTAAAATTGCATTCGGTACTGATACAGGTACATTCTTCTCTGCACACGGCAAACAGGCATATGAATTTGAACTTATGCAGAAATATGGTAATTTTACAGTTACAGAATCTCTGGTTGCTGCAACAAAATCTTCTGCAGAACTTTTGAGAATGTCCAACGAAATTGGTTCTATCGAACCAGGTAAATATGCTGATATCGTGGCATTTGATGAAAGCCCATACGATGATATTTCAGTTATGAGCCGTTGTTCATTTGTTATGAAAGATGGCGTGGTTTACAAAGGTTAAGTTATATAATTAAAATCCCGAAGAAATCTTCGGGATTTTTTTATGCTTTGTTATAAAATTCTGCTACTGAATTATTATCAACTGTAAATTCTTTACCGGAAAGATAATATACGGAAAGACCTTCTGGGATGTTTTTGAATTTCAATTTATAGGCACACAGCAGCTGGCTCTCCAGTCCTTTGAATGGTCTGCCGTATTTCCTGTCGCCAATAATAGGGCTGCCAAGAAAGGCAAGATGAGCCCTTATCTGATGGGTACGGCCTGTAATAAGTGTACACTGTACCAGATTGAGATTATCTTTTTTATCCAGTGTATTGAAAATGGTAATGATTTCTTTGCTGTCTGCAACCTGGTGTTTTGTAACTGAAACTTTTTTTGCGGTTTTATCTCTTTTAAGAAATGCGGTGTATTTTCCGTCTTTTACAGGTTTATCTGTTACACACATATATGTCTTTTCTATCTGATTGTCACGAATAACCCGGTTTATATCTGCAAGAGCGCGATAATTCTTTGCGGCTATAACTATTCCTTCTGTACCTTGGTCAATTCTGTTGCATAATGCTGGTGTAAAGCTGTTTTCCTTTTCAGGCGAATATTGCCCATTTTCGTATAAATAAGACAAAATCATTTCTATAAGATTAGGTTCATTTTTGTTATCTGAATGGCAGAGCAGTCCAAAAGGTTTGTTTACCAGAATAATATTATCATCTTCGTATATAATATTCAGGTTATTGTGTTCTACTGGTTTAAAGGTGTCTTTATTTTCCAGAGTAAAAAACTCATCGTTGATATAAAGTTCTATAAGATCACCTATAACCAATCTGTAATTTTCATCCTGTTTTTTGCCATTTATTTTAATTCTTTTGTTTCTGAATGCTTTTCGCATCAGACTTTTAGGCATAGTAGGGCATACTTTTTCGCAGAAACGCAAAAGACGTACGCCATCATCATTTTTACCGGCTGTGAAACTTCTCATTTTTTGTTATAACCTACTTTAATTTTTTATTGATTTGTAGTATAATAAATTAGTATATATTATTTTTTGTTAATAGTAAATATTAAAGTTTCGGGGGAGGTAAAATATGGGTATACACGATGGCCACAGACAGCGCCTTAAATCCCGTTTTCTTTCTCAGGGACTGGAGGGTTTTGAAGACCATAATGTACTGGAATTATTGTTGTTTTATTCCATACCACGCAGTGATACAAATGAAATAGCACATTATCTGCTTCAGGAATTCAAATCACTTTCAGGTGTGTTTGATGCACCGGTGGAAGAATTATGCAAAATAAAAGGTGTAAGTCATCATACGGCAACACTTATCAAACTTATTCCGGAAATTATTTCAGTGTATCACACCGACAAAACAAAAGATACAAAAATTGTCAGTTCAACCAATGATGCAGGCAAGTTTTTTATACCAAGATTTTACGGCAAAAAGAATGAAGAAGTTCACGTTCTTTTGCTTGACGACAAGAAAAAGGTTATCAGATGCGATAAGCTGTTTGAAGGTACAGTAAATTCAACACCGATAACTGTTAAAAAAGTTGTGGCTGCAGCAGTAAATTCAAATGCAACCGGTATTGTTCTGGCCCACAACCATCCAGGTGGTGTAGCACTGCCTTCTGCACGGGACCTGCGAGCAACAGAAAAGATTTTCAAAGCACTTAAACTGATAAATGTAGAACTTTGCGACCACATTATTGTTGCTGATGACGATTTTGTGTCATTGGCAGACAGTGGAGAGTTTTCACATTACAACTACTGATTATAGACATATACAAAGAAAGGGGAGAATTATGGACAAGTTTGTACTGAAAAGTGACTATGTTCCAGCAGGCGACCAGCCACAGGCCATAGAAACAATATCACAGGGCATTATAGACGGACATAAAAGCCAGATTTTACTTGGGGCAACAGGTACAGGTAAAACCTATACAATGGCACAGATTATCCAGAAGGTGAACAGACCAACGCTTGTTCTTGCCCATAACAAAACCCTTGCGGCCCAGCTGTGTACAGAATTCAAAGAGTTTTTTCCTGATAATGCGGTAGAGTATTTTGTGTCCTACTATGATTATTATCAGCCGGAAGCATATATTCCTGGCAAGGATGTTTATATAGAAAAAGACAGTGCCATAAATGAAGAAATAGACCGTCTTCGTCACAGTGCCACAGCTGCACTGTCTGAAAGACGAGATGTAATTATCGTTGCATCTGTTTCCTGCATATATTCATTGGGTGACCCTATTGACTACCGCGAAATGGTGGTTTCTTTGCGTCCAGGCAACAGAATGACAAGGGAACAACTGATGCGTGACCTTGTGCGTTTGCAGTATGAAAGAAATGATATGAACTTTGTCCGCAATAAGTTCCGCGTACGAGGAGATATTGTGGAAGTATATCCTGCATATTCACAGGATACAGCTTTCAGAATTGAATTTTTCGGTGATGAAATCGAAAGAATAAGGGAAATTCATGTTGTCACAGGCAATGTAATTGCCACAGTTAACCACGTTGCTATTTTTCCTGCCAGCCATTATATTGTTTCGGAAGAAAAGATGAAAATTGCCTTGGAAAATATCCGCGATGAAATGGATCGGCAGGTAGAAATGTTTACCAGTCAGGGTAAACTTATAGAAGCACAGCGTATTTCACAGCGTACACAGTACGATATGGAAATGCTGATGGAAGTTGGTATGTGTAAAGGCATAGAAAACTATTCAGCAGTATTTTCCGGCAGAAAACCAGGTGAAACAGGCACAACTCTGCTGGATTATTTCCCGGATGATTTTCTTATGTTTATTGACGAAAGTCACGTTACTATTCCGCAGATAGGTGCTATGTATGGCGGTGACTATGCCAGAAAGAAAAATCTGGTTGAATACGGGTTTCGTCTGCCAAGTGCATTTGATAACAGACCTCTTAAATTTGAAGAATTTGAAGGTAAGGTAAATCAGCTTGTATTCGTATCTGCCACACCGGGTAAATATGAAAAGGAACACGCCACACAGACAGCACAGCTGATTATCAGACCAACAGGTCTTATTGACCCTGAAATCATTGTAAAACCTGTTGAAGGCCAGATAGAAGACCTGCTGGGTGAAATTTACGAAAGAATAAATAAAGATGAGCGTGTTCTTATAACTACGCTGACAAAGAAAATGGCAGAAGATCTTACAGAGTATCTGTCAGGAAAGAAAATAAAAGTAAAATATATGCACCACGAGGTGGATACCTTTGAAAGAATGGAACTGATACGTGACCTGCGTCTTGGTACGATAGATGTACTGGTTGGTATCAACCTTCTCCGTGAAGGTCTGGACCTGCCGGAAGTAAGTCTTATTGCCATACTTGATGCAGATAAGGAAGGCTTCCTGCGCAGTGAAACCAGCCTTATACAGACTATTGGCCGTGCAGCCAGAAATGCCAACGGGCAGGTTATTATGTATGCTGATACTGTTACAAATTCAATGGAACGTGCTATCAGCGAAACCTACCGTCGCCGTGAAATACAGATTGCTTTCAATGAAAAGCACGGTATTGTCCCACAGACGGTTAAAAAAGATATAAGGGGAATTATAGAAATTTCTTCCAGGGAAGATACCCCGAAAAAGCAGGCTAAGCGTATGTCAAAAGCAGAAAGAGAACAGCTTATTGACCGCCTGACAAAAGAAATGAAACAGGCAGCTAAAATTCTTGAATTTGAACATGCTGCATTCCTGCGCGACAGAATTGAAAAATTGCGAAATATGAAATAGGAGAAAAATGAGTAGCGAAAATATTGTTATTAAGGGCGCAAAAGAAAATAACCTTAAAAATATAGATGTTACAATCCCAAGGGATAAAATGGTCGTTATGACAGGTTTATCCGGCAGTGGCAAATCCAGTCTTGCTTTTGATACCATCTATGCTGATGGTCAGCGAAGATATATGGAAAGCCTTTCATCCTATGCCAGAATGTTCCTTGGTCAGATGGAAAAACCTAATGTAGAATCAATAGAAGGGCTTTCACCGGCTATATCTATTGACCAGAAAACTACTTCAAAAAATCCACGTTCCACAGTTGGTACAGTTACAGAAATCTATGACTATCTGCGTTTGCTTTATGCAAGAATAGGTATTCCGCACTGTCCAATCTGCGGTAAAGAAATAAAACAGCAGACAGTTGACCAGATGGTTGATGCTGTTATGGCTTTGCCGGAAGGCACACGTTTTCAGGTCCTTGCACCTGTTGTTAAAGGCCAGAAAGGTACACACGTAAAAGAATTTGATGCTGCAAAACGTCAGGGGTTTGTACGTGTAAGAGTAAACGGAATTATTTACGATCTGGAAGAAGATATTGTGCTGGAAAAGAATAAAAAGCACAGTATAGAAATTGTTGTTGACAGACTTTCAATCAGGGAAGATATTGCCAGCCGTCTTGCACAGAGTATTGAAACAGCACTCAGCATTGCAAATGGTAATGTTATCATTGACGTTATAGACGGCGAAGAAATGCTTTTCTCACAGAATTTTGCTTGCCCGGACCACGGTATAAGCATTGATGAACTAGCACCAAGAATGTTCTCTTTCAATAACCCATTCGGTGCCTGTGAAAAATGTACAGGTCTTGGGGTGTTTATGAGAGTTGACCCGGATCTGATTCTTCCAAACAAAAATCTTTCAATCGACCAGGGCGCTATCAAAGCCAGCGGTTGGTATTATGCAGAAGGCTCTGTTTCACATATGTATTACAGGGGACTTGCTGAAAGATACGGTTTCTCTCTTTCCACACCTATTAAAGACCTGTCTAAAGAAGCTATAAATGCATTACTCTATGGTACAAAAGGTGAAAAACTGGACCTTTACCGTGAAACAGACAGAGGTATGAGTAAATACCAGACAGAATTTGAAGGTATTATCCCGAATATGGAACGCCGTTTCAGAGAAACCAGCTCCAACTGGGTGAAAGATGAAATTGCCGGTTTTATGAATGGAATTGAATGTCCGGAATGTCACGGTGACAGACTGAAACCTATTGTTCTGGCTGTTACAGTTGGCGGCATCAATATCAGTCAGTTTACAAAAATGAGTGTAAGGGATGCCCTTACATTCCTTGAAAATATCAATCTTACTGAAAGGGAACTGCTGATTGCCCACAGTATTCTCAAGGAAGTAAAAGAAAGACTGAATTTCCTTAAAAGTGTAGGTCTTGAATATCTTACACTTGCCAGAAGTGCGGCATCCCTTTCCGGTGGTGAAAGCCAGCGTATAAGACTTGCAACACAGATTGGTTCATCACTTATGGGTGTTCTGTATGTATTGGATGAACCAAGTATTGGTCTTCATCAGAGAGATAACGAAAAACTGATTGCCACACTTAAGCATCTGCGTGACCTGGGCAATACCCTTATCGTGGTTGAACACGATGAAGACACTATCCGTGCTGCGGACCATATTGTTGACATTGGTCCCGGGGCGGGTATTCACGGTGGTGAAATAGTGGCCCAGGGTACATTGGAAGATATTGAAAAATGTGAAGAAAGCCTTACCGGCCAGTATCTCAGCGGCAGAAAATATATTCCTTTGCCAGAAAAGCTGAGAGAGGGCAATGGTAATTATATAAAGGTTATCGGTGCACAGCAGAATAACCTAAAAAATATTGATGTGGAATTTCCTCTTGGTAAATTTATCTGTGTTACAGGTGTATCCGGCAGTGGTAAATCCAGTCTGGTAAATGAAATACTTTACAAAAAGACTGCCGCAGTTCTCAATGGTTCAAAGGCTAAACCAGGCAAACACAGTGATATTCTTGGTCTTGAAAATATTGATAAGGTTATCTGCATTGACCAGAATGCCATTGGCCGTACACCACGTTCAAACCCAGCCACTTATACAGGTGTATTTACAGATATACGCAATCTTTTTGCACAGACAAATGATGCAAAAATGCGCGGCTATAATGCAGGCAGATTCTCTTTCAACGTAAAGGGTGGCAGATGTGAAGCCTGTGAAGGTGATGGTATTCTTCAGATAGAAATGCACTTTCTACCAGATATATATGTGCCTTGTGATGTATGTAAAGGCAAACGTTATAACCGTGAAACACTGGAAGTAAAATACAAAGGTAAAAATATTGCTGATGTACTTGAAATGACAGTTGAACAGGCAATGGCTTTCTTTGAAAATCATCCAAAGATTTACAGAAAGATAAAAACATTGTATGATGTAGGTCTTGGATATATCAAATTGGGTCAGAGTGCAACAACACTTTCAGGTGGTGAAGCACAGCGTGTGAAACTGGCATTGGAACTTTCAAAAATCCAGACAGGTAAAACATTGTATATCCTGGATGAACCTACAACAGGTCTGCACACAGCCGATGTACATCGACTGATAAATGTGCTGCAGAAACTTGCTGATGCAGGCAATACAATAGTCGTTATTGAACATAATCTAGACCTTATCAAAGTATGTGACCATATTATTGATATCGGCCCTGAAGGTGGCGACGAAGGCGGTACAGTAGTTGCAACGGGTACACCACAGCAAATAAGCGAAAACCCTGCATCCTATACAGGGCATTTCCTTAAAAAATTCTTTGAATAGGAGGCAGATTTTGGATTATATTCAGGAAGTTAAAAATATTCTGTCAGTAAAATTTGAAAATCAGCCTTGTGCAAATGTTGTAACTTTTGGATGTGCTCAGAACGAAAATGACTCTGAAAAAATCAGAGGTCTGCTGGCACAGCTGGGATATTCCATGACAGACAGCCTTGAAAATAGTGATATTGTAATTTACAATACCTGTGCAATCAGGGAAAATGCTGAACTTAAAATATTTGGCAACATAGGCAAACTTAAAGCACTTAAAGCTGCGAAACCAGATATGCTGATAGCTGTATGCGGCTGTATGGTAATGCAACAGCACATCGTTGACAAAATCAAAAAAAGCTATCCTTTTGTAGATATTGTTTTCGGTGTAAACAATCTGGAAATTCTGCCTCTGCTGATGTATAAAAAATATACAGAAGGAAAGAAACAGATTTTGCCGCCACAGGAAAAGACAGATATAATTGAAAATGCGCCTATTTTAAGAACAGGTAGGTCAAAAGCATCAATTTCAATTATGTTTGGATGCGACAATTTCTGTTCATACTGCATTGTTCCATATGTAAGAGGCAGGGAACGCAGCAGAAAACCTATGGATATTTATAACGAATTCAAATCCTTGATTGAATCAGGTTATAAAGACATCACTTTGCTGGGGCAGAATGTAAACTCTTATGGCAAAAATCTTGAAGAAAAGATAGATTTTGCTGATTTATTACAGCTTTTATGCACTGTACCAGGTGAATATGTGATTCATTTTATGTCCAGTCATCCAAAGGATATAAGTAAAAAACTGATTGATGTTATACGTGATAACCATCAGATTTCACGCCGGATTCATCTGCCGGTACAGGCCGGTAATGACCGCGTGCTGAAAGAGATGAACAGACGCTACACAATCAGTCAGTATATGGATATTATCAACTATGCAAAACAGCAGATTGAAGATGTATCTTTCTCCACAGATATAATTGTGGGCTTTCCAGGTGAAACATTTGAAGAATATCTGGATACAGAAAAACTGGTAAAAGATGTGCGTTTCACGCAGATTTTTAATTATATATATTCAAAGAGAACAGGCACAAAAGCTGCAGAAATGGAAGACAATATAAGTCATAAAGAAAAGTCACAATGGCTTAACAGACTGATAAAAATTCAGCAGGAAATAGTGTTTGAACATCTTAACAGCTACAACGGCAAACAAGTACGTGCTTTGGTAGAAGAAAGACACCGGGACGGCAGCTATACAGCCAGAATGGCAAATAATTTTGTGGTAAAATTCACAGATGACAGTGAATGTCTTGAAAAGTTTGTTACACTTGAAATAACAGGTAAAAAAGGCACCAGCTTAACAGCAAAGCTTTTAAATAAATAATTTATTACAGGAGATATAAAAATGGAAAATTTTGATATTGTTTATGAATTCAGACTTCTTGCAAAAAAACTGCAGCAGGATGACAGAATTGTTTATCTTGAACAGGTGAAAAAGAAAATGGATATGGATCAGGAACTTCAGGATCTTATCAGAAAATTCAACCTTATGCAGTATGAATACAGAGTTGAAATGGTAAAAGAAGAAGGCGTAAGAGATGACGCTAAACTGGAACAGATCAATAAAGATATGATCGCTGTTTATTCCGACGTTATGGCAAACGAATTTATGATGGAATACAACGAATGCAAAAATGACGTTGACCAGCTTACACAGCTTATCCAGACAATTATTACAGCAGCAATCAATGGCGGTGATCCTATGATTGCACAGGTACCAGAAGGCGGTTGTTCCGGCTCTTGCTCCAGCTGTTCAGGTTGTGGTATTTAATTGATTTTATTTAAGTTATTTGATTTGACAGGACGGTAATATTTTGGCTACATTATCCCCGATGATGCAACAGTATCTTTCCATCAAAGAGGCCCATAAAGATCATATTCTGTTTTTCAGACTGGGTGATTTTTATGAAATGTTCTTTGATGATGCTTTGCTTGCATCAAAAGAATTAGAACTGACACTGACAGGCCGCGATTGCGGTCTGCCTGAACGTGCACCAATGTGCGGTATACCTTTCCATTCCAGCGAAGCATATATTCAGCGTTTGCTGGAAAAAGGGTATAAAGTTGCTATATGTGAGCAGACAGAACTGCCTCAAAAAGGCAAAACCCTGGTAAACAGAGATGTTATCAGGGTTGTTACCCCTGGCACAATTATGGAAAATAGTATGCTGGCAGAAGATAAAAACAATTACATTGCCAGCATTTACATAGAAAATAACCAGGCAAGTGTCTGTTTTTGTGATATTTCCACAGGTTCAATGCAGTCTACTGTAATCGGCAGTGATAATTTTGAAAATAACCTTAAATCAGAAATTTTCAAATATATGCCAAAAGAAATTATAATCAACAGCCGGCTTCTTAAATTGAAATGGCTGACTGATTATATAAAAAATATTGTACACTGTTCTGTGGAACTGATTGATGATGCACAGTATAATGATTTTGTTGTTGATGAAACTGTAAAATCACAGTTCAAAGGTAAAATTTTCAGTACAGAAATGTCCAGATGTCTGTGGCAGCTGCTGAATTATCTATCCCAGACACAGAAAGTCGGTGTGGAAAAGCTGGATGATGTGGACAGCTATTCACAGGATAATTATATGAAGCTGTCCTATACAACCACATCCAATCTGGAACTTTTTGAAACTATACGTTCCAAAGAAAAACGAGGCAGTCTTCTGTGGGTACTGGACAATACAAAAACCAGTTTCGGCAAACGTATGCTGCGTAAAGTGATTTCAGCACCTTTAATGGATAAAAAAGAAATTGACCGCAGACTTGATGCAGTGGAATATTTCAACAATAATCCAATGGTACGTATGGATGCACAGACACATCTGAAAAATATTCAGGATATGGAGAGATTGTGCACACGTGCAGGTTTTGGTAACGCAGGTCCAAGAGATGTTTTCTCTATGTCACAATCCATCAAGGCACTGAAACCACTGAAAGATGTTCTAAATAAATCAGACAATAATCTTATTTGTGCACTGAACAATGATATCGATCCTCTGGAAAAACTGGGGGCATTGCTTGATGCTGCAATTATTGAAAATCCACCGGCTACAATAAAAGACGGCGGAATTATCAAAGACGGCTTTGACAGTGAAGTTGACCATAACCGTCATCTTGTAAATGACAGTATGGAAATTCTTGCAGAAATTGAAAATCGCCTGCGCCAGGAAACAAATATTCCTAAACTTAAAGTAGGTTACAACAGAGTATTCGGTTATTATATCGAAGTAACCCGTTCATATCTTGAAATGGTACCGGATAATTTTATCAGAAAACAGACTCTGGCCGGCGCAGAAAGATATGTAACTGAAGAACTGAAAAATCTGGAAGCAGAAATTCTCAATGCAAATGAAAAATTGTTGGCAAGAGAAAAATTCCTTTATGGTAATCTGCTTAAAGCTATAAGTGATGAAACAGATAAAATTCTGCGCACAACAAAAGCTATGGCTTTTATTGATATACTGGCAGGTTTTTCACAGCTTTCACAGAAAAATAACTATGTTAAACCTGTTATCTCCGACGGAGATAGATTATATATAAAAGATGGCAGACATCCTGTGGTTGAAGCAATGCTGAAAGATGAAATATTTATTCCTAACGATGCATTGCTGGACTGTGATGCAAACAGGGTAAATATTATCACAGGCCCTAATATGGCTGGTAAATCCACATTTATGCGTCAGGTTGCAATCATAGTAGTTATGGCACAGATAGGCTGTTTCGTACCTGCAAAAGTGGCAGAAATTCCGGTTTGTGATGCTATTTTCACCCGTGTTGGTGCATCTGATGACCTTTCAAGCGGTCGCAGTACCTTTATGGTGGAAATGAGCGAAGTAAGCGAGATTCTTAAAAATGCAACAGAAAAAAGCTTGGTTATTCTGGATGAAATAGGCCGTGGCACATCCACATTTGATGGAATGAGTATTGCAAAGGCTGTTGTAGAATATATCCACAGCAAACAGAACAATCTGGGCTGTAAAACACTTTTTGCCACACATTATCACGAACTTACTGAAATGGAAAGTCAGATTCACGGTATTGTAAACTACAATATTGCTGTAAAAAAACGTGGTGATGATATTACTTTCCTGCGCAAAATTGTCCGTGGCGGCGCTGATGACAGCTATGGTATACAGGTTGCAAAACTGGCAGGTGTACCGGATGCAGTTATTGAAAGAGCTAAAACCATTCTGGACGAACTGGTATCAAATGCGGAAAGGGAAAAAATGGCTGTAAGACAGCTTTCCTTTGACGATGGATTCTTTGCACAGCCACAGCAGCCAGTGCAGTCAGCCCCAAGCCGGTTGGTACAGGAACTTGAAAAAGTTGATGTAAATGTGCTTACACCTATCGAAGCACTTAATATACTGAATAAATTGAAATCTATGATATAAAGGCAGGGTAGAAGATGGCAGTTATCAATGTACTTGATAAACAGACCGCTGAGCTTATTGCTGCAGGAGAGGTTGTTGAACGACCATCTTCTGTTGTAAAAGAGCTTGTAGAAAACTCTATAGATGCCGGCGCAAAAAATATCCTTGTTGATATTGAACGCGGTGGTGTAAAAAAAATACTGGTTCAGGATGATGGCAGTGGTATAGACAGTGAATATGTAAAAACTGCATTTATCCGTCACGCTACCAGTAAAATCAGTAATAAAGAAGACCTGGACAATATTGCCAGTCTGGGTTTCCGTGGTGAAGCACTGGCTTCCATAGCCTCTGTTTCACACCTTACACTTATAACAAAAACAGAAATGCAGGACTTTGCCATTGAAATACAGCTTTCAGGCGGGGTTGAAACTTCATTTGAAGTAAAACCATTTGTTACAGGTTCACGCTTTATAATACGCGACCTGTTTTACAATACTCCTGCACGAATGAAGTTTTTAAAAAAAGATGCAACAGAAGCAGGATATATTCAAGATATTCTCACAAATCTTGCACTTTCTAAACCGGATATTTCATTTACTTATCTAAAGGACGGAAAAGAAATTTTTCATACAATAGGTGATGGCAATCTTCTTAATACCATTGCATCACTGTTTTCAACAGAGTTTGCAAACAGTCTTACAGAAGTTGATTACAGTGATGAGAAATACAGTATTACAGGTTATGTAACACAGCCACATTCTTCACGTCAGTCACGTAATATGCAGTTCTCGTTTATAAATTCCAGATTTGTAAAAAATAAGACTGTTATTGCTGCTGCTGAAAATGCTTATAAGGGCAGTGTAATGGTTGGCAAATTCCCAGGCTATGTATTGAATATTCATATGCCATATGATGCTGTTGATGTAAATGTTCACCCGGCAAAGACAGAAGTAAGATTTGCAAATGAGGGTGAAATGTTTTCAACGGTATATCGTGCTGTAAAAATGGCTATCAGCACTGATATTTCATTAAAACAGTTCTCCTTCAAACAAAAAACTGCTTTTGATGTGGAAGAGAATAATGTAAAGCAACAATCCTTTACAGATATTAAAGCTGTTAAACCGGAAAAATCAGAAGAAAATACTGTGTACGAAAGTTTTTCATTGCCAATTTTGACTGAAAACCAGGATAAAGCTGATAAATACGTGGAAAAATATATAATTCCACAGATTCAAAATAATATAAAATGTGATGATGAAGACTATTTTGAAAGTACCAGCTATATCCCGTATACACAATCTTCTAACAATAATAGTGTTATTAATCATATAATTGTTGAGAAAAACAATGTTTCGTTGTCTTCAAAGGAAGGTTTTGATGTTGTTATACCAGTTTCAAAGCAGGATATAGTAGAACAGCAAACAGATATTCAGGTACAGGATATTGAATTTGTTTCCGCCAATGAAGAACATATTGTAGTTTTGGGTGAAGTATTTGCCACATACATTCTTTGTCAGGTTGGCGATGAAATGGTTGTTATTGACAAACACGCTGCACACGAAAGAATTCTTTATGAAAAACTCAAACGCAATATAAAAACAGGAAAACAGATGTTGCTTATACCGGCAACAGTAAAACTTTCAGCAGATGAAAAATTTGCTGTAATGGATAACCTGTCACTTTTGGAAGACCAAGGCTTTGAAATAGATGAATTTGGTGAAAACGGAGTTATAGTCCGTGGCATCCCTATGTATATAACCAGCGAAGACCCTGCACGGCTTGTCAGTGAAATCGCATTCAATCTTGCCAATGGCAATAAAGCTGAAATCAGTGAAAAACTGGATTGGATTTTTCATTCTGTTGCATGCCGCAGTGCAATCAAGGCAGGGGATAAAGCTGAAATAAATCAGCTTACACAGTTGGTTAAAGATATTCGCAGTGAGAAAATTCCACTTTACTGCCCACATGGCAGACCTGTTATTATATCAATCTCAAAGAAGGAGCTGGAAAAACAGTTTGGCAGATAAAAAGAAAATAATAGTAATCTGTGGACCTACAGCCAGTGGTAAAACAGGACTGTCACTTTTGCTGGCACAGCAGTATAATGGAGAAATTATATCTGCTGACTCTATGCAGGTCTACAAGGAACTTGATATTGGCACCGCAAAGGCAACAAAAGAAGAACAGGCTGTTGCACCGCATCATCTTGTGGATATTTTGGACCCACAGCAGCCATATAACGTGCAGCAGTTTGTAGAAATGGCACGGAAAGCTATCGATGACATAACTTCCAGAGGTAAACTGCCTATTATTGTAGGTGGTACAGGTTTATATATTGAAAGTCTTATAAATGGCATTAAATTTTCAGACCAGCCTGACAATAATGCAATAAAAGAACAATTACAACAGGAACTGACAGAATACGGCAAAGAACATATGTATAATATTTTACAGGAAATAGATCCTGAATATGCTGCAACCGTCCATAAGAACAATACTGTCAGGGTACTGCGTGCCATAGAGATTTACAGGCTTACAGGCCACAATATGACCTGGCAGCTTAAACATTCCAAACCTTTGTAAAAACCTTATGATGCACTTCTCCTTGGTCTTAATTTTGAAGACAGAGCAAAACTTTATGATAATATAAACTTGCGTGTTGATATTATGATGGCTCAGGGTGTTTTAAAAGAAGCTGAATATGTTTTTGAAAATAAAGAAAGTTTCAAAACTTGTATAAGTGCCATAGGATACAAGGAATTTTTCCCTTATTTTGAAAAAGAAAAATCACTGGAAGAATGCGTGGACAAGTTGAAGCAGGCTTCCAGAAACTATGCTAAACGCCAGCTGACCTGGTTTAACAGGATGAAAGAAATCAACTGGCTGTTTATCGATAAAGAAGACTATAAAACAAAGGCCAGAATTATTACAGAAAGATTTTTAGGTAATTGATTTATGGATAATCAGACAACTGAAAGACGTCCAACCAGACGTAAAAAGAAAAACTGGCTACCATTTATCGCGTTGTTTCTATGTGGATATGTGTTTGTACAGATATATCTTATGAATGCAAATGGAGTGGATACCGTAAAAGCCCAGGAAGGATACATCAATGATAGCATTATTTCCCAGGGTATAGTATGCAGGGAAGAAAATGTGCTGGTTCAAAACACGGGCGGGGTGGTAGATTATCTTACCGAAAATGGTGAAAGAGTTTCCAAAGGAAATATAATTGCAATGGCATATCCTGCTTATTCTGATATTGAAAAATTGATAAAACTGCGATTTACACAGCATAATCTGGATGAAGTAAATACAGCTGGAAACTACATAGATGGCGGCATTCTGGATATGTCACAAACCAGAAAACAGCTGACAAACCAGCTATCAACTATTGCAGCACATTCGCAAAAAGATGATTATATTTCAGTTATTGAAGATGTTAACCGGCTTACATTCAGTTTGAATAAAATCAGTGTCGCAACAGGTAGAACCACCGATTTTTCACAGGCTGTTACACAGCTTGAAAGTGAAATTAATGGATTAAAATCTGGTGTTTCACAACCGCTTGCTACATTCAGTTCTCCATATGCAGGGTATTTTATCCAGTCAACTGACGGGTATGAAACAATCGCTACAGTTGAAAATTTCCTGTCATATACATATGAACAAGGGAGCGAAATAATAAATTCACAGACTTTGTATCAACCAGCTGTAAACGAATACGGAAAAATTATCACAGACTATAAATGGAGTCTTTGCACATATGTTGACAAAGCTCTTACTGAAAATATATATAAAGGACGAACCCTTAATATATCTATTGATATAAACAGCAATGTGTTCAATAAGGCTGTTGTAAAAGAAGTTGTAGAATTAGGAGATAAAGCATTGGTGATTCTGGAGTGTACAGTGATGGACAAAACCGCCGCTGCCGCCAGGGTTACAGACTGTGAAATATTATTCAAACAGTATAATGGTATCAAAATACCAAAGTCTGCAATTCACTTTATTGACGGGCAGATGGGTGTATATGTCAATTTTTCAAATGTGGTTTATTTCAAAAAGATTACTCCTGTTTTTGAAGATGATAACTATATCATTGTTCCAAAAACAACGGATGAAAATAATGAAGTTAAACTTTACGACTCAATAATTGTGAAAGGACGTAATTTGTACGATGGAAAATATTTATAATTATGTAGCGGAAAACGTAAAAAGAGTTCAGGATGAAATCAACGAAGTTTGTGTCAAATATGGCCGCAACCCTGAAGATGTTGTTTTAATGGGTGTATCAAAGACACAACCTGTTGAAAAACTGGAAGTTGCTTACAATGCAGGCATAAAATTATTTGGTGAAAACAGAGTACAGGAACTTGTGCAGAAAGCTGATTTTTTCCAGACCCATAATGTTCCTTGTCACATTATCGGTACTCTTCAGACAAATAAAGTTAAATACCTGCCTTCTTTGACAGATACAATCCAGAGTGTAAACAGTCTGAAACTTGCAAATGAAATTGAAAAACAATACGGTAAAGCAGGTAAAAAAGCTAATATCTGTCTGGAAATCAACATTGGCGATGAAGACAGCAAAAGCGGTATCCCTTATAGCCAGGCCATGGAAATGGTGCATCAGCTTTCAGAATATAAAAACCTTACTGTAAAAGGTCTTATGTGTATTCCACCTATAGACAACTCAGAGGAAGTAAGAAAGTATTTCAGCCAGATGCACAAATTATTTGTTGACATATCAGGTAAAAAATTGGATAATATAGATATGTGTATACTGTCTATGGGTATGTCTGGTGACTATCCATGGGCTATAGCCGAAGGCAGCACTCTGGTACGTGTTGGCACAGGCATATTTGGCGCAAGAAATTATAATGTTTAATATAAAGGAGCTTATTATGGGTATTTTTGATAAAGTTAAAGGCGCATTCGGTATTGATGACGAAGAATTTGACGATGATGAAATGATGGACGAAGTTGACGAAGAAGAAGTTGCAGTTCCAGAAAATACATACAAAGCAGATTTCACACAGAATGTGACACCAACTTCAGCACCTGTTACAGTTAAAAAAGAAAGAAATGTTTCTCTTTCATCTCTGCCACAGCTTCAGGTAGTTCTTGTTAAACCAGAAAGATTTGAAGAAGCAAGTGATATTGCTGACAGTCTGAATGCTAAAAAGACAGTTGTTCTCAATCTTGAATCTGCAAGTAAAGAAGTTGCAAGACGTCTTGTTGACTTCCTGTCTGGTGTTGCATATGCAAACCAGGGCAATGTTCAGAAAATTGCAAACTCCACATTCCTTATCACTCCATACAATGTAGACATTTCCGGTATCGGTCTGCTGGATGATATTGATACACAGGGAGCTTTGTATTAATTGAGAGGTTTTATTCCGCCACAAAACCAGGATGAAACTGTGTTTTGTAAAAAAGCATATTCTATATGTGAAAAGACTGATAAAATGCATATAAAGTCATTTTCAACTTTTTTGGATTTAAGACAAAAAGAATTGTTTATATCCCAGTTCAATAAATTCAATGGGCTGAAAATAGATTTTTATGCTGGCATAGATGGCGACTCAGAGCGCCTTATTGCCTGTGTCTTTGATGAATATGATGAAGTTTTTCAGTATGATTATCCTATAAGCATACTGAAAAGCGAAATAAATGGTGATGATAAACTTAATCATCGTGATTTTCTTGGTGCTATAATGAACCTTATGATAAAAAGGGAATATATAGGTGATATTATTGTAGAAGATGATGTCTGCTATATTGCTTGCCATAATCAGATGGCACCTATTATAATCAGTGAACTCAAGAAGGTTCGTCATAGTTTTGTGGATTTTGAATATTATTATGACCCTGTTATTTATTCAAGGAAATATACCCGGCATAAAAGTGTTACAGTTGCATCAATGAGAGCAGATGCTGTTATCAGTGCTATGCTTAATTGCAGCCGTAATGAAGGGTCCACTATGATAAAACAAGGCCTGGTAACTGTAAATCATCTTGATGTCAAACGAGCAGATTTCGAAATCGTAGACAAAGATATTATCAGTATAAGAGGCAAAGGGAAATATATGATTTCCTTTGACGGTGCAAAAAGCCGTAAAGACAGATTTTTTATAACTTATTTTAAATATTAGGGGGCATTTATATGTTTACAGCAGATGAAATTCGCCAGATTACTTTTGAAAAAACTATGCGCGGTTACAGACCTGAAGACGTAGAATCTTTCATGGAAAATATTGCAGATGAATTCGAAGCTCTGGAAAAAGAAAAAAGAGACCTGGAAGAAAAACTTTATCTTCTTGCTGAAAAAGTAGAACAGTATAAAGCTGAAGAAGAAAGCATTAAAACAACTCTTATCAATGCACAGAGACTGGGCGAAAGTATAGTTTCAGATGCACGTGTAAAAGCTGACAATGTTATCAGAGAAGCAACTATCAAGAAAAATGATATTATTTCTTCTGCATATAATGAAATTGAAGGTACAGAAGAAATTCTTAACAGACTTAGAAAAGAAGTAAGTGATTTCAAACGCAACATACTCAGCCTTTACAAAACACATATTGAATCACTGAGCACACTTCCAGATGATAAGGCAGAAGAACAGCCTGAAGAAATTGTTGAAGAAGCACCTGCACAGGAAGAGTCAGTGGTAGAAGAAGCAGTACAGGAAACCGTGGTTATTGAAGAACCAGTTGTTCTGGAAGACAAATTCAAAAGCGTTTCTTCTCTTTTTAACGAAGAATAATTAAAAAGGATTGGCGCTTGTCGTCAATCCTTTATTTATAGGAGTTAGATTTGATAAGCAGTATTATTTTTACAGCTGTTCTTATTGTAATAGACAGACTCAGCAAAATTCTGGCCGCAAAATATCTTGTAGGCAAAGGCACAGTTGTAGTCATACCATATGTACTTGGTTTACAATATCTGGAAAATACAGGTATGGCATTCAGTATGCTCAGTGGCAAGACGGTTTTTCTTGCAGTAGTTACATCGCTGGCATTGGTTGTTATGGCATATTTTTTGTTTTACAAAAGAATTGGTCGGCCGTTTGAGCGATTTTGCTTTATTCTTATTTTTGCCGGTGGAGTAGGCAACCTTATAGACAGAGTTTTCCAAGGGTATGTAATAGACTATTTTGAATTCCTGTTTATGAATTTTGCTATTTTCAATGTAGCTGACGTATATGTGTGTATGGGTGTAGGTCTGTATGCACTGTATGTTGTTTATACCGAATATATCAAAAAGGAAAAATAATTGTGGAACATATTTTATTGACAGCTACAGCTGATGATATTGGTAAAAGACTGGACCGGTATATTTCCCGGAATACAGAATATTCCAGGAATTCGGTACAGATTTTATTGGATAATGGTGATATTTCTGTTAATGATAAAGCCGTTAATAAAAGTTATAAAATAAAACCAGGGGACAATATCAGCATAACTGTTCATCCACCAAAGGAAACAGCTATCATTGCAGAAGACATACCACTGGATATTTACTATGAAGATAGTCACCTTCTTGTAGTAAACAAACCTAAAGGTATGGTTGTACATCCTGCAAATGGCAACGAAGATGGCACATTGGTAAATGCACTTATGTACCATTGCAAAGATAGCCTTTCTGGTATCAATGGTGAAATACGCCCGGGTATTGTACACAGAATAGATAAGGATACTTCCGGTTTGCTGGTGGTAGCAAAAAATGACTTTGCACACGAACATCTTGCACGGCAATTCAAAGAACATTCAATAAACCGCGTTTACAATGCCATTGTTTATGGTAATGTAAAAAATGATGAAGGGGATATTGACGCTCCTATCGGCAGACATAAAACAGACAGAAAAAAATTCTGTGTTACTAATCAGAATTCCAAGAATGCCTTTACTCATTACAAAGTGCTGGAAAGATTGAATGGATACACATTGATAGAAGCAAAGCTTAAAACTGGTCGTACACATCAGATCAGAGTTCATATGCAGAGTATTGGTCATCCACTGGCCGGTGACCCTGTATACGGACCTAAGAATATTATCAAAGAACTTGATGGACAGGCTCTTCATGCAGGTGTTATAGGTTTTATACACCCTGCAACCAATGAATATATGGAGTTTTCTTCTCCTTGGTGTGAGCAGTTTACAAAATTTTACAACAAAACAAGATTTAAATAATTATGGGCAAAAAAATCAGCGAAATAATAGTTATCAGTGATTTGGATAACACTTTGCTTACGGCAAAGGAAGGTATACCAGAATATAATATAGAAATGATTGAAAAATTTCAGCAGATGGGCGGTAAGTTTACTGTAGCAACTGGCAGAAGTGTAGAATCTGTCAGCCGTTATCTCGGACAGATTTCACTTAATGCACCTGCTATTACTTACAACGGCGGTGTAATTTATGATTTTGAGACAGGTAATGTGCTTTATCGTGCTGCTCTTCCTGAAATTGCAAAAGATATCCTTAAATTGCTTATGGAAGAATTTCCGGATGTAGGTTGTGAAATTATGTGCGATAATTTCAGAACATATCTGATTACAGAAAATGATTATACATATTGGCATCTTACAGATGAAAAGTTAAGCTATATCGACACAGAGGTGTCACAGATACAGAATAACTGGATAAAGGTGTTGTTTGCAGACAAAAATGAAACACTGTTGAAAATGAAAAAATTCTGTGAAGAAAATATTCATTGTGACGAAATAGAATTTGTAATGACAAATACTATTTATTTTGAAATGATGCCAAAAAATATTACAAAAGGCAAGGCTCTAAAGACCTTGTGTGACTTGACTAATTTGTCAATAAACAATACAATAGCAGTAGGGGATTACTACAATGATGTTGAGATTTTACAGAATGCAGGTCTCAGCGTATGTGTAGATAATGCACCGGATGAAATTAAGGAATTATGCCATATAACTGTACCTGCCTGTATTGAAGGCGGTGTAGGGCATTTATTGGCTCAAATAATAAATTCATATATTTAGGAGGACAATATGGACGCAAAAATTAAACTTGCGCTTGAAAAAGTAGCAGTAGAAGTTAGAAAAGACATTGTTACTGCTGTTCACAGCGCAAAAAGCGGACACCCGGGTGGTTCTCTGTCTCTGACAGATACACTTACTTATCTTTATTTTTACAAAATGAATGTGGATCCTAAAAACCCACAGGACCCAGACAGAGACAGATTTGTTCTCTCCAAAGGTCATACTGCACCAGCACTTTATTCAGTTCTTGCTGAAAAAGGTTATTTCGACAAAGCTGAACTGCTGAAACTGCGTAAAACAGGCGCACTGCTTCAGGGACATCCTGATATGAAACATATCCCAGGTGTTGATATGACAACAGGTTCTCTGGGCCAGGGTATCTCCACAGCAGTTGGTATGGCTCTTGGTGGCAAAATCAGCGGTAAATCTTTCACAGTTTATGCAGCACTTGGCGATGGCGAAATCCAGGAAGGTCAGGTTTGGGAAGCTGCAATGGCTGCTGCACACTACAAACTGGATAATCTGGTTGCTGTTGTTGACAACAACGGCCTTCAGATTGATGGTAATGTTGCTGACGTTATGTCTCCATACCCAATTACAGATAAATTTGAAGCATTCGGTTGGAATGTTGTAACAGCAGATGCACATGATTTTGATTCTATCCACGCTGCATTTGAAAAAACAAACGAAAAGAATGGCAAACCTTGGGTTATTGTACAGAAATCTGTAAAAGGTAAAGGCGTTTCATTTATGGAAGATAAAGCATCATGGCATGGCAGTGCACCAAACGATGAACAGTATGCACAGGCTATGGAAGAACTGAATGCAATCGCTAAAGAACTGGAGGCTAAGTAATATGTCAGACGTAAAAATCGCAACAAGAGAAAGTTATGGCAACGCTTTGGCCGAACTTGGTAAAGTAAATCCTGATGTTGTTGTATTTGATGCAGACCTTGCAGGTGCAACAAAAACAGGTGTATTCAAAAAAGCATTTCCTGAAAGACATTTTGACTGTGGTATCGCTGAATCCAACATGGTTGGTCTTGCAGCAGGTATTGCTACAACAGGCAAAATTCCATTTGTTTCTTCATTTGCTATGTTCGTTGCAGGTCGTGCATTTGAACAGGTAAGAAACAGTGTTGGTTATCCACACCTTAACGTTAAAATCGGTGCAACACATGCCGGTATTTCCGTTGGTGAAGATGGTGCTACACACCAGTGTAACGAAGATATAGCTCTTATGAGAAGTATTCCTGGCATGGTTGTTATCAACCCATGTGACGATATCGAAGCAAAACAGGCTGTATTTGCAGCTGCAGAACATGTGGGTCCTGTTTACCTGCGTTTTGGTCGTCTGGCTGTTCCAGTAGTTAACGGTGAAGATTATAAATTTGAAATCGGTAAAGGTGTTACACTGAAAGAAGGTAACAAAGTTACTCTGATTGCTACAGGTCTTATGGTTGCACGTGCACTTGACGCTGCAAAAGAACTGGAAGAAAAGGGTATCAGCACAAGAGTTATCAACATTCATACAATCAAACCTATCGACAGAGATATTATCATCAAAGCTGCTAAAGAAACAGATCTTATCGTTACTTGTGAAGAACACAGTGTTATTGGTGGCCTTTTCAGTGCAGTAACAGAAGTAACTTCACTGGAAGCACCTTGCAAAGTTGTTCCAGTTGCAGTTATGGACACATTTGGTAAATCAGGTCCAGCTGCCGAACTTCTTGATGTATTCGGTCTTAATGCTGAAAACATTGTAAAGAAAGTAATGGAAAATATCTAATTTTATAACCATTATGATTAAGGCGGATATAACAGTTGTTATATCCGTTTTTTTGTGCTCAAATCACTGAAAATATAAATTGCAGTTGATAGAATTATGATATATAATAGTATTATATGAATAAATTTAAGGAGTCAATCGTGTTTAAGATTATTGAAAAGAAACAGCTTAATGATGTTACATTTTCCATGACAATCCACGCACCATTAGTGGCACAGAATATTATGCCGGGTCAGTTTGTTATGGTAATGACGGACGAAAACAGTGAAAGAATTCCGCTGACAATATCTGATTTTGATAAGGAAAAAGGTAGTGTTACTATTGTTTTTCAGGCAATAGGTGCATCTACTATAAAACTCAGTCATAAAAATAAAGACGAGGAAATTGCCCATTTTGCGGGCCCACTGGGTGCAGCAACCGAACTGGAAGGTGTTAAAAATGCCTGTGTTATAGGTGGTGGTGTTGGTTGTGCTATCGCATTGCCACAGGCTAAATGGCTAAAAAACAATGGTGCATCAGTTGATCTGGTTGCAGGTTTCAGAAATAAAGATATTGTTATTCTTGAAGATGAAATGATTGAAAATTCTACAAACTGCATTATATGTACAGATGATGGTTCCTATGGTGTCAAAGGGTTTGTGACAAATGTACTTAAAGAAAATATTGAAAGCGGCAAAGAGTATGACTGTGTAATAGCTATTGGCCCTATCCCTATGATGCGCGCTGTTAGTGAACTTACAAAAGAATACGGCATAAAAACTATTGTAAGCCTTAATCCTATTATGATTGATGGTACTGGTATGTGCGGCGGTTGTCGTGTAAAAGTAGGTGGCCAGGTAAAATTTGCCTGCGTTGATGGACCTGACTTTGATGGCCACCAGGTTGATTTTGCTGAACTTATGATAAGAAACAATATGTATAAAAAACAGGAATCTGAAGCAAAAGAACATATATGCAGAATGTATGGAGGTATTGAAAATGTATAATAAACAGGAATTTAAAACTCCAATGCCTCATCAGGATGCTGATGTCAGAAACAAAAACTTTTCAGAAGTAAGCCTTGGTTATACTCTTGAAGATGCTATAAATGAAGCCAACAGATGTATTAACTGTAAAACAAAACCTTGTATGTCAGGCTGTCCTGTAAATGTTGATATTCCTGATTTTATTTCATTTATAAAAGATGGTGATATCGAATCAGCATATAGAAAAATAAAAGAAAAGAATTTTTTACCTGCAGTTTGCGGTCGCGTTTGCCCACAGGAAAATCAGTGTGAAATGAAATGTGTACGTGGTGTAAAAGGCGAAAGTGTTGGTATTGGCCGACTGGAAAGATTCTGCGCTGACTGGGCCAGAGAAAATGGTATCGAAACTGAAACAGCACCTGCGGAAACACAGAAAAAGAAAGTTGCGGTAATTGGTGCTGGCCCTGCTGGTCTTACCTGTGCAGGTGTATTGTCACAGGCTGGTATCCAGGTAGAAATATTTGAATCCCTTAATAAAGCAGGTGGTGTTTTAAGCTATGGTATTCCTGAGTTCCGTCTGCCAAAAGAAATTGTTAAATATGAAGTGAATAACCTTAAAAAGCTGGGTGTAAAAATTCACACTGACGTTATTGTGGGCAAAACTGTAACCATTCCACAGTTGGAAGAAATGGGCTTTACTGCATTTTTCATAGGTAGTGGCGCAGGTCTACCATCCTTTATGAATATTGAAGGTGAAGGCTATGCCGGTGTATTTTCTGCAAATGAATTTTTGACCAGAGCAAATCTTATGGAATGTTATAAGGATGAAAAAGATACACCTGCACCTCAACTGAAAAAAGTTGTAGTTGTTGGCGGTGGTAATGTTGCGATGGATGCAGCCCGCGTAGCCAAAAGAATGGGCAGTGATGTAAGTATTGTTTATCGTCGTGGTGTTGAACAGATGCCAGCAAGAAAAGAAGAAATTCATCACGCACAGGAAGAAGGCATCAATTTCCTTACTCTCAACAATCCAATAAGAATAATTGGTGATGAAAAAGGCTTTGTAAAACAGATTGAATGTATCAAAATGGAACTTACTGAACCAGATGCTTCTGGACGCCGTGGTGTTAAAGCCATTGAAGGCAGTGAATATCTGATGGATGTTGATGGTGTAATTATGGCCATTGGTACAAGCCCAAACCCACTTCTTAAAAATTCTATTATGGGTATAGAAGTTAACAGACGCGGTGGCTTTGTTGTTGATGAAAATATGAAAACATCAATACATAACATCTGGGCAGGTGGTGACGCAGTAACAGGCTCTGCAACTGTTATTGAAGCTATGGGCGCAGGCCAGAAAGCTGCAAAGGCCATTCTCGAATATCTTAAATAATAAAATCAGCTGTGGGTATATCCCACAGCTTTTTTTCATATATTTGACTAAAAGGAGGTGTCAGATATGTGGCAGAAAGAAAATATCAATGAACCTGCAGAAAATTCATTACAGGATGAATACATAAAAATAATGAAAAGTGCGCAAAAAGGAAAAGACAGTAATATTTATCTTTATTTTCAGATAATGTTTATGGTTACTATAGTTGTAGTTTCCTTTGCTTTAAAATATGGAAATAATGAAACATTCCAATTTGCAAAAGATAATTATATCCAGATTTTTGAAAAAGATAATTTTTCAGAAAGTACATTTTCCTATAAAACTATTATGGATAAAATGTATGACGAACTGCAATACAGATATGGTCAGTTAGTCACGGTTATTAGTAATCTGAATGGACAGGGTAGGGCAGACATATACCCAGACAACGTCAGCACGGATAAAATAACTATCGCTTTAAAAGGTATAAAACCAACTGAAGGGTATATTTCTTCTCATTATGGATTAAGGAAAAATCCCTTTAATCCCAAAGAAAAAGAATTCCACACAGGTATTGATATTGCTTCAAAAAAAGGAACTTTTATAAAGTCGGCCTTTGACGGTACAGTAATTTCTGCAGGAAATAACAGTATAGCAGGAAATTATATTAGAATACAGTCAGCTAATAATATTGCTACATTGTATGCCCATAATCAGTTTTTGTTTGTAAAAACAGGGGATAAAGTTATGGCAGGACAGATAATAGCGACAATGGGGGAAACAGGTATGGCAACAGGCCCACATCTCCATTTTGAATTTATTTACGATGGAACAAGATATAATCCTGTATACGCTCTTGACATATGAACAGATTGTTTGTATTTTCTCTTATAGTTTTTTCAGGATTGTTTTTTGACAGATTAAATATTTTCAAAATATATTTACTTTCTACTGTGTTGCATGAAACAGGCCATGTCTTTGCATACAGGCTTTTTACAAATAAAATGCCATATATTGATATATCGGCCTTTGGATACAAGATGTATAACAATGTTCTACATAATAAATTCTATATTCTGATATTGCTTCGGGGGCCGGTTACCAACTTTATAATCGCAGCATTTGCCTTGATTTTAATAAACTATAAAGGTACATTTACTGTATATATCTGGTTTTTTGTAAACTTTTTGATATTCATCTTCAATATTTTACCTGTCTACTTTCTTGATGGTGGGCAGGTTTTGTATTGTTTAAGCCCTTTTTATCAACGAAATTACGTTATAATCAGTATTTTTATGGTTGTAATAATAAGTGTAATGGTGTATAGCTTTACAGGTGTTAGTCTGTCTTTTGCGCTGTTTTTAATATATTTTATAATCAATATGTTAAATGATATTTGAAAATAAGCTACGTATATGGTATATTTAATATAATATAATTTAATCGGAGGCTCTGATGATAGACAATAAATTCAAATCAATACTGCTTTCGGTTCAGAAACCTGCCAGATATACAGGCGGTGAACCGGGCTGTGTTTATAAAGATAAAGACAATGTTGATGTCCGTTTTGCATTTTGTTTCCCTGATACATATGAAATCGGTATGTCTCATCTTGGTATGAAAATACTTTATGATGAACTGAATAAACAGGATTATATCTGGTGTGAAAGATGTTTTGCACCTTGGACAGATATGATGGCTAAAATGAAGGAAAACAATATTCCACTTTATACACTGGAAAGTAAGACTCCTCTTAAAGAAATGGATATTGTAGGCTTTACACTTATGTATGAACTGTCATACACAAATGTTCTTGCCATGCTTGATCTTGCCGGTATTCCTTTCTATGCAAAAGACAGAGATGAAAGCTATCCTCTTATTATTGCAGGTGGGCCTTGTACCTGTAATGCAGAACCAGTAGCTGACTTTTTTGATATTATGGCACTGGGTGAAGGCGAATTCCTTGATGTGGAAATCTGCCGCGTTTACAACGAATGTAAAAAACAGGGATTATCCAAACTGGAAACACTGAAAGCACTTTCAAAAATCCAGGGTGTGTACGTACCATCTTTCTATGACATCAAATATAAAGAAAATAAAACAATAGAAAGTGTTACACCACTTTACGATGCACCTGTAATAGTAAATAAAAATATTGTAAAAGATTTTGCTAATCTTCCGTTCCCAACAGATACTGTTGTTCCTATGGCTGGTGCTGTTCATAACCGTGCAATGGTTGAAGTTCTCCGCGGTTGTATACGTGGTTGCCGTTTCTGCCAGGCTGGTTTTATCTACCGCCCATTCAGGGAAAGAGACAAAGATCTGCTTAATTCCGGTGCACGTGACCTTTGTAAAAACACAGGCTATGAAGAAGTTTCACTTACTTCACTGTCCACATCTGACCACTCAAAACTGGAAGATCTGCTGGATGATATGCTGCCTTGGACACAACAGGAAAAGGTAAATATTGCCCTGCCTTCACTTCGAGTAGATAACTTCAGCGAATCCCTTATTGAAAAAACTACAAAAATCCGTAAATCCGGCCTTACATTGGCTCCGGAAGCAGGCACACAGCGTCTTCGTGATATTATCAATAAAAATGTTACAGAAGAAGAAATTGAAAAGACTGCAAAAATTGCCTTTGAAGGCGGTTATACACATATCAAACTTTACTTTATGATGGGGCTTCCAGGTGAAACTATGGAAGATATCAAAGGTATTGTTGATACAGCACAGAAAATTATCGATATTTTCTGGTCTATGCCAAACAGACCAAAAGGTAAACCTGAAGTTTCCATATCTGTTGCTACATTTATACCTAAACCATTTACTCCATTCCAGTTCTTCGGCCAGAATGATGGTCAGCTTATCAAGGAAAAACAGGCTTATCTGCTGGAATGCGCAAAAACCAACAAACGTATCAAAGTAAGCTATAATAACCCAGAGGAAAGCCTTTTAGAGGCTGTTCTGGCTCGCGGCGACAGGAAACTGGCACCTGCAATACTTCAGGCATATCAGTCTGGAGCTATGTTTGATTCCTGGTATGAATGTTTCAATTTTGATGCCTGGATGAAAGCTTTTGCAGACAATGGTATTGTTCCGGAATTTTATGCAAACAGATTCCGCCCATACGATGAAATCAATCCTTGGGATCATATCAACTATGGTGTTACAAAGAAATTCCTTATAGAGGACTATGAACGTTCACTTAAAGCTATTACATCAAAACCTTGCAACAAACAGTGTTACAGCTGTGGTGCAAACAAACTTTTAGGGAGGGCATGTTTTGAATACAGTAAGAATTAAATTTCAGAAAACAGGTCTGTCCATTTTCTTTTCACATCTTGATCTGCAGAAAGTTATGCAGAGAGCACTGAAAATCTCTGGTCTGCCTGTATGGTATTCCAAAGGTTTCAATCCTCATATCTATATGACATTTACACTGCCACTGTCTTTGGGCCACGAAAGCCTGTGCGAAAGTTTTGATTTCCGTCTGGAAGAAGAAATGACAGAACAGCAGATTCTCAAAGCAATGGAAGGCACATTACCAGATGGTATCATACTTACAGCTGCAGGTGCACCGGATTATGATGCTTCACAGATTAAATATGCACTGTACAGAATTAAAATGTATGGTGAAAAAGACAGGCTGATGCAGTGTGTATCACACTTTGAAGAAAGTGATGAAATAATTGTAACAAAGCAAAGCAAAAAGAAAACCACAGACATCAATATCAAGTCTGAAATAAAAGACCTGAAAGTAACAGAAGAAAGTGACGACAGCCTTACATTTACAGCACTTTTCCCAGCCGGAACAACATACAATCTTAATCCAGCATTGTTACTGGAATATTTTGGCGAAAAGTTTGGTGTGGATACCAATGGCTGCGATGTACTGCGTGTAAATCTTATGGATGAAAACCTTGAAATCCTTCAATGATTTTTGTAAAAAAACACAAAAAAGTTCTTGCATTTGTGTACAGATTGTGGTATTATATTTAGGCGTTAGTATCTGTTGAGCCATCAACAGGGTTAATGTATAACATTAAGCGGGTAGTCCTCTGACGATACAGGGTGTATCGTGTAAGAATATCTGATAAAAATATGGAGGAAAATATAATGGACGCAATCAAATTGATGACAGAAGGCATGCTTAAAGCCGAAAAACCAGAAGTAAACATCGGTGACACTGTAAAAGTTCACGTTCGTATCAAAGAAGGCGAAAAAGAAAGAATTCAGATTTTTGAAGGTATCGTTATCGCTAAAAAACACGGCGGTGTTTCTGAAACATTTACAGTAAGAAAAACAGCTTACGGTGTAGGTGTTGAAAGAGTATTCCCAATCAACTCACCATTCGTTGAAAAAGTAGAAATCGTTAGA
>JAFZDX010000086.1 GCA_017560985.1 Oscillospiraceae bacterium
CGAGCGAGTGAGCGAAGCGAATAAGGTTTCAAATTTCCGCGATTTATAGCAGGCGCAGCATTCCACACTTGTGCAGCGTTTGTGGGGTGCGGGGGAATCGCAACCCCCGCGTTTTTGGTTACTTTTGACTCCAAAAGTAACATAAATCACATTTAATGTGATTTATAAAAAGATTAAAGTTGTGTGTTAATCAATGCAGGCGGGCTGATGTAGGCATCAGCCCCTACGTGGAAAGTGCAAAACACAACTCTTTGTGGGAAAGTGGGCGGATAATATCCGCCACTACGCGGTTTTCAGGATGTTTCGGGACGTCGAGGACGCCGTCCCCTACGTAATTATATACTATCACAATCCGTTATCGTATACAACAGCAGGCACAACAGATTAACTGTTGTGCCTGTTAATATTTTTCTAATATTCAACAACTGTAAAATCCTGTGTACTTTCTTCCAGCACAGCCTGTGCAAAATCCGCACCGTACATATCGGCATAGTCTGCCATAGCTTTGGCTGCTATTTTTTCTGCCCGTTCATTACCCAGTTCACCCGCAATAGCCTGTTTCATAGCAGACAGCAGATGACCTGTGTGGTAAAGAAAGTCTTTGATAGTTTTATCCCCCAGCGCCGCCTTTTTGGCATTGTAGTCATCAGGGTCTGTCAGTGCAAAGCCGTTCCACTGGAATGCACAGGTTTCGCCGCCCTGGGACAGCACACTGTTTATATCCAGTTTCAGCTGTGGATTAAAGCCTTTTACCAGGTTTTTATCCACATATGTACAATAGTTTTTGCCATATTCCAGCAAACCCGCTGATTTCCAGGCTTCGCACCAGCCACAAACTGTGCTGTTGGTACAGTAAACAGGCTGAGTGGCTGAAACATAGCTTTTTGAATGGCCGTTTTTATCCGCCCATTCACCATACAGCAGATAGCTTTCCATAGTCAGCGGTGCACCGTCTTTTACAGCACGCTGTGCCATACGGCTACCACGCTGCTGGCCATAAAGTTTAGTGCCTTCGTCAGCGGCGGCCGCCCCTTTTCCGCCGTAAAAATCCACTGCGGCTTTATAAATAAGGGCAAAAATATTGGCGTGGTGAGGAATATCAAATAAATTTCTGTCCATAGTGACCATCCTTTCCTTTGCAAATCAGTCTATTTCAATCTGCATCATAATATGAGGAATGCCTTCTTCTTCAAAGATTTCGCCGTAAGGGGTAAATCCCAATGATTCATAAAAGCCTTTTTTGTCATATTTGGCACCCAGCACCATTTTCAATGCACTGAGTTCTTCACATTTTTCAATCACTTTTTTCACTGTGGCTTTGCCATAGCCTTTGCCGCGGTACTGCCGTGGTGACCGCAGTCTGCCAAAGTGCCACACACCTGGCTGTTCCATAAAAATACGTGCGTTACACACAGGCACACCGCCATCGTAACAAACCAGATGCAATGAATTTTTATCTTCTTCGTCAAATTCAAATTCTTCGCTGAAGCCTATTTCTTTGCAGAATACTTCCCTGCGGATTTCAAAGCCATCTTCCAGGCCTTTGTCATTGTATGTATACCATTTAAATTCCATAACAGCCTCCCTGTGTGTTTTAAAACAATTATACAGTATATGGGGCTGATTAATCAATAACCGAAAATTATTTTCATCACCAGTAATGCCACCACACCAGGCAGTGACAGCACGGTAGCTATAAACACAGTGGCAGTATTTATGGCTATATAACAGCCTGTTACACCACTTATAATATTCACCAGAAGCAGTGCAGAAAGCCCGCTGGCGGCACTTTTTGCCGCCGTTATGTATGGGTGTTTCATATGTGAACAGGCATATGCCATAGCCGTCAGCATCACAGCACCCACAACAATCATTAAAACAGTCATTTTGTTCTCCTAAATATTTACAAAAGTCTTTTCATCACTTTTCTGTTCCATACCTTTAAGTAAAGCAATAAGATAGTCCTGATGTTTTGCCAGACTTTTGATATGATAAATCCTTGCTTCTATAAGATCGTCTTCCACTGTCATTTCAAACAGCATTTCTGCCTGTTTAAGCAGACGCTGTGTGTCTCGCAGTTCTTTTATCAGTTCTTCCCTTTGTTTTTGTACAGGTGAAATTTCAGCTTTTCGCAATATATTCATACCAACTCTCCCATCGTTTTTATAATTGTTGGTAATTTATAACAGTTTATTCCGCTGTCAGCAGAAAAATACTACAAATCCCCTTTCACATAAAAGAAAAATTTCACAATTTTACTATTGCTAAACTGTAACAATAGTGGTAATATTAATTCTCGTTTTCAATAAATAACAAAGGAGATACCTATGACAATATATGAAATTATAAACAGAATGCTTTTTGCCGCAGCAGTTGGCAGTGTGATTGGTCTGGAAAGACAGCTGAAAGGTCACCCTATCGGTATGCGAACAAACACACTGGTTTGTATTTCTTCTGCCGCAGTGATGATTCTGTCTGAAATGATGATGACCAACACTTTTTCCGTATACGGACGGGTGGTTGACCCAAGACTGGCGCCACAGGTAATAACAGGCATCGGTTTTCTGGGGGCTGGCACAATTATGCACTCTGACTCCAATGTAAAAGGACTGACAACTGCCGCCAGCCTGTGGAGTGTGGGATGTATAGGTCTGGTTATCGGCGCGGGCTTTTATCAACTGGCTGCAGTGGTGACTGCACTGGTGTTTATTGTTCTGCTGATAATGAACTATATCTCAAACTTTTTCCAGCGCAGAGTACAGCACCGCAATATTTCCCTGTCCATTGAGCCACAGCTGGATATTTTTCTGGCAGTTATCAGCCATCTGAAAGACTGCGGTGTAAACATAGACCGTGCCGACGCACAGATAGACACACGGGGCGAAAACAAAAAAGCCACCATCGATTTTTCAGTGAGAGGCATCAAACAGGCACAGAAAATTATCAAATCGCTGGAATCTGTGGAAGGTATACTCAACATAAAATACAATTCATAAATTATTAACACTTTTTTTAAAATTGTATTAATAAACAGAATTGTGAAAATTCAAAATTTAATATATTCCCAATTAAAATTACACCTGTTGATGTTAGAATTTAAGCATAACATCTGCAGGTGTTTTGATTTGAGATATACGAATGGAGAAAAACAAATGAAAAATCAGACTAAAAATCTTGTTATGGCTTCCCTGCTGGCAGCCCTGACCTGTGTTGCCACTATGGTAATAAAAATACCATCTCCACTTAATGGTTATATTAACCTTGGTGACTGCGTTGTATTGCTGGCGGGCTGGCTGTTAAACCCGATGTACGGCTTTCTTGCAGCAGGTATAGGCAGCGGTCTGGCAGACCTGTTTTCCGGCTATGCCAGCTATGCCCCAGCCACATTTTTAATCAAAGGACTTATGGCACTGACCGCCCACTATCTGTTTGCAATGTTGAAGAAAGGCAACAAAACAGCTGTAAGAATTATCAGCGGTTTTATGGCTGAAGCTGTTATGGTCGGCGGTTATCTGCTGTTTGAAAGTTTTCTGTACGGTTTTGTACCTTCCCTTGCAAATGTTCTGCCAAACTGTATACAGGGTGTTGCCGGTCTGGCAATAGGCATAGTTCTTGTGAATATTTTTGAAAAAAACAATATTTTCACAGCTGTATAATTGTCATTTACCTATTGAAAAATTTTTAACAAAGTCTTATTATATATTCATAATGTTACATCCTTACAGGAGATTTGATTATGAATTATCGTAAAAGAGCTGAAGAAATATTTGACTATGTACAGGGCATAAGACGCCAGCTGCACACCTGGGGCGAAGTGGGTTTTGACCTGCCACAGACTGTGGCACTAATTGACAGTGAACTGACAAAGATGGGCATTGAACATTACCCAGTGGGCAAAGCAGGTATATGTGCAACAATCGGTAAAGGTGAAAAATGCGTACTGCTGCGCGCTGATATGGACGCACTGCCAATGGATGAAGTTACAGGACTGCCATTTGCATCCACCAGTGGCGGCACACACAGCTGTGGCCACGACTGCCACGCTGCAATGCTGTTGGGTGCGGCAAAACTGCTGAAAGAAGACGAAGATAAACTGAATGGCGTTGTAAAACTGATGTTCCAGCCTGCAGAAGAACTGCTGGCAGGTGCAGTGGATATGATTGAAAACGGTATTCTGGAAAACCCAAAACCAGATGTAGCCTTTGCCGCACATGTTTCAGTAGGTCAGCCAGGCACAACAGTGGGCAGAGTCACATACTCATCCGGCCCTGCACTGTATTCCGGCGATGCTGTAAAAATTTCTGTTTACGGCAAAAACGCCCACGGTTCAGCCGCATATATGGGTGTGGACGCAATCAACATTGCCGCACATATTGTAGTGGCACTGAACGAAATTATTTCGAGGGAAATTCCACTGGACGAACATTCTGTTGTTCTGGTTGGTAAAATCAGTGGCGGTGACACTGTAAACACAACTGCAGGCTATGCCCAGCTTGAAGTAAGCCTGCGTGCACAGACAGAAGAAAAACGCAATTTCTTAAAACAGAGAGTAAAAGAAATCAGCGAAGGCATTGCAGCCACATTCCGTGGCCGTGCTGAAGTGGAATTTGTATACGGTATGGCACCGCTGTACTGCGACCCAAAAACCGCTGCTGATGCCGACAGATATGTGGCACAGCTGGGTTATGAACCTGTGTGCATTCCTTGTGCAGGCGGCACAGAAGACTTTACTGCAGTGGCAAACATTATCCCATCTGTAATGCTGAACCTGGGGGCTGGCAGTCTTGAAGAAGGGCACCTGTGTTCAATGCATAACCCTGGTATGATAGTAAACGAAGATGTACTGCCAACAGGCGTGGCAATCTACTGCCAGTGTGCAACCCAGTGGCTGGAAGAAAACAAATAAAACAAAAGGTGTGGATTAGTCCACACCTTCTTCTTTTTCATACTGTTCCCACACCTGTGGGAACTTTTTCTTTATATACAAAGCATAAGAGCAATCAGAGGTTTTAATCATATCCTTTTCTTTGATATATGACAAAATCATATTATGCCAGTTGGCCAGTTGCCTTTCTGTTTTATCTTCATAGCGGCCGATTTTCATTTTGCCCTGTGCCACATATTCCATAAATAAATCAAAGGCATTGTCCACCTTTATCACATTTTTCACCGTCATAGGCTGAGTGGCAAGGCGGGCAACGGGGATATTTTTAAAAGGCAGAACAGAATCTTCATCTGCTTCGACAATATAAATATAGCCGCTGACACCGTCAGATACTTCTTTCAGTGCATTTGGATAAAGCTCGTGATAGACAGGCACACCTGTTTCTTTATCAAAGCCATATGGAAACCAATAATAAGGTCTTTCCACCGCATTGCACAGATAAAAAGCCGCCACCACTTCCAATGTGGACATATAGATATATGGGCGGTCGTGGTCTGCCTGGCGTGGCTCCAGCACCTTTATATCCGATGTATTACTGCCGTGGTAAAGTATCATAGCAATTCTCCTGTCTGCTGTTATAAGTCCAGTATAAAGGCAATTTGTGGCAAAATCAAGAATTGTAATAAAGATGTGAATATTGTACAATAAATACAACAAAGAGGCCAGTTGGTTGGATATCTTTTTTCGGGACGTCGAGGACGCCATCCCCTGCGCGATTAACACATAATCAACATATTTAAGTTTTAAAATATTTACAAAAGGAGGGCTGGGTATGGCTGACTATACAAAGTTAACTGAAAATGAAATACAGGAAATCGTAAAAGAATACAAGAAAAAATTCAACACAGCTATTGCTATTGAAGTATCCGCATTTTTACTTTTAGGGATTATAGTTCTTGTAAAAGAATATTTTAAAGTGAAAGTAAATATAATTTATGCAGTAATGGCTGTGCCGGTCATCATATTCTGTTTTGGTGCCGCAAAGCAGGCTCAATTACTTAAATGTCCTGTATGCGGCAAACACTACCCTCACACTTTTGAAAGAAACAAAACATACCCTGTGCGTTGCCCTAACTGCGGTGTGTTTTTAGGCGATAAAATCGATGCTGTAAATGAGCATATTTCTCAACAATAGCAAAACAATAAAAAGGACAGTCTTTCGACTGTCCTTTTTCAATTATTCTTCTTCAAGTATTCTCTGAACCATTTCCCACAGGCCTTTAGCGCTGTTGAAGTTTTCAGGAATGATTTCTGTTGCTGGAATTTCGATATCAAATTCTTCTTTCAGGCTATTAATTGTCTGAATGATGTCAAATGAGTCAAAAATACCATCATCAATAAGTGTTTCACATGTTTCGTAATCAATATCATCTTTGATTTCTTCAAGCAGTTCAATAATTCTTTCCATTATATTTACTCCTGTATTGTATTTAAAATATCGCTGTTATAAAAATCTCGCACCAGAACAGCCCCAGTGTCTTTACTGTATAGTATAACACGTGGCATCTGTCTACTCAAGAACAAATATATACCTTCTGTTATAGAATATGCACCTATGTTCTCAAAAACAAGTAAATCACCAATCTCGAGTTGAGTAAATGGATATTTTCTAACCAGCAAGTCTGCTGCAGTGCAAAGACTGCCACAGATTGCCCATTCTTTCATCTCTCCCTGTTTTTCTGGAAATTGGCTGATTATCGGCAGTTTCATTGCCAAAGTCTGACCATAGTAGTTTACATGGTTAATACCACCATCAATAATACAATAATTGGTATCTTTATTTGTTTTTACATCTACTATACTTGTCAGATAATAACCACATGCACTTGCGTAAAACCTGCCCATTTCAATAGTCAATTCGTATTTTTCTGTAACTTTCTTCAGCAATGGTAAAACATTTTTAAGCGGAAGAAGTGTGTCGGAAAAATCTTCATTTGCAAAATAAGGGAATGGTAAACCTGGACCATATTCCAGTTTTTCAAATCTGAAACCGATTTCTGAATCTACCTTTTCCATAAATGATAAAAGATATTCTATTTCTTTTTCATTTTCTGATGTTTTCTTTTTCTGTGTACCGGAGAAGAAATGAATGCCCTTTATTTCCACACCAGCATAAAGTGCCCTGTCTTCAACAGCCTGGACAAGTACACTTTCATCCATGCCAAACTGGTTGCCGCTGGTAAGGCGTAATAAAACAGGAATAACTTTACCCTGTGCCAATGCCTCATCATTAAGAAGGTTAAGGTGTTGTATGCTTTCAGCAGTATATATACCCAAATCGCACTCAACAGCTTTCTTTACATCTGCCGCAGTTTTGTTAACACCTGAAAATATGATTGATTTCATATCAACATTTCTTGCAATGCATATATTCAATTCGCCCGGTGAACATACTTCCAGATGGTCAGTCAACTTTGTCATAGCATCTATCAGAAAAGGATTTGCTTTTATAGAATAGCAAAGTGATATATCTTTGCCCACTATGGATTTTATTTCTTTCATTCGATCTGAAAGAACATCAAGATCGAACACAAAAGAAGGGCTGCCATATTTTTCAGCTATTGAAAGTATTTCTGCTTTATTCATAAATTTATCCTTCCAGTTTTTCCAGATAGTCATTTTTCAGTATACCACGATCAATTTTGCCATTTTTGGTCATTGGCAATGTTTCAAGATGCTCAAATGCATTTGGAATCATAAATACCGGTAATACCTGTTTGAGTTCTTTGCTGATATCTTTCTTATCAGCTGTACCATCATAAAATGCGATTATTCTTTGCTTCTCCTCAAAATAAATACAACAAGCGCGGTTTACACCGTCAACAGCATTCATTGCTATTTCAATTTCACTGAGCTCTATTCGATGGCCCATATGTTTTATCTGATAGTCTTTTCTTGT
Organism: Oscillospiraceae bacterium; assembly: GCA_017560985.1. Lineage (GTDB taxonomy): Bacteria > Bacillota > Clostridia > Oscillospirales > Ruminococcaceae > RGIG3102. The sequence continues at coordinate 7,845 of JAFZDX010000086.1, forward strand.
AACATAATACATGTTGCCATCAGTATCATATTTTGCAAGGTCACCTGTTCGATATATTGGTTCGATAAAACATTTGTTCAGTGGATTCTGCACGAAAGCCTGGTTAGTTTTTTCCCAGTTATTATAATATCCTAATGACAGTGCTGTACCTGAAACACAAAGTTCACCCAATACTTCAGGCTGTGTAACTTCGTTATCATTTTCATCCAAGAGAAATACTCTTTCATTTTCAAACGGAACACCCAGTGGAAGAACCTCATTTTCACTGAATTCCCTGTCAAGAATGTAATATGTACAGTTACATGTAATCTCTGTAGGTCCATACAGGTTTACATACATTGCGTCAGGAATAAATGAACGCCATTTATTCAAGTGTTTAATCGGCATAACTTCTCCACTGAACATAATCTTTTTCAGTTCTGTAGGAAGACGGTATTCAAGACCGTTCATTGTTGTAATAAAACACAATGCAGAAACAGCCCAAATAAGAGTGGTAATATTTCTTTCCACGAGGAAATCCATAAGTTTTGTAGGGAAAGAGAAGTATCCACGCGGAATTATTTCCACTCTTGCACCTGTTTTCAAGCCTGAATAAATATCTTTTACAGAAACATCAAAATCGAATGGAGCCTGATTGCCGATAACATCGTTTTCATCAATAGCAAATGTTTTTGTAAACACATCTATAAAATCAATTGTAGAACGATGTGATACTACTACACCTTTTGGAACCCCAGTACTACCAGATGTAAAAATTGCATAAAGCGGGTCAATATCCAACATTGACGATCTGATATTATCAAGGGCTGTATAATCAATTTCAGTATCCTGCAAATCTTCCAGTTGAAGCAATGTACCTTCAAAGCCCATTTTTTCAGCCTGTTTTCTGCGAGCAGCATCTGTAATGAGTAATTTGGCATCAAGGGTATTGATAATCGTCTGTATTCTCTGCACAGGATGTCTTGGGTCAATTAACACATAAAAACATCCTGCATATGCTGCACCCATAAAACCAGTCATCGTCAGTGTACTTTTTTCCATAAGGAATACCACCGGCTGGCGTGGTTTCACGTATTTAATTACATTTGTTGCCACAGACATTGCTCTTTTCTGCAGCTGTGAAAAAGTAATTTCTGAATTTGTATCAGCAAAAGCTACTTTGTCCGGAAAAACTTTGGAACTGTTTTCCAAATATGAAAGAACGTTAGTCATAAATACCTCCGTTTATTTTTGCAGGATAGTCTTGAATAACTATGCTGTCTGATGTGTAATCGTAGTAAAAATAGAACGTTGTGCGTCCCAGCACTTTGTCATAAATAGCGAATTTTATATCTTTTTCATTACCATGGTAGTCTGTCCCTTTAACAGTCAGGATAGCACCGTACTTATCCGCGGACAATTCTACATCTCCCATTTTCAATGGTTCTGCAAACTGTTTCCACTGTGAATCTTTTACCCCTGCAAATCCATCTGATGTAATGGAAATGCCAAGTTTTTTACATGCATCAGCAAACTGCTGCGTATATGCAGAATCACCCGAAATAGCCGCAAACAATACATGTTCATTATCATTTGATAAATGTTCAAAATACTTGTTGTAGTCTGATGTTGTCATTTCATTTACTGAAAATACTCGGTAAACTTTTTTTGCGTCTGTATCTAATTCCGCTTTATTCTGTCTGTCTTTTTTTACAATTTCAGGATAATTATCAGTAATAAACTGACCAAGGGAGTTTGTTATTTTGACTGCGCCTTTGTAATTCAGATGTGACATATCACTCATATCAGTAGCGTAATCGAAATCAATATCCGCATAGTTTGCAGCATAATTTATAAAAGGAATATCTTTTTCTTTTGCATAGTTTTCCAGCCAAAGAAATAATTCTGTTTCCGATGGATAAAACTGATATGGCGTTACGGTAAAAATCAGTTCAAACCCTTTTTTATGCGACAGTTCTACAATTTTATCCAGATATTTAACCGCTGTATCATAAGGCATTTTTGGTTGTGCATCAACCATTTTTTCAGGTGTTTCAATAACATCTACCTTGGTTTGCAATCCATATCCCCTAAAAAAGTCAGGATCATTATGATTATCGTAGATAAACATTTCTTTATTGATGTTTTTCCAGGCTGTATGATAACGAATTATATTTATAAACTCAACAGGATCTTTTAAGTCTATACCACAATCAGCAACAGTCTGCATCATCTTCCAGCGATTAATTCCAACATCTATTGAAAAACTGTTTCTGTAATTAACCTTGTCAATTTCAACAGGCTGCTCATGGCTATTACCATACATCATTCCATACATATCCAACACAACCAGTTTAATATCCTGTGTTTTCAGTGCTTCCTCGATGTAATGATAACTTATCCATACTGGCTGTGACCACGAATAAACATTATATGCAGATATTCCATACTCTTTCCACAGTACAGCAGGTATATATCCACTGTTCACATGACTTGAACCAACGATAACCGCGTCAACTGTATTGTCTGGTATAGAATAATACCCTGCAATAGTAGTAGATTTATCTCTGAACAACTGGCCTGTTGCAAATATAATTGAAAGTGCAAGCGTGCAGAAACATATAAAAGAAATAAATTGTTTTTTATTCATACTCTGCACCTCTAAAACTGGAAATAGATAAATGGTGCCGGATCATAACCTGGACCATATACACCAAAAACAACTATAGCCATAATAGCTGCAAGACAGATAGCCCATCGAATCGGAAGTTCCTGTCTGTATACCCAATGTCGCATTGACTGGTATCTGTTAAACAGGGATGCCACAAGCAGTATTATAACTGCTACTACACCAACTATAAAATCAGGAACATCCAGACCTAATGTGAACACAAATCCATCAAACAGAACCCATGGATTAAATGTGGTAAACATTGATTTTATCATGTACATTGCCTGTGGAATATTTGGTGCTCTGAATATAATTTCACCAATAGTAACTAAAAAGAATGTTCTTGCAACCTGGAAAACTTTGAATGTCTGGCTTGATCGGTTTATTTTCAGTTTTTCACACAGTATTTCGAAATGAGGTTCAAATGTCATACCTAACATAATCAAACCACCATGGTACAAACCATAAAGTATGTACTGTGCGCCTTCACCATGCCAAACACCGCTGCAAAACCACAGTATAAACAAGGAAATATACGCAGGTATCCATCGTGAACACCATTTAAGTTTTCTTTTAGAGAAAAACTTTGCAAGCTTTGACAGCGGTTTACTGAGAGTCACAGGATAAAATATATAATCTCGCAGAAATCCGCCAAGTGTCATATGCCAACGACGCCAGAATTCAGATATAGATTTTGAAAAGAATGGTCGATTGAAATTTTCAGGCAACACCACTCCAAATAATTCTGAAGCACCGAGAGCAATGTCAATACCGCCTGAAAAATCGGCATATAACTGTATTGTATAAATCATAGCACCGATAAGAATTTCAAAACCGGAATACTGTGTATAGTTTGAAAACAGAGTTGTAACTATAACCACAAATCTGTCTGCTATGACAAGTTTTTTGAAATATCCCCACAGCATTCTCAAAAGGCCCAGCACAAAATTGTCATAATTAAATCTACGCTGTTCAAACAGTTGTGGTGCCAGGGAATCATAACGCGCAATAGGTCCCTGTATAACCTGTGGGAACCACATAGTAAACAACATAGTTTTGAGCATAGATTTTTCTGGCACTGTTTTTTTATTATAAACATCCATAACATATCCGATTATCTGCAAAGTGTAAAAAGACACACCTACCGGCATGATAAGATTTAATTTTGGCAAGGCAGAAATATTTTCTGCTGTCATATTATAAAATTTAAACACAAACAATCCACCAAGATTAAACAGCAGAAAACCTGTAAGGATTGTTTTACGTATATTCTTATATTTTTTCTTTATTACAGCCTTTTCATCTTTTGATAAAGACCGTTTATTTTCAGAAAGATATTTCTTCTCTTCAGAATGATTCTTGTATATAAGATTTGCGGATGCCCATGTGGTAATTGCACTGAGACAAATAAATACTATTCTTCTTCTACCTATACCTGCATAAAACAATAGGCTTGCACACAAAAGAACAAGCCATTGTATTTTTTTAGGAAAAGTATAGTATGCTATCACAAAGAAAAGTAAGAAACCTACAAATTCAAGGGATGTAAACAGCATTTATTATCTCCTTGCTATCTGTTAGCGTACATTTTTTCATAGTAGTTCTGGTATTCGCCGCTGATGATAGTTTCCCACCATTCGCGGTTGTCCAGATACCACTGAATTGTCTTTTTGATGCCGTCTGCAAACATTGTTTCTGGCAACCAGCCCAGTTCACTGTGGATTTTTGTTGGGTCGATAGCATAGCGCATATCGTGGCCTTTTCTGTCTGTTACATATGTAATCAGACTTTCTGGCTTGTTCAGTTCTTTACAGATGATTTTAACGATATCGATGTTTCTCATTTCGTTATGACCACCGATGTTGTAAACTTCGCCCACTCTGCCTTTATGGATAATCAGGTCGATAGCTTTGCAATGGTCTTCAACATACAGCCAGTCGCGCACATTGATACCTTCGCCATATACTGGCAGTGGTTTGTCAGCCAGTGCGTTGGCAATCATCAGAGGAATCAGTTTTTCTGGGAAATGGTATGGACCGTAGTTGTTGGAGCAACGGCTGATTGTTACAGGCAGGCCATATGTTCTGTGGTAAGCCATAACCAGCAGGTCTGCACCAGCTTTTGATGATGAGTAAGGTGAAGATGTGTGGATAGGTGTTTCTTCTGTGAAGAACAGGTCAGGTCTGTCCAGTGGCAGGTCGCCGTAAACTTCGTCTGTGGAAACCTGGTGATAACGCTGGATGCCGTATTTGCGGCAAGCGTCCATAAGAACAGCTGTACCTTCTATATTTGTTTTCAGGAAGATGCCTGGGTCTTCGATAGAACGGTCAACATGGCTTTCTGCGGCAAAGTTAACCACCATATCTGGTTTTTCTTCTTCAAACAGTTTGTAAACAGCTTCTCTGTCGCAGATGTCAGCTTTTACAAATCTGAAATTAGGGTTGTCCATTACTGGTGCCAGTGTGGAAAGGTTGCCTGCATATGTCAGTTTATCCAGACAAACAATGCGGTAGTCAGGATATTTGCCCAGCATATGGAACACAAAGTTGGAACCGATAAAGCCGGCGCCGCCTGTTACGATAATTGTCATAATGTTATATCTCCATTTTCTTTTCGTTTTCAAAATATGCGGCGATGGCATCCTGCCATGTGCGCATTTCATCGCCAACTGTAACTCTCAGCATCATATTGTCAAGTGATGAATAAGCAGGGCGTTTTGTTGGTGTAGGGTATTCGTCACTGGTGCAAGGTTTCATAGCACCTTCAAAACCTGCCAGTCTTGCGATTTCAGCGGCAAATTCAAACCAGGTGCATTCACCGTTGTTTGTGCAGTGATATGTGCCGTATTCTTCGCTGGCTGCGATTTTCAGCAGATGATGTGACAGGTCAGCGGCATTTGTAGGGTTGCCGTGCTGGTCGTTTACAACTGTGGCACCGCCGCGTTCATTGCACAGGCGAACCATAGTTTTTACAAAGTTTTTGCCAAAATAGCCATACAGCCAGGCTGTGCGAACGATAAAGGATTTTTTGCAGTACTGACGTACAAATTCTTCGCCGGCATTTTTGGTTTTGCCATAAACAGAGATAGGGTTTGTTACATCATATTCTCTGCGTGGTGTTGGCTCATCACCTTTAAACACATAGTCTGTGGAAACGTGTACCAGTTTTGCGCCCACATTTTCACAGGCGATAGCCAGGTTGCGGCTGCCGATGCCGTTTACCATAAATGCTGTGTCCTGGTTGGATTCACAGCCGTCAACATTTGTATAAGCCGCACAGTTGATAACTACGTCTGGCTTGCATTCAGCAATAAATTTTTCTGTTGCAGCCTTGTCTGTGATATCCAGGGTATCCACATCAGCCAGAACTACTTCTGCACCCACAAAGGACTGTGGAATACTGCCCAGTTCTGTATAGCCTCTGTTAAGGTCAAGGGCAACCTGTGTGCCAAGCATCCCCTTGGCACCTGTAATAAGAATTTTCATATATACCTCAATCAATAAGCAAATTTGCCTTCAGCTACTTTGTGCAGATGTGCACCGTATGGGCTCTTGCCGTATTTTTCAGCACTTTCCAGCAGCTGTTCTTTAGTAATCCAGCCATTTTTGTAGCCGATTTCTTCAGGGGCAGAAATTTTGATACCCTGGCGTTTTTCAACCATGCGAACAAAGTCTGCTGCTTCTACCAGGCTGTCCATTGTGCCTGTATCCAGCCATGCAAAGCCACGACCCAGCAGTTTTACATCCAACAGGTCTTTTTTCAGATAAATGTCGTTGAGAGTTGTAATTTCCAGCTCGCCTCTTGCAGATGGTTTTACTGTTTTTGCATATTCAACAACATCTTTGTTGTAGAAATACAGACCTGTAATTGCATAGTTTGATTTTGGATTTGCAGGTTTTTCTTCTACTGAAAGAACTTTGCCGTTTTCATCAAATTCAACGATACCGAATCTTTCAGGGTCTTCTACATAATAACCGAAAACTGTTGCTCTGCCGTTTTCTGCATTCTGTGCAGCATCACGGAGAATTTTACCAAAGCCGTTGCCATAGAAAATATTGTCACCCAACACCATAGCACAGCAATCGTCACCAATAAATTCTTCGCCCAGCAGGAAAGCCTGTGCCAGACCGTCAGGACTTGGCTGAACTTTATAAGACAGATGGACGCCAAACTGGCTGCCGTCACCCAGCAGAGCTTCGAATCTTGGTGTGTCCTGTGGTGTGGAGATAATCAGGATATCCTGAATACCTGCCAGCATCAGTGTGGACAGTGGGTAATATATCATTGGTTTGTCATAAACAGGCAAAAGCTGTTTGGATGTAACCATTGTAAGTGGATACAGTCTTGTGCCTGCGCCGCCTGCCAGAATAATACCTTTCATAACTAATCCTCCTAAAAGAGCTTAAAGCCCCATTTTTTAAAATAAATAAACATTGATTTCACCTGGGTCATAAACCGTTTGCCGCTGGTGGCAGTTTCCCTGTGCCACAGGTGAACCACATTTGCCGATGGAACATACCAGGCTTTACCTTTTTGCTTTGCCCTCATTGTTATATCAGCATCTTCAAAATACAGAAAATAATCCGGGTCAAAACCTGCTATTTCTTTAAACACATCTGTTCTGATTACTGTGAAACAGCCTGTGCAGAAATCAACTTCAAAATCTGTATCCTGGTCCATTTCCTTTGCAAGGTACCTGTTTTCAAAACCTTTCAGGAAAGGCAACGGAATACGTCTGCCGACCAGTGCCATAAGCGATGGTTTTCGCTTTGCGATATACTGTATACTGCCATCAGGGTGCAAAACCTTAGGGCAGGCAATAGATACATCCGGGTGGCTGTCCATAAAATCACAGAGATTGTTTATGGTGTCCTGGTTTATCAGTATGTCCGGGTTTATGATAAAGTGATATTTTGAATCGATAACATCCAGCACCTGGTTATGCCCACGGCCAAAACCTACATTTTCCCCAAGGTCAATGTAATTTGCTGCAAAATGCTGTTTCAACATTGCGCTTACCTTTTCGGGGCTTGCATTATCGATTATATAAAGTGAAAAGTTTTCTTCTGTGTTTTCCAGAACGCTTTTCACAGTCTGATAGGCATCATCCGGTTTATTGTAAACCACAATGCTGCCGCTGATTTTGTAATCTTTCATTAAGTCACCAATAAATAAACATATTTATTCAAATTATATTGTACTATTTTTATCTTATTTTATCAACAATAATTATTCTTTTCCTGTCAATTTAGATGTATAAATTGTAAATTTTCTGTGTACAGCCACTTAATTTGATATTTTACAGTGAATATGATAAAATAAATATACTTAAAGTATGACTTAAAGGAGAGATAATCATGACAGCTGCGATAAAACAGCGCGCAAAAGATATAATTAAAAGTGATATTTCAAATCTTATGATAGGTGCAGGTGCCTTTGCACTGGCATCCATTCTGGCATCATATATGGATGGTGGGCTTATTGGCGGCATTATTTCAGGGCTGATTAGCACACTGGTTTCTGCCTGCTCTGCCTGTTTCTATTTCAGGGCATTCAACAGGGGCAAAAGCGATATATACGATACATATTCCCTGCTGACAGACAGTGTGCATTTTTCAAAAGTGCTGACAATAGGTCTGTCAATATGGGTTATAAACACACTGATAGGCATTATAAGTACCGTGCTGGCATTTGTACCTGTTATCGGTGCGATTGTTGTGCTGATAGGTGTATTGCTGATATCATACCTGCTGATGATAGTGTGGTATCTGTTTGTGGCAAACCCTGAATACCCAACTGAATACTATCTGAAAGGTTCGGTAAAATATATGGGTGACAACCTGTTGGCATACATTGGTTTTGCAATCAGCGTGGCTTTTGTACCTGTACTGATTGAAATGGTTGTTTCAATGTTTGTAGGCAGTGCTGTTGCAGGTGTTCTGTGCATACCATTTGACGCATACATCAATCTGGCTGTTGCCGGATATATTTCACAGATTATTCCGGATGCCTGGTTCAACGGAACTGAAATGTTTTAATAAAACTGTGGGGATTTGAAATAAATCTCCACTTTTTTGTCCCCCTTTTATCCTTTGGGCAGTTTTAAAAGTGACAGAACTCTTATTTTAGCATAATTGATACACATTTAAAGGATATGATATAATAAAGCAAAGATAAGGAGGGGTTATATGAGCAATTCAGAAATAAGAAGCAGAGCCTGGGGAATATACAAAGCAAACATAATAATTTTGATTGCTGTAACATCTGCAAGCACAGTACTAAGTCTGATAAAAGATAGTATCAACAATTCTGTTATGGACATTCTGCTTTCCATTGCCAGCACCGTATTTTCTATAGGATATGTTTACTTTATATATAGGCTATGGTCAGACGGAACAGGCAAGTTCAGTCATTTCAAAACACCTTTTGCGCAGACCGAATACAGTGAAAAAATAATCCCGATAATACTGACAGAAGCCGGGCTTGCACTGGCCTGTGTTATCCCGGTTATAATGGTTATCCGGATAAGTATGACCAGATCCACTGTTACTTCGACAACATGGCTGTGGATTATAATATCTTTTATCCCACTGATTATAACCGCTTATGGTATATCTCTGGTATGGAACATATTTGCCTTAAATCCAGAAATAAAAACCTGGGATATATTTAAACTTTCATTTTCATATATGAAAAGGCATTGGGTGGGAAGAATGTTCTTTTACCTTTCCCTTGTCATAATTCCTGATATAATTTTCTATTTCGTTGAATCAGGTTTAAACAATATATTCATTGATACTACAGCTGTTCAGACCGGAAGCCGGCTGGGATTTATCGATATGATAACCAATCTTGATTCCGGTTCAAAGATTACCGATTTAATTGTTTCTGTTTTAAGAATGCCTGTTGACGCATATATCTCTCTTGCAATGGCAGGATATACATATGAAATAATACTGAAACCTGCACCACAGACAGAAACACAGACAACATCTCTGTATGAAAGCGATATGTCCTTATTGCCACAATACGATGAAACCGCTGAATCTGAAACAGAACGCGCAGAACCGCACAACGAAAACCAGCAGGTAGAAGAAACCACAGCTGAATAAAATTCAATACACGAATAAAGCTGATGATAAAAAATAAAGGTGAGTGCATTACACTCACCTTTTAATTGATGATGTCTTTTTATTTTGATATAATATATTGAAAAGGAGTGATGATATGCTTAACAGCGATATAAGAAAAACCGCAAGCTATATACTGAGAACATCTGCTGTTCCATTGTTTATATTTTCCGCATTTAGTTCTCTTTATATTTATATAGCATTAATCATAAACCAGCTTACAGGCAGCAAACAGTTTTATGGCATTGTTGCAGGACTGGTTATATTCCTTATAGTTGCTGTACCTGTAGCAATATCAGTATTTTCCGGATATTTTCATATATACACCTGGATATTCGGTAAAGCCAGACTATCATATATCACAAGACCACTGAAAGACAAAAAGCCTGCAAAAAGCTTTATTCCACTGATTTTATTATCAGTATGTCTGTATATATTCCCTATTATTCTTTGGCTATTTTTATTGATTGTCTGGCTGTTAAGTCTGGTTGTAAATCCAGAATATTTAATAATCAATCCTAAAATTGCAGGTGCTTTGGTATTAATTTCTTTTATTCTGATATTGTATATATTTGCAGTTGTGAAAATGGCCTGGTATATTTGGGCATTAAAACCTGAATACAGTGCTTTCAGCATATTGAAAAGAGCATTCAGATATGTGGCAAACTATTGGACATCATGGCTGTGGTTTACCTTTACAACCAACTCTATTCCTGCAATTATATGGGCAATTTCCAGTAGTGCTTTCAATGTCATAATCGCTACTGTGATTTTTATTCCTTTCAGTGCATACATCAGTCTGACACAGGCTGCATATGTATACGAAAACATATTGAAAATAGAATTCGGCAATGAAACTGCATACAGCTATACAATAAAAGAAATAACTGATAACTGGACAAAATAAAAGTGAGTGCATAGCACTCACTTTTTTATTTAGCCTTTTATAAAATCTGCAATATCATCAATCACATACTGCGGAATATGATTTTCTGCGGCGTATTCTGTCACGCCTGCCACACCCGGCAGTGACTGTGGCATAAACAGATGATTCAGACCATCATAGGATTTGAATGTGATATTTTCTTTGTGGCCAAGAACAGATTTCATATATTCAAAATCTTTATCCATATAAACCTGGAAATCAGCTGTACCCTGTAGAACCAGAACAGGAATATCCAGTCTGTTTTTCAGTATATTTTCGCCATCAAGGTCACGCAGGGACAGCCAGTACTGCGCAGGAATACCCAGAACAGGCTCTGTGGATTCTTCTGTCAACGCTTTTACAGCATCCACTCCGTCCTGTGTGGCTTTGAGAATCTGTTTCTTTTCCTTGTCGGAATATTCATCCATTGTTTCAAGAGTGGCAGTATTCTGGTCCAGAACAATATCTTCCAGACCACGGATAGAACCAGCCATCATTACGATACCTTTAAGATCGTTATCAAGGGCGATTTTAGGTGCGGACATACCGCCCTGACTGTGACCGATAACATACACATTTTCGCTGACATTTGCTTTTGCATAGTCAATAGTGGCATAGATGTCGTCCATATATTCATCCCAGATAGTCAGCTGGTCGTGCATAAGCACAGGTTTCTGATACAGGCGTTTGTTTATACGGATGCTGGCAATGCCCTTTTCAGCCAGGCCGTGGGCCAGTTCTTTGAATGGTTTGTTGGCACCGACAGTTTCATCAAAGTCAGATGCACCACTGCCCTGTACCAGTACAACAACAGGATAATCATCTGTGTTATCAGGTGTGGTTACCACGCCTTTCAGTTCATATTCACCGATAAAAACTACTTCTTCGGTAAAAATGTCGGTGTCAATCGGCTGGTACTTGCTGTCCTCCGGGGCAAAATTAAACCAGATACCTGCGATTTTACCATTGTTATCATAGCTTAAAGTGATTATTATCCCCAGGTTTTCAAACTCTGCTGTGGTAGTGACAACAGCAATGCCATCTTTTGATTCATAGTTTATACCTGTGGCGCTGATAAAATCACCCGCTGTGGCAGCCACAGAATCCCAGGCCTGCTGCAGTGCGGCAGCATCTACCTGTTTTGCTATGCTTTCATTGAAGCCGGCAGCAACAGTTTCAAAATCTCTGTTCGCAAGGCACAGCACGTCTTTGTCAGACAGTTTCACCGCCTGTTCCTTTGTCAGAGCAACCTTTGAGCCACAGGCTGTGAACAGCATCACCGCACACAGCACAAGTGATAAAAATTTAATTGTTTTCTTCATCTTTATTGTTTTCCTTTTCCTTCTTAAATTCAAAATATGAGTACACCATAGGCACAATAACCAGCACCAGAAGAACAGCAACAGAAATCCGGACAGCTATTGTATATTTTTTTACAAATGTCATAGCCATTACAGTCAGACCGCCTGCTATCCAGAGAGGACCGGACATACGGTGGGTTTTGTTCCACACATTTTCGCTGGCCAGAGTCCATGGTGTTTTTATGCCAAAAGTATAGTTGTGCTTTACTTTAGGCATATAGTTGCCCAGCAGTACAAACATGCCACCCATAATCAGATACATAATTGTGCTCATATTGGCAAACTGCGGATTGAATGCGAATGCAATACTGATAAGCTCCATACCACACAGCAAAACTGTTATAAATATTCTGAAAACGTTGAAAACTTTAGGAAATTTCTGATAATTTTCGCCTTTTGGATCAATTTTTTCCGCAAAAAGCATAAGCAGATTCACGCCTAAAGCAATGCCCCAGAAAACAAACAGCATATACTTTGGCCCTGTGCCGTCTATCTGGCCGTCCGGACCCCAGTGTGTAGGTATAATATCCGGAATGGATGGGTAGAAAGCCAATGTTATGGCAATGCTTACCAGCAGTACAATGCCGATAATAATATTTGTCTTTTTCTTACTGTTCATCTTTATCCCCCATAAATGAAACCACCCATGAAAGCAAATCTTCCATAACGGATGTATTGATTTCGTAATAGATAAATGTGCCTTTTTTGTTATCCTGAACAAGGCCGGCCTTTTTCAGGATTGTCAGATGATGTGACATAGTGGCACCTGTCATATCAAATTCTTTGCCCAATTCTCCGGCAGACATAGGCCCTTTTTTCAGCAGTTCCAGTATTCTGCGGCGGGTTGGGTCTGACAAGGCTTTGATAGTATTCTGTAACATATGTTTTCTCCTTTGCCAGTATTTAGATATTCGTCTAATTATAATATAGCACCAACCAACACAATAGTCAATAATCTATTTAGATTTTCATCTAAATATCACAAATTGTACATAAAAAAGCAAGACCAAAGTCTTGCCTTTTGTGTTATTAATCTTCGTCGTAAAGATCCTGCAGGTGGTTAAGAATTTTCAAAAACCAGCCTTCTTTTGTAGCCATACCCCAGATACCTGGCGCCACTTTTTCCTGAACAATGATGCAGGTAAGCACAGCCATTGTCAGCATATAGTCTGCCTGCTGAATGCCATAAACCAGCACTTCCAGTTCAATTTCGCCCATTGCCTGGTCATTGATGATTTCCAGATATTTTGGTTCCAGGATGTTTGCAACATAGGCATCTTCCACAAAGCCCAGCAGTGGTGACCGGTACATCAGTGTTTCCACTGGCATTGTGCCGTCTTCTGCCAGTTCTTCTGTTACAACACGGGAAATCTGGTCTTCTTCAACTTCTTCAAAAAATGGGATATAAGTAAGAATTTCGGCTACGCCGGCTCTTTTTTCGCTTGGAATACTCATTTCAATACACTCCGTAAACAATATTTTTAAAACTAAAAATCATTTTACCACATATACCCATTTTATTCAATAATGGTAATGTTGAAAAAAGCAGAGCGGATATTGTATAATAAGTAAAATATCTTTTTAAGGAGATAATTATGAAATTTATATCTTGGAACGTTAACGGCCTGCGCGCCTGTATGGGCAAAGGCTTTATGGATTTTTTCAACGCTGAAGATGCAGATTTTTTCTGCCTGCAGGAAACCAAACTGCAGCCTGACCAGATAAATCTGGAACTGCCTGGTTATCAGCAGTTCTGGCACTCTGCCGAAAGAAAGGGCTATTCCGGCACTGCCATATTCACAAAACACCAGCCACTGTCTGTTTCTTATGGTATGGACGACTATGTGGATGACGAAGGCAGACTTATCACACTGGAATATGACAATTTCTATCTTATCACTTCCTATTCTCCAAACAGCAAGGAAGGTCTGGCAAGAATAGACTACCGTATGGATTTTGAAGACAAGCTGCGCAGCTATATGCTGAAACTGTCCCAGAACAAACCTGTGATTCTCTGTGGTGACCTTAATGTGGCACACAATGAAATCGACCTGAAAAACCCAAAAACAAACCGAATGAACCCTGGCTTTTCCGACCAGGAAAGGGAAAAATTCGGTATGTTGCTGGATGCAGGACATACTGATACTTTCCGTCATCTGTACCCTGATCTGGAAGGTGCATACAGCTGGTGGAGCTACCGTTTCAAAGCAAGAGAAAAGAACACAGGGTGGCGTATTGACTATTTTGTAGTGTCTGACAGCCTGAAAGACAACATCATAGAGGCAAAAATCCGCAGTGATATTTTTGGCAGCGACCACTGCCCTGTTGTACTGGAGCTGGATATATAATGAGTATTTGTAATATCTGTCCCAGGAACTGTGGTGTGGACAGGGCTGATTCTACAGGTTACTGCGGTATGTATGATACAGTGAAAATATCCCGTGCCGCACTGCATATGTGGGAAGAACCCTGCATCAGCGGCGAAAAAGGCAGTGGCACAGTGTTTTTCAGCGGTTGCAATATGAAATGTGTATTCTGCCAGAATAAAGAAATTTCCACCGGTGGCTTCGGCAAGGAAATCACAGTGGAAAGGCTGGCGCAGATTTTTCTGGAATTGCAAAAAAAAGGAGCACTGAACATAAATCTGGTAACACCTACACACTACACATTACAAATTATTGATGCTGTAAAACTGGCAAAGGCAAAAGGGTTGAAACTGCCAATAGTGTACAACACCAGCAGTTACGAAAAAGTGGAAACCATCAAACTGCTGGCTGATGTGGTAGATATATGGCTGCCGGATTTCAAATATATGGACAATAATGCCGCACAGCGCTATTCCAAAGCAAGCGATTATGTGGAAAACGCAAAATCGGCCATCGATGAAATGGTGCGCCAGCAACCGCAGTGCATTTTTGATGATGATGGTATTATTCAGAAGGGTGTAATAGTGCGCCACCTGGTACTGCCAGGTCAGGTACAGCGGGCAAAAGATGCCATTGAATACCTGTACAACCGCTATTGTGATGATATTTTCATCAGTATTATGAGCCAGTATACTCCATGTACTGATTTAAATGATTATCCCGAAATCAACCGCAAAATCACACAGAAAGAATATGATGAAGTGGTGGATTTTGCTGTGGAAATCGGTGTTGAAAACGGCTTTTTGCAGGAAGGCGAAAGCGCCAGCGAAAGCTTTATACCACCATTTGACCAGGAGGGTGTGGAATAATCCACAAAATATTCATAAAAATAACCGCTTATGAACAGTCATAAGCGGTTTTGTTTTATTCACAAATCATATACCAGGAATAGGCATCTTCTTTTTCGTTGTACTGTGTATCAATCAGTTTGAATCCCAGTTTTTCATAATAAGGTACATTGGATGGTTCCATAGTGTCAAGACCTACCTTGTAACCTTTTTGTGCCATATCTTCAATGGCTTTTTTCAAAAGTTTTGTACCCACACCTTTTCCCTGATGATTAACATCAACAAAAACAGGAGAAACAATATATGTTTTTTCTTCGTCATACAGACCTTTGCTGCTGTATGCACCTGTAACTGAAAGCAGTTTTGACACATAAGACATATTTTTCAGAAGTCCCAGTATATTAGGCACTTTCAGCACTTCGCCTGTTGGATAGTCCATGCCGGCCTTGCGCAGGACCAGCAGACCTCTGCCCTCTTCATCAAAATAGAAAATATCTGTTTTTCTGGAAATGTAAAGGCGCATAAGGATAACATTGTAGATAAAATCTTCCTTCTTCTTTTCGTCTTTACAGGACAGCACATAACCAGGGTTTGTCATAAATGCCTTTGCACCCATACGGGCGTACTTTTTCAGTGTTTCGTTTGTGATTTTGCTGTTCATATTGTTTCACCTTTTGTAAAATTATTATTCAATAGACATATAATAGTTATATATCTGGTCTTCTTCGTGGAATTCTTCCTTAAGCAGTTTAAAGCCCATTTTTTCATATTTTTCCACGTTAGCCGGATTCTGTGTATCAAGACCAATTTTATAGCCCTGTGGTATAATATCTGCCACGGCTCTTTTTATAAGGCCTGATGCCACACCTTTTCTCTGGTGTTCTTTGCTGACAAATATAGGAGATACCACATAGCTTTTATCGCCCAGAATGGCCTTGTTGTCAAATTTGCCGATAATTGAAAACAGTTTAAGCACATATGGCAACAGCACAAACAATGCCATAAAGTTAGGGCATTTTAGAAACTCTGAGAACTGCAGTTCTCTGTTTACATCTCTCAGCACCAGCAGACCTCTGCCCTCTTCATCAAAATAGAAAAGGTCTCCGTTATTTCTGGAATCATATAGTCTGATAAGTACGCCGTGATAAATAACCTGTCTTCTTTTCTTTTCATCTTTTGCAACTTTCTGATATACAGGGTCTTCCATAAATGCATCTGTGGCAATTTCTGCATATTTTTTCAGTGTTTCATTTGTAATAATATCAGCCATAATTCTTCTCCCTTTTTTGACGTTATACTGGAATTATAACATATTGAAAAAAATACGATAATGGCAAATATACATAAATATAAACTAAATAAATATTGAAGTTAACTAATAAACCATTATATTCAATAAAAAGCGCCTGCATTTATAAATTGCAGGCGTCTTATTTTATTTATTGCGCAGTACAGATTCCAGTGCGAGATCTTCTTTATCTATAGGTTTATCTTTATAATAAAATTTTTCATCTCTTTCGTTTATCTTACGGATAACACGACAAGGATTACCCACAGCCACAGAATTAGCAGGAATATCTTTTACCACCACACTGCCTGCACCAATAACACTGTTTTCACCTATGGTGACACCTGGGCAGATGGTAACATTTGCACCAATCCACACATTGTCTTCTATGATCACAGGGTCAGTGTACATATATTCACGCATCTGTGGGTTTACAGGGTGGCCAACTGTAACCACTGTTACCGCAGGACCAAACAAAACTTTTTTGCCAACCACAATCTGGCCATCATCGATAAAGTTACAGTTCATATTGATAAAACTGCCTTCACCCAAATGTATGTTTTTGCCGTATATGAAATAAAAAGGTGATTCTATCCACACATCTTTTTCAGCATCAATCATCCGGTGTATAAGTTCTGTCTTTGTTTGCATATCTGTATGGTCTGCCCTGTTAAAAGCATTCATCAGATTTTTGGCTTCACTGCGCCGCTGTGGCAAGCCTTCACACATATCTGTAAACAGCTGTCCGTTTTTCATTCTGTCTCGCATTGTCATAGCAAAACCTCCTGTCGGTTATGATTCAATTATACTATACCAAATAAAAAACGCAAAACAAAAAAGACCAGCTTTTCAGCTGGTCTGATAGATTATACAAAAAGAAAAAGCTCACTGTTTCCAGTGAGCTTTGGTGCGGATGACAGGTGACAAAGCCGACCGCTGCCTGTGGCAGATAAAGGGAGGCGAAGGAAGAAAAAGTCACGAGCGGACAAGAGGGGCTTTCAGCCCGTCGCAGTACGCGACGATTACTTTTTCGGTTGAACGCTGTTCAAGTCTGTCAGACGCAAGTATATGTTATGACTATAATATATTTTCAGACGCAAAAAAAGACCAGCCTTTCAGCTGGTCTTTGGTGCGGATGACAAGACTTGAACTTGCACGATATTGCTACCACCAGCCCCTCAAGCTGGCGTGTCTGCCGATTCCACCACATCCGCGAATCGAGCGTTTCCTTAACGCAAGATAAATGATACCACAGAAATAATGGATTGTCAACAGTTTTTTGACAAATTTTAAA
Organism: Oscillospiraceae bacterium; assembly: GCA_017560985.1. Classification (GTDB taxonomy): domain Bacteria; phylum Bacillota; class Clostridia; order Oscillospirales; family Ruminococcaceae; genus RGIG3102. The sequence continues at coordinate 25,707 of JAFZDX010000086.1, forward strand.
AATATTTTTATTCTTCATCAATCGCTGTATATTCAGAAACATCGCGCAGTTTTCTGTTAATGGCGCGGGTGCGCACACCGATAAGTTTATCCAGTTCTTCGCTGGCCCGCTGCATACGTTTTTGTGTGTTGTCCAGAATTTTTTCAAAGTTGGCAAATTCTGTTTTGACTTCACCCAGAACTTTCCACACCTGCCGAGAGCTTTTCTGGATAGCCAGTGTACGGAAGCCCATCTGCAGGCTGTTGAGCAATGCCGCCATAGTGGTAGGGCCTGCAATATTGATTTTTTCTTTCTGCAGTTCTTCCACCATACCGTAGCGCACCACTTCGGCATACAGACCTTCTGTCGGCAGGAACATAATGGCAAAATCAGTGGTGTTAGGTACATCAATATACTTTGTTCTGATATCTTTGGCAAAGCCTTTTATACGGTTTTTCAGTTCTTTTGCGGCCAGCTGTACAGCCAGTGCATCACCACTGTCATAGGCATCCATAAGGTTGCCATAGGCATCCAAAGGGAATTTGGCATCTATCGGCAGGTAAACAGGCATTTCTCCATCGCCAGGCAGTTTTACTGCAAACTCTACCCTGTCAGCAGAGCCTTTTTTAGTGGCAACATTTGTTTCATACTGTTCCGGGCTGAGCATTTCTTCAAGAATTGCCCCCAGCTGTACTTCGCCCAGGATACCACGGGTTTTAACATTCGAAAGCACTTTTTTCAGATCTTCCACCCCCGCGCCCACTTTCTGCATTTCACCCAGGGATTTATACACCTGTTCCAGACGTTCATTAACCAGATTGAAACTCTGGCTGATGCGTTCTTCCAAAGTTTTCTGCAATTTTTCGTCTACTGTCCGGCGCATTTCTTCCAGTTTCTTTTCATTGGAAGCCTGCATATCTGCCATACGTTTTTCGGTAGACTGGCGGATTGTTTCCATCTGGGCAGTGGTCTGTTTCTGAAACGCTGTCATACGGCCGTCAAGGCTGTTTGTCATATCAGAAACTGTTTTGCGCAGTGTGTCCAGGCTGTCGTTTGTATTCTGGGCAAAAAGTGAAAATCGTTCTGAATCAGCAGTGGACAGAGCTATCTGTGTTTCACGGTTAGCCCTTGAAGAAAGGTCCAGCTGGCGTGAAACCGCATCAACTGTGTCGCGCTGGGTACGGTCCATATAGTCCTTCACATCGTGTTCCAGATCATCAAATTTTTCTGAAAGATTTTTGTTTTTGGAATTTCCAAGTAATATTACAATGTTCATCACCAGCAGTACAGCCAGCAATGCCACAACAATATAGTCAAAATAGTTCATTTATTCTCCACAAATACACAGCCGCCCTGTAAAAGCGGCTGTGGTGTAATTTTATTTTTTCTGTGCTGCCAGGTTGGCAATGGCTTCTTTAATCATATTTATAAATGGCACTCTGTCCACGCCCATTGCAACTGTGGCATTTGGTTTGTATTTCATTACATTGTCAACGTCAGTTACTGTCATACCGTAAGTATAACGGCCGTTGATGTCAACTGTTACATAGTAATCTTCTGCCTTTACCAGTTCAGGTTTTACCAGCCAGGCAAGAGTCAGGCTGTCGTGCATTGCAAGGCCAGGATTTTTCATTCTTTCACGGTAATGTTCAGCATAAATGCCACACATTGAGTAGATTTTTTCGCTCAGCCAGTTTGCTTTGCCGAATTCTTCCAGTTCGTCAAAAGCAATATAGCCATCCCAGGTTGCGTCCAGACCGGCCATTTTGATTTTAAGGCCTGATTTAAACAGGATATATGCAGCCTCTGGGTCCTGAATAATGTTTGCTTCGGCAACAGGTGAAGCATTGCCTTTGATTGTAGAACCACCCATAAGAACAACTTCTTTGATTTTTGGCATCAGTTCAGGATGTGTCATAATAAGGGTAGCCACGTTTGTCATAGGGCCAACCGGTACCAGAGTGATAGGTTCATCGCTTTCACGCAGGGTGTCAGCCATAAACTGAACAGCACTTTTTCCACAGGTTGTGATAGTTGGTGGTGGCAGTGGGTCTGCCATATCGCCCAGACCGTCAAAGCCGTGAACAATGCTGAATTCCGGTGGGTTATATTCTTTAACCAATGGGCGCACTGCACCGGCGGCAACAGGAATATCTGTGCAGCCAACAAGTTCCAGAATTTTAAGTGTATTCTGTGTAGTTACTTCACAGCGGCGATTGCCGAAAGTGGTGGTAAAACCCAGAACTTCAAAATTTTCATTGCCAAGGGCAAGGCACATAGCTATGGCATCATCTATGCCAACATCAACGTCCATAATAATTTTGATTTTTTCCATAACCATACCCCCTATTCAAAATGAGCAACTGCATCACGGATAAGACCCTGATATTTTTCTTTGTCCACGCTGATGCACAGTTGTACGTTGGTCTGACCTTTCAGATGACCTTTGTAGTCAAACACTGTCTGACCTTCATTTTCGCTGGACTGTGTTTCACATACCACATAATAATCTTCTGTAACCAGGCTGTCGCCATCCAGCAGCAGTGCGGCTGCAGCAGATGAGTCACAGATGGCAATTCTGTGGCTGTCAAAATCAGCGCCTACACTTTCGGCAAATTTCATATCGTGGGCAATAAATGCATCCATCATAGGTTTCAGCTTTTTGGCGTGGCTGTATATCTCTTTCATTTCTGCCCCTGTAACAGCATTGTCATATGTAAAATAAAGGTCTGCCATCGTTACAGGGATACCGCTTTTCAGCACAACCTGGCAGGCGTGTGGGTCGCCCCAGATGTTGAACTCTGCCGTTGGGGAATGATTGCCGTACAGACGGCTGCCACCCATCATATAAATACGTTTTACATATTTTTTGAAATCAGGATATTTAAGTATTGTCAGTGCCACGTTTGTCATTGGTCCAAGAACAACCAGCACCATTTCACCATTTTCTTTTTTAGCCAGATTATACATTACATCCCAGGCGGCATCTTTTTCAAAAGTTCCCTGTGGCTGTGGAAGTTCGAAGCCGGCCAGACCATTGGCACCGTGGATTTCGCTGGCGTTTTTCAGTGGGACAATCATAGGCTTTGCGGCACCTTTTGCCACCAGGCAGTCCAGTCCCAGAAATTCGCGCAGGGCAAGGGCATTTTTTGTAGTGCCTTCCAGACCTACATTGCCGTGGGTGGTGGTGATAGCTTTAATGTCCACTTTGTCAGAACCTGCCAGCATAATAATGGCGATAGAATCGTCTATGCCAGGGTCGCAGTCGATAACTACAGGAATTTTGCTCATATTCTCCTCCAAATTTACTCACATATCCAAAAAATTATTGGCTTTTACTGAATTTTATTGTATCATATTTCCTATAAAAATAAAAGATAATATATTTACATAAATTGTTCACCTGCCTGATGTATAATGCAGGTATAATATATCCGGAGTAAAAAATGAAACATAGTACAATGAAAATAGCACTGTGCGGTGTGCTGGGCGACGAAGCCGACCGCTGCCAGTGGCAGATACAGGGAGGCGGAGGTCCCCCTGTGAGGGGAATGTCACGGAGTGACAAGGGGTGTGCCGGCTCCGGCGAGGACGGGAAAGTTACAAGCGGACAAGAGGGGCTTCAGCCCGTCGCCGTACGCGCCGATAACTTTTCAGGGCAAGACCAGCATATCCGCTGATTATCTATGCCTTCAAGTTATATCATTGAAAACCAGGAGATAATATGAAAAAACAAACAATGAAAATAGCACTTTGCGGTGTGCTGGGCGCACTGGCCGTAACCTTGCTTTTAATGGGATTTATGTTCCCTTTTGCCACCTATGCCTGCCCTGCCCTTGCCGCCAGTCTGCTGATGGTAATAGTGTATGAATACGGGGTAAAAACAGGTCTGACACTGTATGCCGCAGTAAGTATACTGGGGCTGATGATGGTGCCTGACCAGGAACTGGTGTTTATGTACATATTTGTTTTTGGTCTGTATACAGTGGTAAAACTGCCAATAGACCGAAAAATCAAAAACAAAGCTGTAAAACTGATAATCAAACTTGTATTTATCAACCTGTCACTGGTTATTGCATACAGCGTATTGCTGTTTATTTTCCCTGTGGCGGCACTGGTAAATGAGTTTGCAGGGTATACAAAAGGTTTTGTAATACTGCTGTTTGCACTGTTTAACCTGGTGTTTTTTATGTATGACAAGGCTGTGCAGTCGGTGTTGATAATATATATAAGAAAATTCAGAAAAATGTTTTTTAGATAGAAAGCAGTATATCAACAAAGCCTCCCTGCAAAAGGGAGGCTTTGTTATGTTAGACAAATTGGGATTTGGCGGATTGAAAGGGGTTCGGGGAAATACTTTCCCCGAATAACAATAGCGGAGTCTGCGGAGAGTAAAAATATTTCAAGGACTTCAGTAGGTTGAAATATTTTTACGGAAATCGCGAAGAAATTTGTCGAGCGAATGAGTGAAACGAATGAGGTTTCAAATTTCCGCGATTTGTAGCAGACGCAGCATTCCACACTTGTGCAGCGTTAGGGGTATGGGGCGTATCGCAACGCCCCATGCTTTTGGTTCTTTTCTCAAGAAAAGAACGATAAATCACATTAAATGTGATTTATAAAA
>JAFZDX010000011.1 GCA_017560985.1 Oscillospiraceae bacterium
CCTTGCAGAATATTGTGGTGGAAAATGAAGCCGCAGCAAAAAGAGGTATTGAGTACCTGAAAAGCACAAATGGCGGCCGTGCCACATTCCTGCCACTTGATACTGTAAAACCTGCTAATTTCAACGAAAAACTGCCTGAATGGGCAAGAACAGGTGACAGCGTTATAAAAGCAGACGGCAGATATGCCAATATTATTTCCAGTCTGCTGGGCAGAACTGTAATTGTAGAAGACATCAACTCTGCGTCATCACTGGCCAGAAAACTGAATTACAGATACAGAATTGTTACACTGGACGGCCAGGTGGTTAATGCAGGCGGTTCATTTACCGGTGGTTCTGTAAGCAAAAGTGCAGGCCTGTTTACAAGAAAAACAGAAATACAGGCGCTTAAAAACAAAATGGACAAACTGGCAGAAGATTTTAAACAGCTGGATAAAAACAGACTGGCAGCCCAGGATGCTATGGACAAAATCAACAGCCAGATTGAAGGCTGTGACGGTGAAGTAGCAAACCTGACAAATGAAAAAGTCAATGCTGAAATCGAATATGCCCGTCTGGAACAGGTTTTTACATCCTATCAGAACAATGTGGAAAACCTGGAAAATGATATAGATAATTATTCCAGAACACTGGAAAACAACAACAAACGCAAACTGCAGCTGGCACAGCTTATTGCACAGGATGAAAAACAGATTCTTGATTTGCAGACACAGCTGGACAGTCTGGGCGCCCAGGACGAAGAAAGCCTGAAAAAACAGGCGGAACTTACTGCTGTTATCCAGCAGATTAAACTGGATGTGGTTACACTGGATGGCCGTCTTTCTCTGGAAAAGAACAACCTGACACAGCTGGAAAACAGTCTGGCAGGCAGAGAAAGCAGAAAGGAAAAAATCCTTTCAGATATAGCCGGTTACAAAATGCTTATTGCAGAAAAAGACAGTCTTGTTGAAAAAATTACAGACAGCATTGCCCAGTTAAGACAGCAGATAGCCGACAAAGAAACAGAAAACCAGCTGTTTACACAGCAACGTCTGGAAATTGAAGCTGAAAGAGTGCAGCTGAACAATGACAATAAATCGCTGCTGACACAGCGCGAAGACCTGTCTAACCAGATCACAAAGGTAACAGACGGAATTGTTTCCATGGAAAAAGATTATGATGACATAATCGCAAAACTGTGGGAAGAATATGAACTGACAGTGTGGACTGCAAGAGATTACTGTGTGGAAATCACTGACGAAGCTGAAATGAAAAAACAGCTTACATTTACCAAAAATGCCATCAGAAGACTGGGCAGTGTAAACACTTCCGCCATTGAAGAATACAAGGAAGTAAGTGAAAGATATACATATCTGAAAGCCCAGCTGGAAGACCTGAACCAGAGCAGAAGCCAGCTGACAAAACTTATCAATTCGCTGAACGCTGAAATGAAAGCACTGTTCACACAGAGCTTTGATGTTATCAACGAAAACTTTGGTCGCATTTTCGCCGAACTTTTCGGTGGCGGCAGTGCAAGACTGGAACTTACAGATACAGAAGATGTGCTTAACAGCGGTATCGAAATAATTGTAAGTCCTCCTGGCAAGGTTATCAAAAGCCTTAACGCACTTTCAGGTGGCGAACAGGCACTGGTGGCCATTTCCATCTACTTTGCTATTCTGGCACATAATCCGTCACCATTCTGCGTGCTGGACGAAATCGAAGCAGCCCTGGATGATGTAAATGTAACCAGATATGCAAACTATCTTAAACGAATCTGTGACAAAACACAGTTTATCGTTATTACCCACCGTCGTGGTACAATGGAAGCAGCCGATGTTCTTTATGGCGTAACCATGCAGGAAGACGGTATTTCCAAGCTGTTGAAGCTGGATGTAAACAACCTTTCACCAGCAATTCTTAATTAAAGGAGAACCATTATGGGTTTGTTTGATAAATTGAAAAACGGTCTGAAAAAGACAAAAGGCGGTATCTTCGGCTCTATCACAAAGGCACTGTCCAATTCTGAAATTGACGATGATATGTATGAAGACCTGCTGGACCAGCTGATTCTGGCAGATGTTGGCTATGAAACCAGCCAGTATCTGGTGGACCAGCTGGAAGCAAAGGTAAAAAGAGATAAAATCACCACAGGTGCACAGGCGCTGGAAACAATGAAACAGACTATTGTGGAACTGCTGTCTGCTGACAGAGAAATGGATTGTTCCAAAAAACCTACAGTTATTCTGATTATCGGTGTAAACGGTGTGGGCAAAACCACATCCATCGGCAAACTGGCAAACCTGTACAAGCAGCAGGGTAACAAAGTTCTGCTGGCAGCAGGGGATACTTTCCGTGCTGCTGCAGCCAGCCAGCTTAATGAATGGGCAAACCGTGCAGGCGTTGATATTGTAATGCACGGCGAAGGCGCTGACCCTGCATCTGTAATCTTTGATGCTGTTCAGAAAGCAACAAACGAAAATTATGACATTGTTATCTGTGACACAGCGGGCCGTCTGCATAACAAGAAAAACCTTATGGCAGAACTTTCCAAAATCCGCCGTGTTGTAACAAAGGCCAACAGCCAGGCAGGTGTGGAAACTCTGCTGGTTCTGGAAGCAGTTACAGGTCAGAACGCAATCAGCCAGGCAAAAGAATTTATCTCTGCCGCTGACGCAACAGGTATTGTGCTGACAAAACTGGACGGCACAGCAAAAGGTGGCAGTGTAATCTCCATCAAACGCAATCTGGGTGTACCTGTACGCTTTATCGGTGTAGGTGAAGGTATGGACGATCTGATGGTGTTCGACCCACAGGCATTTGCTGACACACTGGTAAGCCTGGAAGAAAGCGAGGAAGAATAATGATTTTTGCCGCTGCTACAAACAATGCTAAAAAACTGAAAGAAATCAAAAGAATTTTAAATGCCCTGGGTCACGATGCAAAAACACTGAAAGAACTGGGCATTGAAATTGAAATAGAAGAAAATGGCACAACTTTTGCAGAAAATGCAGTTATCAAAGCAAAAACCATTGCAACTATCTGCAAAATGCCAACCATCAGCGATGACTCCGGCCTGGAAGTGGATTTTCTGAATGGTGCACCTGGTGTGTACACAGCCAGATATGCTGGAGAAAATGCAACTGATGATGAAAATATAGACAAACTGCTGGATGCGCTGAAAGATGTACCACAGGAGGACAGGGGTGCGGCCTTTGTTTCCAGCGTATGCCTGTATGTGCCTGTGGAAAATGGCGAAGACATCAGTGTTGTATGCACAGGCAGATGTCCTGGCTGGATTGGCTGGGAAAGAATCGGCGATGGCGGCTTTGGCTATGACCCAATCTTTATGGTTGGTGATGTCAGCTATTCCGAAATGAGCGCCGAAGAAAAAGACGCCATTTCCCACCGTGGCCAGGCACTGCGCCTGCTGGGGGAAGAAATAGCAAAAATGATGTTTTAAGATCAACTTATTAACCAAAAATTTACAAAACATTAAGTTTATATACAAGATTATAAAGGAGAAAATATGATTACATCTAAACAGAGAGCATTCCTGCGTGGCCAGGCTCAGCCACTTAACGCAATTTACCAGATTGGCAAAACAGGCTTTACAGAAGAAAGCGTACGCGGCATCGAAGAAGCACTGAATGCACGTGAACTTATCAAAATCCACGTTTTGGAAAACTGTATGTACTCTGCAAAAGAAGCAGGTGCACTGCTGGCAGAAGAACTGGGCTGTGAATGCGTACAGACAATCGGTTCCAAAATTGTACTGTTCAAACAGAAAGACAAAGATTCAAAATTTGACCTGAAAAACCTGACAACACTGTAATTTTTCAATATGGATATTTTATTGTTCGGCGGTTCCTTTGACCCTGTCCACAACGGACACGAAAATATACTGCGCACCGCCCTGGATTATAAAAAATTTGATAAAATAATAATTATGCCTATCGGTTCGCCTGGTCATAAACCCAGCTGTAAAGCACCATTTGTAGTGAGAAAACATCTGGTAGAACTGGCCTTTGGTGACATTGGTGTGGAAATGGAAGTTTCTGACTTTGAAGGCAACAGCAGTGAAAAAAGCTACAGCTACATCACTGTTGACTATCTGAAAAGTCTGTACCCTGATTCAAAAATACATTTTGTTATAGGTGCAGACAGTGCCATAAACCTGCATAAGTGGATGAAATGGCAGCACCTGGCACAGAATGTGACTTTCCTGGTTTTTGACAGGGAGGAAGGGGAAAATTCACAGCTTTTAAAGGCAGTGGATAATATTAAACAGTATTCCCCAGACACTGTGATTATCAAAAATAAAGTTTTTCCAGTGTCCTCCACACAGATACGTTCACTGGCTGCGACCGGCGGGGATATAACAGGGCTGGTAGACAGAAAAGTTCAGCCGGTTATAGAAAAATACAGCCTGTATTCCACTGATTTTTATAGAAAAAATATGGGTACAGCCAGACTGCTGATACCACTGATGCTGCGTGAAAAAAGAGCACAGCACACTTTCAATGTGGCAAAACTGGCTGTGGAACTGGCAAGAATGTACGGTGTAGACGTACAGAAAGCAGAGCTTGCTGCGCTGCTGCACGATATTATGAAACAGCAGCCGGACAGCATAATGTTGCACCGTGCACGTCAAAGTGATATAATTGAAAAAATAGACCGCAAACCTATGCCTGTTTTACACGGTTTTGCGGCGTCAGATTTTGCCAGCAGGGAAATGGGCATTGAAGACCAGGAAATACTTATGGCAATAAAAAGCCATACCTGTGGCAGACGGAATATGACTGACCTGGAAAAGGTTATATATCTGGCTGATATGCTTAGTGAAGAGAGAAATTTCCCGGAAAAAGAACCTCTCCTGGCCCTTGCAAGACAGAATCTGGATAAAGCTATGGAACAGGCTCTGAAAGACAGTATCAACTGGCTGAAAGAAAAAGGCGGTGCCATAGATACAGACAGCTATGAAGCACTGGAATATTTTACTGCACTTAGCAACGGAGGTACCTCAAATGGCTGAAAATAAACAACGCCGTGTTACAGAAAGCGAAAAAAGAAGACACAGAAAAGCGGTTAAAAGAAACCGTTTTCTTGCAAAACTTGCAATTTTTGCACTGGTAATTGGCCTTGCTTTTCTCGGTATAAATAAATTTATCAGCAGCAGATATCAGTCCGGCGGACAGATTGATGAAGATATAAAAACTGCAGATGACCTGAAAGACAAAGTTGTAAATGTTTTGGTATGTGGCATTGACTATGAGGCTGGCCGTGACCTGGGTATGACTGACGTTATTATGTATGTTACCCTGGATGTGGAAGGAAACAAAGTTTCTGCCATGCAGATTCCACGCGATGTGTACATAGGTGACGATGTAAAAACAGGCGGAACCAAGAAAATCAATGGTGTTTATGCCCACGGTGACGAAGAAAACCAGATTATGAACCTGGTAAAAGCCATCAACGACAAACTGGAGCTGAAAGTAGACCATTATGTAACTTTGGATATGGATGCACTGGTTGAAATGGTAAACTGGATTGACTGGGGCTTTGAAATGTATGTGCCTTGTAAAATTGTGCTGAAGGACAATAACGGTAATCAGGAAACATTTATAGAAGAACCGGGCTGGTATGAACTTACAGGTGCAGAGGTAGAAGCTATTGTAAGAAACAGAAACTATCCTAACTCTGATACACAGCGTGCGGAAGTACAGCGATATTTCTACGCTTCACTGATTAAAAACTTTACTGAAAACCTGACTGTAAGCGACTTTATCAAGGTTATGAACCGTTTTACACAGTATCTTACAACAGATATGCACTGGACAAAAATTGCATCTATGGCAAAATTCGGTTTCTCTGTTGACTTTAATGATATGACACTTATCAAGCCTGCAACCCACGGCTATAATGTGATTTATGAAGGCAAAACAAAAGAACTGAACATTCAGCACTTTGTAAAGGAAGACCTGGCTGAAACACTTAACACTTATTTCAGACCATACCAGGACCCTGTTGAAGCAGAAGACCTGGAAATTCCTGGCGAGCCACCTAAAGGTGAAGTAACACGTGACTGGGGCGTAGTAGCAGCATCACAGACCACTATCGGTGGTCTGCTGGCTGGCGCACAGTAACAAATATACATTTTTTATTGATTTAAAACTGAAAAAGTTTTAAAATATATATTATTCTTTTATTTATAAAAGAGGATAGCCGGGCATTAGCGGCCCGGAAATAAAATCTACAAGGAGGAAATATGAAAGGTTTAGAACTATCCACAGCTATCGCTAAAATTTTGGACGCAAAGAAAGCACACGATGTGAAAGTGCTAAAAATTGAAGACCTGACAATCGTAACAGACTATATTGTTATCGCAACAGGTACTTCTACAACACAGGTAAAAGCCCTGGCTGACGAGGTAGAATACCAGCTAGAAACACAGCACGGTATGAGCCCTTCAAGAGTAGAAGGCTACGAGTCTAAAAACTGGATATTGATGGATTACGACACCGTTATTGTACATGTTTTCCACCCTGAAGCAAGAAATTACTACAATCTGGATAAACTTTGGGCAGACGGCGAAGAAATCGAAATCGAACTTATGGAAGATTAATATTGTGCATCGCACATTAAACGGAGAAAAAGATGAAATACGATTTTAAAGCTACAGAAGCCAAATGGCAGAAAATCTGGGACGAACAGAAAACATTCAAAACTAAAGACGATAAAACAACGCCTAAATTCTATGGTCTGATTGAATTCCCATACCCATCAGGTGCAGGTCTTCACGTAGGTCACCCACGTTCCTACACAGCCATGGATATTATTTCAAGATATAAAAGAATGACAGGTCACAATGTAATGTACACAATGGGCTGGGACGCTTTCGGTCTGCCTACTGAAAACTTTGCAATGAAAAACCACATTCACCCTGAAATCGTTACAAAGAACAATGTTGCCCGTTTTAAATCACAGCTGAAAAGCCTGGGTCTTTCCTTTGACTGGGACAGAGAAATCAATACAACAGACAAAGATTACTACAAATGGACACAGTGGATTTTCCTGCAGATGTTCAAACACGGTCTTGCTTACAAAAAGGAAATGAATGTAAACTGGTGTACAGGCTGTAAAGTTGTACTGGCTAATGAAGAAGTTGTAAACGGCGTTTGCGAACGCTGTGGCAGCGATGTTGTACACAAAACAAAAAGCCAGTGGGTTCTGAAAATCACAGAATATGCAGACAAACTGATTGACGATCTGGATACTGTAAACTTTATCCCACCTGTTGTTGCACAGCAGAAAAACTGGATTGGCCGTTCAAAAGGCGCACAGGTTAAATTCAACACAACAGAAGGTCACGTACTGGAAATCTACACAACACGTCCAGACACTATCTTTGGTGCCACATATATGGTTATTGCACCAGAACACTCATTTATCGAAGAATGGAAGGATGTTCTGACAAACTATGACGAAGTTGTGGAATACCGTGAAGCTGCAGCAAGAAAGAGCGACATGGAAAGAACAGAACTGTCCAAAGAAAAGACAGGTGTTATGCTTCAGGGCGTAAAAGCTATCAACCCATTGACAGAAAAAGAAATTCCTATCTTTATTTCTGACTATGTTCTGGCAACATACGGCACAGGCGCAATTATGGCTGTTCCAGGCCACGATGCACGTGACTGGGAATTTGCAAAGAAATTTGGTTGCCCAATCGTTGAAGTTGTAAAAGGCGGCAATGTGGAAGAAGCTGCATTCACAGACTGCGATACAGGCGTTATGGTAAACAGCGGTATGCTGGACGGCCTGTCAGTTGAAGATGCAAAAGTTGCTATTGTAAAATATCTGGAAGAAAAAGGTATCGGCGTAGAAAAAACAAACTACAAACTCCGCGACTGGATTTTCTCCCGTCAGAGATACTGGGGCGAACCAATCCCAATGATTTACTGTGAAGACTGTGGCTGGGTACCTGTACCTGAAGACCAGCTGCCACTGGAACTGCCTGAACTGGAAGACTTTGAACCAACAGGCGAAGGTGAAAGCCCTCTGGCACGCTGCACAGAATGGGTAAACACAACCTGTCCACACTGCGGCAAACCAGCAAAACGTGAAACAGACACAATGCCACAGTGGGCTGGCTCATCTTGGTACTTCCTGCGCTACATCGACCCACATAACAACGATGCGCTGGCTGCAAAAGAAGAAATGGATTACTGGATGCCTGTTGACTGGTACAACGGCGGTATGGAACATACAACACTCCACCTGCTGTACTCACGTTTCTGGCACAAATTCCTGTACGATATCGGTGTAGCACCAACTGCTGAACCATATGCAAAGAGAACATCCCACGGTATGATTCTGGGCGAAAACGGCGAAAAAATGTCCAAATCCCGCGGCAACGTTGTTAACCCTGATGACATCGTAAACGAATACGGCGCAGACACATTCCGTCTTTACGAAATGTTTATGGGCGACTTCCAGAAAGCAGCACCTTGGTCCAACAGCTCTATCAAAGGCTGTGCAAGATTCCTTGACAGAGTATGGAACCTGCAGGACATTGTGGTTGAAGGTGATGAATATTCAAAAGAACTGGAAACAACATTCCACAAACTCATCAAAAAAGTTGGCGAAGACATTATGTCACTGGGCTTCAACACAGCTATCGCTGCTATGATGGGCGCACTGAATGAAATTGCAGAAAAAGGCAGCATCACAAAAGGTGAACTGAGAACATTTATCCTGCTGCTCAGCCCATTTGCTCCACATATGACAGATGAAATGTGGCAGCTGCAGGGTTTTGAAGGTCTGGCATCAGTTGCACCATGGCCTGTTTATGAAGAAGCAAAATGTGTGGAATCCACAGTTGAACTGCCAGTGCAGGTAAACGGCAAACTGAGAGGCAAAATCACAGTTGCTGTTGATGCTGACAAAGACAGCGTTATTGCAATGGCTATGGACGCAGTGGCATCATTCGTTGAAGGCAAAGCTGTTGTAAAACAGATTTTTGTACCAGGCAGAATGGTAAACATTGTAGTAAAAGGCTAATAAAAAATAATTGTTCCGGGAATAATTACTGATTATTCCCGGAATGTTATAACTATGATTATACAGGATAATAAAAATCAATTTTTTACCATCAGAAAATAAAGTTTTTATTGACAAGTGGTATGTTTATCTGTATAATTATTTTGTGACTGTGAAAGCAGTGCTTTTGCAGTTAAATCAAGAGCTAAAAAGCGTAAGGGAGTGAAAATAGATGTCAGAAATTAGAGTAAAAGATAATGAATCTCTGGATTCAGCACTTCGTCGCTTTAAGCGTTCATGTGCAAAATCAGGCGTTCTTGCTGAAGTTCGCAAACGTGAACATTACGA
>JAFZDX010000087.1 GCA_017560985.1 Oscillospiraceae bacterium
GCAGCGCTACCGCTCACATCCGTTCGCAACGCGCACGAGTGTTATGTGTATATCGGCATATACATATTTATTATAAGGAGAGGCGCTACGCCCTCTCCGTTCCACCTCTCCAGTGTAGGGGACGATGCCCACATCGTCCCGTTTTGCTATTCGTCCTATTCAAATTTTTCTAACAGTATTATACCACAAATCACACAAAACAAAAAGGCGGCTGATGCCGCCTTTAAACGTTATAAACTATTAGTAGTCCAGTTTATGCAGTTCATACATAGAAAGAATAATGATTTCCAGTGCGCTCATAAAGCCGTCGATAGAATAGCCTTCTTCAGCCATATGTGCTGTGCCAACGAAGTCTGGCAGTTCGTCACCTTTTGGTTCGATACCGAATGCTACACCCAGAGGGAAGCTACGTGCGTATGTACCGCCACCGATTGTGTAAGGTTTTGTGTTCTGACCTGTGATTTCGTTGTATGTGTCCTGCATTGCCTTGATAATAGGTGTTTCAGGGTCAATGAACATAGGTTTGGAGCCTTTTGTTGTTGGTACGTGACCGCCGATTGCTTCAAACTGTGGTGCCAGGATTTCGTGCATTTTGTCTGGGTCTGTGTTTGTTGGGTAACGGATGTTGATGTGCTGTGTGTAAACGCCGTCATCGTATTTAATGATACCACCGATACATGTAAGTGGTTCAAAGTAACCGTCGTCTGCATCAATGCCAAGGCCAGAGCCGTCTGTTACACCGTGGAGTTTTGCCAGCAGTTCAAAGTATGGTTTTTCTTCTTCGCTGAACAGGTTGTTTTCCAGACCGTAGAATACCAGCATACCGATAGCATTTTTTGTGCCAGCTGGGAATGCAGCGTGACCACCGATGCCGTGTGCAACAACTTTTACGCCTTCTTCAACTTCTACAATTTCAAGACCTTCAGCCTGTGGGAAGCTGCCGATACCTTTTTTGAATGTAACTTCAGCCAGGTCAGGGATAACGTTACCTGCTGTACCTGCATTGAATTTTACAACATTTGAATTTTCAACTTTTTTGCTGAACAGCTGGAATGAACAGATACCTTTTTCACCACAGCATACTGGGAAGTTTGCGTCTGGTGAGAAGATAAACAGTGGGTGTTTTTCTTTTTTCAGGTAGTATGCAACGTCTGTGGAGCCTGTTTCTTCGTCTGTACCCCAGATAGCTCTTGTTGTATATCTCAGTTTCATACCCTGTTCTTTAAAGAATTTCAGCATATACATTGACAGAACTGATGCACCTTTGTTGTCGCAAACACCACGGCCCAGCAGCCAGCCGTCAACTTCTCTTACTGTGAATGGGTCAGCTTTCCAGCCGTTGCCTTCAGGAACAACGTCCAGATGGCAAACTGTTGCCAGATAGTCTTCGCTTTCGCCTGGCAGTTCTGCATAGCCGATGTAGTTGTCTACATTAACTGTTTTCAGACCGAAACGGTCTGCCATTTCCAGTGCTTTGTCCAGTGCTGCACGTGGGCCTGGGCCAAATGGCATACCTTCGCCTGGCTGGCCTGCAACTGATTTGATAGATACCAGGTCTTTGATATCCTGGATAATGCCTTCTTTATTTTCTTTCACGAATTGCTGAACTTTTGCTCTTAATTCTGCGTTTATCATAAAAAACCTCCGTTTTTCAATTAATTATCACTATTATAACACAAAAAAATTATAAAATCACTATGGAAATTTTGTTATCCATAGTGTATAATAGTATTTCATGAAATTCAAAAAAGGAATAATTAAAATGAAAAAGAAACCTGATATAAATATATTTCTGACAGTAGGCCTGGTAATTTTTATCGTAATTATGCTGGCTTACCGTTTTATAAACAGAGAAACCGGTGATGTGGCTATGGTTGCCATAGACGGCACTGAAAAAAGATATGAAATTTCTCTGGAAGAAGATGCAATCCACACAATCACAGAAGGTAATTTTATCGTTACACTGGAAGTAAAAGATGGCCGGATAAGATTTATCAACAGCCTGTGTCCAGACCACCTGTGCGAAGGCTTTGGTTTTATCCAGCACGAAGATGAATCTGCCATCTGTATGCCAGCAGGCGTAGCAGTGCTGATTCTGGATTAACTATCAACATCAAAAAATTAACCCGTAGTGTCCAGACTACGGGTTTTGTTTTTTATTCTTTTACTGTTATCTCTTTTTCAAGACTGTTTTTATCAAATTCATTTTTCAGCATAGGCAGAAAATCCGCCATAAGTGCCACATATGTGGTGATAAACACCACAAAAGAAACTGCTTTCAGGAATTTTTTGTCTTTTGCTTTTGCAAACAGACCACACAGCAGCCCTATGGAGAACAGGCAGAATTTTACAAGGGCAAGGTCTTTCCAGGTGGATTGTTTCAGATAAATATCTGCAGCGTCAAATAAAACTTTCATAAGGGCACTCTCCTTTGTTGTTTATATCTATATTTTACTATATAAATATAAACAACTCAACCCTACATTTCCCTGATTTCAAGATCGGTCGTATCATACATAACTTTTGCGTGATTTGTTTTGATTAATTTCTTTGCTATCACATTGCCTGTAATTACATCAATGGTTTTACGCCATATCTTGTTGTTACGATAAACAACGCCGTTTTCTCTGGAGAAAAATTCATCCTCCACAACAATATGGTAAGTGTTTGGCAGATAGTCAGAGCAAAGAAGATTGCCCACCAGATACTCATCATCTGTAAAAACAGTCAGCTGAAATGTATAAGGCGTGTCGTTTCTGAAACGGTAATCCTTGTAGTTATATAAAATACTGGTACCTGTACCAAACGGTACAACACGGCCAAAGTCTGGAAAAAGGTCCACACCGTCGTGGTGGTGATGTTCCACAATAGTAAGTGGTGAATGAAGCACCAGCCAATGAATCAGGTTTGTAAACTGGCACATACCCCCACCGATGTCACTGGACGGGTTGCCGCTTTTTATGGTAAGACCTGTTTTATAGCCCTGTTTTTCGCTGACTTTTCCAACCAGATACCAGAAGGAAAACACCTGTCCCGGACGTATAATAATTTTATCTACCTTTGGCGCGGCTATTGACAGATTTACAGCTTTATTGTTCTGCAGTGTCATATCCACATTGCCAAGTTTTCTGCGGATAAGGGATTTATGACTGTACACAGACACCGGCAAAAGCACATCTTCTTTTTCAGATGCAAAATTTATATCTGCCCTTTTATCCCGAATATTTCTTTTTAATATTTCTTTCTGTGTGGATATTTTATATGTAAGTGGTGAAATTTCACAGAACAGTTTTCTTGCCATATCATTACCTCTGTCGTGGATTGTTTCTTTTATTCTATCATCTGCAACCATCATAAACAACATATGTGACAGAATTGTTATATTGAAATAAAAATATTACGGGTATATAATAAAGGCAAATTTTTACAAAGAGAGATGAGATTATGGTTAAAACAGAAGGTAAAATTCATCATGCCTGGTTTATATTCCTGGTGTGCCTGGGTATTATGGGTGGTCTGGTAGGTATACTGCTGAACTGCACAGGTATTATTTTTACTGAAATCATAAAAGAATTCGGTTTCCGCACAGGGGATTTGTCTATTTACTATTCAATACGTTCAATGGTAAGGGCATTGGCCCTGGGGGCTGTATCCGGTATGTTTTTCAAAAAGAACTCCAAAAAGGTGCTGATAGGAATAACTGCCATCACCTGCCTGGCATATATGTCTATGGGGCTGTATACACAGCTGTGGCAGTGGTATATTTCCGCTGTGTTTATCGGTATAGGCACCAGCTATACAGGTATGGCTATTTCTGTACTGCTGGCCAACTGGTTTGCAACAAAGAAAGGGCTGGTAATGGGGCTGGCAATGTCTGCATCCGGCGTGCTGGGGGCTGTGGTAAGCCCTGTGTGTTCCACACTGATTGAATCCATAGGCTGGCGCGGTGCCTGCGTGGCAATGGGTCTGCTGACAATGGCTGTGGTTTGTATACCTGCCGCGCTGTTTCTGGTGCTGACACCACAGGAAATAGGAATGAAACCCTACGGCTGGAGCGAAAACCCTGTGGAAAATGCAAAAAATGAAATTACAAAAGTTAATTATACTGTACCTGGGTATATATTCCCTGTGTGCGTGTGCATAATCTGCCTGGCAACCCTGATAGGTGCATTGCTGAACCAGCTGCCATTGTATTCTGCCGGACTGGGCTATGGTGTAGCAACAGGTGCAATGATAACCAGCTTTGCAATGTGGGGCAACGTACTGGGTAAACTGCTGACAGGTTGGCTGGCAGACAAAGTGGGGCCATTCAAGGCACTGACAGTTACATTCGCAATGGTAATGACTGCACTGGTGATGTTTATGCTGTGCGTCGGCAGTGAATATATGCTGTATTTTGCCGCACTGCTGTTTGGCACAATCTATGCTGTTGATGCCAATGTACCGCCACTGCTGTTTATGGATGTTTATGGCGCTGACTACACAAAGCATCTGAAAAACTTTCAGACCATAGGTTTTGCGCTGGGTACATTTTCCAGCAGTCTGCTGCCATACATCTACGACTTTACCGGCAGTTACAATGTAATTTTTGTACTGGGCATTGTGTGGATTACTGTTTCACTGGCAATGACATGGTGGCTGAAAATCTGGCTGGACAAAAAGAAAAAGCAGAATATCTGAAAATAAAAGGCGGTATAAAAATATCGCCTTTTAAACTGTAAAAATTATGAATACGTCAAATTTCTGTTGCATTTTAAAACATAATATGGTTTAATTTGTATGGATATTTTTTTATCCATAATTTTATATCTAATTTTACAAATTGAATCAACAGACAAAAGGAGCTTTTAAAATGGCAAACAGATTTGTTCTTAATGAAACAAGCTATCACGGCAAAGGCGCTATCACAGCAATCGTTGATGAAGCAACACGCAGAGGCTTTAAAAAAGCATTTCTTTGCACAGACCCTGACCTTATCAAATTCAATGTTACAAAAAAAGTGACAGACCTTCTTGATAACGCAGGTATGGAATACGAAGTATATTCCAACATCAAACCAAACCCAACAATCGAAAACGTACAGACTGGTGTAGAAAAATTCAAAGCCAGCGGCGCTGACTACATTATCGCAGTTGGTGGAGGCAGCCCAATTGATACAGCAAAAGCTATCGGTATCATTGTAAGAAACCCAGAATTTGCAGATGTTCGTTCTCTGGAAGGTGTAGCACCAACAAAGAACCCTTGTGTGCCAATTATCGCAGTTCCAACAACAGCCGGTACAGCTGCTGAAGTTACAATCAACTATGTTATCACAGACGTTGAAAACAACAAAAAAATGGTTTGTGTAGACGTAAACGATATTCCAGTAGTTGCAATCGTAGACCCAGATATGATGGCTTCTATGCCAAAAGGTCTGACAGCTGCAACAGGTATGGACGCACTGACACACGCTATCGAAGGTTACATCACAGCAGGTGCATGGGAACTCAGCGATATGTTCCATCTGAAAGCTATCGAAATTATCGGCCGCAGCCTTCGTGGTGCAGTTGAAAACACAGATGAAGGCAGAGAAGGCATGGCACTGGGCCAGTATGTTGCAGGTATGGGCTTCTCCAACGTAGGCCTGGGTATCGTTCATTCAATGGCTCACACACTGGGCGCTATGTATGACACACCACACGGTGTTGCAAACGCTATCCTGCTGCCAACAGTTATGGAATACAATGCTCCAGCAACAGGCGAAAAATACAGAGAAATCGCAAAAGCTCTGGGTGTTGAAGGCACAGAAACAATGAGTGTTGAAGAATACCGCACAGCAGCTGTTGAAGCAGTTAAAAAACTGTCCAGCGATGTAGGAATTCCAGCTGACCTGAAAGACATTGTAAAACCTGAAGATGTAGACTTCCTGTCAGAAAGTGCATTTGCAGATGCTTGCCGCCCAGGTAACCCAAGAGAAACATCTGTTGAAGAAATCAAAGAACTGTTCCTCAAACTTATGTAATCCACATATAAAACAAAAAGCCGGTACTTTTGTCCCGGTTTTTTATTTGGTTTTATTTTTTGCCCAGTTCAATATTCTTCTCATTTGCATAGAAAACTGCGTTTGCTGCTGCCCGGCGGAAAGCGGCATTTTCCAGAGTGGCTACACCCACTATTGTACTGCCACCAGGTGAACACACAGCATCTTTCAAGGCATCAGGGTGACGGCCTGTTTCCAGCACCATAGCTGCTGCACCTTTTACAGCCTGGGCCGCATATTTTATAGCTTTGTCGCGTGGCACACCACAGCGCACTGCACCATCTGCCAGTGCATCAATAAACATATAGGCGAAAGCCGGTGTACAGCCTGATACAGCAGATGCCACATCAATAATCTGTTCGGTTACCCTTTCAGTCAGACCGCACTGTGCAAACATATTTTCCAGTTCTGCACACATTTCATCAGTTGCCAGCACGTTTTCGGCATAGATGTTAAGACCTTCGCCGATTTCGCTTGGTGTATTTGGCAGCATACGGAATACAGGCAGTTCAAAACCATACTGCAATGGAATTTCAGACAGTGATTCCAGAGTTATACCTGCGGCAATAGACAGGATTTTCTGGTTTATACCCTTTTCTTTTGCTTCTTTCATTGCAGGTATAAGCAGTGCCTGCACATTGCGCAGCTGCTGTGGTTTTACAGCCAGTACAATATATTCACTGTCCACACAGGCAGCGTGGGCTGTCTGTGCCACTGTACAGCCTGTTTTTTCTGCCAGAAAAGCTGTTCTGTCAGTATTCAGGTCAAATATCACCACCTGCTGTGGATCGATTGCTTTGCATATACCCATAACCAGTGCGCCGCCCATATTGCCTGCACCGATGAATGCTATTTTTTTCATAATATCTCCTTTTTACATTTATTAATTTAATTATAAACAGCTATCCGGATATTTTCAATATAAATGTGAAAGTTGTTCAGCATTATTGACATATGCCAAAAATAAGCGTATAGTAATTATAAACGGCATATGCCATTAATAAAGGAGACATCTTTATGCCAAGACCGAGAAAGTGCAGAAAAGTATGCCAGATACCAGCACACAACGAATTCAGACCACCAAATGGTAACCCGGAAAATGTGGTTACGCTGACAGTGGACGAATATGAAACTATCAGGCTGATTGATATGCAGGACTTTTCACAGGAAGATTGTGCCAGCTATATGCAGGTGGGGCGCACAACAGCCCAGCGGATATACAACAGCGCAAGAAAAAAAATAGCAATGGTTCTGGTTACGGGTGCCACCTTAAAAATCGAAGGTGGAGATTTCCGCCTGTGCGATGGCAGTGAAGAACATTGCGGTTGTGGCGGATGCCATAAACACAGAAGAAACTGTGGCAGTTGCAAAGAGTAAGGAGAATGATTTATGAAAATAGCAGTTACTTATGAAAATGGTATGGTTTTTCAGCATTTTGGCAGAACACAGCAGTTTAAAGTATATGAAGTTGTGGACGGCAAAATGGTGGATATGAAAGTGGTAAGTTCTGGCGGCAGTGGCCACGGCGCGCTGGCGGGTGTACTGTCCAGACTGGGTGTAAATGTTCTTATCTGCGGTGGTATGGGTATGGGGGCAAAAAATGCACTGGCAGCAGCAGGTATTGAAGTGCGTGGAGGTGTACAGGGCGAAGCTGACCTGGCAGTGGCAGCATTTCTGGAAGACAAACTGGCATTTGACCCAGATTACAGATGCGACCACCACGACCACCATCACGGTGATGACCACGAATGTGGCGACCACGGCTGTGGTGAACACGATTGTGGCGACCACGATTGTCATCATTAAGCCAATATAATATGCTAATTCAAAACAGCCAATGGCATACGCCATTGGCTGTTTGTTTATCACATTTTTTTATAAAAATATCTGGCTACAATTATGGCAACACCTATCACCCATACACAGCCAACTGCAGGAAGCCCACAAATCATAACCAACGTATGCAGTTCAGTCAGACTCATCTGCGGCAGTGCAGTAATAAAGATAGTCAGCAACTGTACCAATTTTAAAGAAAATGCAAAAACTATTATCATACATACTATAAATATGACTATATTGGCAGTGTATGTTTTGTCTTTTGAATTATTGTTTCTGTTTATATACTGTTCTCCATCTCCCAACAGATAATCAAAAGACACATTGAAAATCTTTGCCAGCTTGATTATATTTTCTGTTTCCGGCAGAGAAATGTCCAGTTCCCAGCGAGATACAGCCTGGCGTGAAACTCCCAACTGACCTGCTAATGTTTCCTGGGACATACCTGACTGTTTTCTTAAACTTTGTAATTTAGCACCAAGTGTCATTATTATCTCCTGTTCATTATAGTGGGACGTCGAGGCTTCGTCCCTGCGCAATTTTATTATGTGGGATGTCCGGGAGGCCATCCCCTACGCATTGTTTTCAATAAGATTATACCAATTACGGCCGCAATTTGCCACCACATTGAAATGGAAAGTCCGCAATCTATAATTGCGGACTGTTTTTTGTTATGATAATTATTTTTTATCCTTTTTTTATCTGTGCGGCGGCAAAACTTTCTACTGCCATATACAATACTGCGGCAACAGGCCATACGGCCCAGGTTTTACTCCAAGCACCTGTAGCAAATGATACAGCCAGGTAAGCCGCTGTTACAATGCAGAAATACACAACAGTCAGTGTATGGAGTTTTTTGCTGATATATTTCTTTTCCGGTGTAAAATCTTCCAACTGTAGCAGCCGCAGGTATGAATCATTTATGTTGGAACTGCGCACCATCAGATATGTAGCGATTGCAATAAGGGTAAGAAGAACGCAAACCATACAAGCCATAACAAAATCTGACACAGACAGCGCCACAGCCAGCATCATAGGAACAACCGCTGTTATACACAGGGCTACACCACCGGCGATTGATGTGCGGTGTGACTGTGCATATTCTTCCATTTTTCTTTCCACAATACCTTTTACACCATATTCCAATGTAAATTCTTCTTTTCCTATGTATTCATATTTTGACAGCTGCATTTCATTGAGAATAGTGATAACCACACCAATGGCAACCATCACCAGCAATATTGCCACACCCAGACCGCCTGCCATATCTTCTGTTATAAACGCCATTTCTCCGTTTACCATTCTTTCGCTCAATGCACCAAGCAGTATAAGAGGTATAGGGCAAAGAATAAACAGTGCCACTGCCAAAGCAGTTTTGGATGAAAGTTTTTCTTTTATTTCCATAAATTTTGCTGCTTCTTCCATAGAGATTACCAGACCATCTGCTCCGCCTTTCTCTGTGGTTGCAGGCTGTATTTCTTCCACTTCGTCTTTCAGAAGATAGTCTGTAGAAACGCCAAACAGACTGCTCATTTTAATTATTTTATCCAGGTCAGGTATGGACAAACCACCTTCCCACTTTGAAACAGACTGTCTGGAAACATTCAGCATCTCTGCCAGCTGTTCCTGGGACCAGCCCCGCTGTTTTCGCAGTTTGATTATTTTATCAGCTAAAATCATTGTTTTTCCTCCGGTATTTTATGGTTTAAGTATACCATTTATTTGCTTTACATACCAGCAACCAGAGTTGATATTTTGTAACCTGGCAGTTGCAAACAGCAATTCAGCCATTGGCAATATGCCAATGGCTGTTTTTTCTTCGTTTTATAAGCTTATTCCACCATCTACCACTATATTCTGACCTGTGATAAATGAGGCATCGTCGCTGATTAAAAACTTTACTGCCTTTGCCACATCTTCCGGCAGACCAATGCGGCCAAGTGGTGTTTCATCTGCCAATGCCTGCAAATCTTCAGTTGTATAGCAGTCCAACATTGCTGTTTTAATAACGCCGGGGCTGACACAGTTTACGCGCACACCGGACGGGCCGATTTCCTTTGCCATTGCTTTTGTAAATGTAACCACTCCCCCTTTTGCGGCAGAATAAACAGCTTCGCAGGAAGCACCCACTACACCCCAGATGGAAGAAATATTCACAATAACGCCGCTGTGGTTTTTAACCATATGCTTTGCGGCAAATTTTGTGGAGTAGATTACACCATTCAGGTCGGTATTTATGAGATGCAGAATTTCACTTTCCGTCATATCCTGTACAAGACCTGTAAAAGCAGTGCCTGCATTGTTTACCACTGCATCTATTCTGCCAAAAGCGGACAGTACATCGTCATACAGTTTTTCCACAGATTCAAAAGAAGAAATATCGCAGTGGAAAGCCTGTGCGTTGCCAAGCTGCGCACACAGTTTTTCTGCATTTTCCTTATTCTTATTGTAAGTCAGTGCAACAGCATAGCCTGCATCTGACATTTCTTTTGCAATGGCGGCACCTATGCCACCGGAAGCACCTGTGATTAAAACTGTTTTCATAGTTATCTCCAACGGGCGATATGTGGATCGCCCTACGAATTTTATCTGATTCAGTGGGACGTCCGGGAGACCGTCCCTTACGGTTTAATTATAAGATAAAACGATGCAAATGTCTACTTTATAAAAGGAAAAGGGACGATGTGAGCATCGTCCCCTACGGTTTAATTCAAATTATGCCTGCCATACATTGTATGTAAATGAGCCTGGCAGTGGTTTTGTTTCGTTTTTGATTTCTTCTTTGATAACTTCTTTCAGCTGCAGACGGTATGTGTCGTCATAACCTTCCATAACTGGGAAAACTTTGCTGGCTTCATCAAGGAAGTGAATGATATCACGACCTTTTGCACGGCCTTTCACTGTATGCACATCGTATGCATAATCAGGAATTTCGCACACTGCACCCTGTTCAACTTCTTTAATTACGATGTTTTTCAGACAGTCTGTTGAACGGTCCTTTGGCTGCTGGCAAAGGAAACGGATTGCGTGCATAAAGAAGAATGGGCGGTCGCCGTCAAAATATGGGAATTTCTGACGTGCCTGATCCAGATTGCGGATAACTTCGATAGCACGTGGATTGCCAAAGCCGATGTCTTCAACTGCGATAGCATTCAGTCTGCGCCACAGTTTGTTTTCCAGATGTTCGCTGGTGATGTAAAGTTCATAAGCCATATCGATGGCGATTTCATAGTCAGCGTGACGGATAGCTTTCTGCACACCTGCAATAAGTTCGTCACAAGGCAGACCATTTCTGCTTTTCATGCTGCCCCAAGGGTCAAAAGTATCTGTTGTAGCCATAGTCCTGCCTCCTTTAATCTATTGTATATTCAAATGAGCCCTGTTTAGGCTGAATGTTGTTTTCAATTTCGTTTTTAACTATTTCTCTGAATTTCAGGCGGTATGTATCATCATAACCTTCCATAAGAGGTGTAACCCGGCTGGAAACATCCAGGAAATGCATTACATCACGGCCCTTTGCACGGCCTTTTGCTGTGTGCACGTCATAGGCATAGTCTGGTACTTCCGGTACATAACCCTGTTCAAATTTTTTGATAACCAGGTTTTTCAGACAGTCTGTGGAACGTTCTTTTGGCTGTGCGCACAGATAGCGGATAGCATAGAAGAAAAACAGTGGTCTGTCGCCGTCTGTATATCTGAACTGTTTTCTTGCTTCGTCCAGTTTGTTGATAACACAGATAGCATATGGGTTGCCAAAACCGATGTCTTCACATGCGATAATTGTAAGACGGCGCCACAGCTTGTCTTCAAACTGTTCTGAAGTGATGTACATTTCGTAAGCAATGCGCACTGCTACTTCATAGTCTGCACGTCTGATGGATTTCTGCAGGCCGGCCACCAGTTCGTCACCTGGTACGCCATTACGGCTGGTAATGCCTGCCCAAGGGTCATAGGACATAAATGACATAAAAATTCCTCCGTTTTATATGTAATCAATAATATTTTGTTAAAAAACATGCCCTTATAAAGTTATAAGGGCATGGGTAATATTACATATTTTCTTCGATGTAGTCTACAACGTCTTTAACTGTAACCAGTTTGTCCAGGATTTCATCTGGAACTTCTACACCGAATTCATCTTCAACATCCATAATAAGGTCAACCATATCCAGGCTGTCTGCATCAAAATCTTCACGCAGGTCTGCATCCAGTGTGATTTCATCAGCATCCAGGTCAAGGCCATTGCATACGATGTCGAACAGTTTTTCGATAATCTGTGCTCTTTCCATAATATATCTCCTTTATGAAAAATAATTTTTAATTAACATATAACAATTATAATTGTACTGTTTTTGCCCTGTTTGTCAAGATTTAATTAGTCGAAATCAATGGCAAGGCTGGCAATGCCGTTCAGTTCCAGACCAGCTGTGCGACCATTTATAAATTCATAATAACCTTGGGCGGCAATCATAGCGCCGTTGTCACCACACAAATCCATAGTTGGTGCAAAGAACTGTCTGTCACCTATTTTTTCCACAATCAGCTGCCTTAAACGTTTGTTGGCAGAAACACCGCCGGCAATAGCCACTTTGTCATAGCCGAACTCTTTGGCAGCATTTGCCAGGTTATCTGACAGAATCTGTGAAATCTTTTCCTGGAATACGGCAGCCAGTGAATTTTTGTCTGTTTCTTCGCCTTTCATATTATTGGTATTGTAAATATTTATAACCGCTGTTTTAAGGCCCGAAAAACTTACATCATATTTGTTTTCTGTATGTGGTGTAGGTAGTTTGTATTTTGACAGATCGCCTGTAAGGGCAGCCTTAGCAATAGCCGGACCGCCAGGATAACCCAGCCCCAGTGTACGGCTTACCTTGTCAAAGGCTTCACCAGCGGCATCGTCAATGGTGCGACCGATTACACGGAATTTTGTGTAGTCGTCAACTGCCACAATATGGCTGTGACCGCCTGATGCCACAAGGCAGAGAAATGGCGGTTTCAGGTCAGGGTATGTAAGATAAAGTGCTGCAATATGACCGCGCAGGTGATGAACAGGCACCAGTGGTTTGCCGCTGGCAAAAGACAGACCTTTTGCATAGTTCAGCCCCACCAGCAATGCACCGATAAGACCAGGTGCAAAGGTGCATGCAATAGCGTCCAGGTCATTGACTGTAAGATTGGCATCGTCAAAACACTTCTGCACCACTTCGCTGATTGCATCAATATGGCGGCGGGAAGCGATTTCAGGCACTACGCCACCGTAAAGGCCGTGTTCTTCCACCTGGGAATATACTATGTTTGATACTATTTGTCTGCCATCTTTTACGATGGAAGCAGCTGTTTCGTCACAGCTGGATTCGATTCCTAAAATATACATTTGTTTTCCTCTATATATTTTGTTGGGATGATGGGGCATCATTCCCTGCATTTTTCATTTTGTTTATATAACAATCAATTCAGTCCCATTATTCCGCCCTTAATAAGTTCCATTACGATGGCATCGTCTTCAGGGAAGGAGTAGAAGTTTCTGCGTTTACCCAGTGTTTCAAAACCCATTTTCTTATACAGGTTTATGGCGGCATCATTTTTACTGCGCACTTCCAGTACAATGCTGTTAACTGTTTTTGGCAATGCGATAATTGCATTATGCAACAGTTTTTCAGCTATACCCTGTCTGCGGCACAGCGGATGTGTGCATATAAACACCAGTTCAGCATCTTCGGTAGCAATAAAGGAACAGAAAGCAACAGCCCTGCCTTCATATGTTGCTACATAGCTTTCTGTGGCTTCGTTGGCCAGGTCGCCTATCAGACCTTTCATACTCCAGCCATCCAGCACCTGGGAGTGAATTGATGTTACATCTTCAATATGATTTATTGAAAATGGCTCAACAACAATGTTTTCAAGATTTATTTTTTCCATAACTAACCTTTCGCAATATACCAGTTTTCACCGCTGTTTACATCAGCTTTCAGTGGTATAGACAGCTGTGCGGCATTCTGCATTTCCTGGCTGAGGATAGCAGATGCTTTTTCCATTTCTTCCAGCGGTGCTTCAACAATCAGTTCGTCGTGAACCTGAAGAACCAACTGTGATTTCATGCCTTCTGCTTTCAGACGGTTATAAACTTTTACCATTGCAATTTTGATAATGTCGGCACTGGTCCCCTGGATAGGTGTGTTCATAGCCATTCTGATACCTGCCGCCTGGACATTTTTGTTGGAATTGTTTACTTCAGGCAACAAACGTTTGCGGTTGTATAATGTGGTTACATAGCCGTGCTCTTTCGCAAAGGCTGTAATGGAGTCCATATAGTCCGCAACACCACTGAAATTGTGCAGATAATCTTTGATAAAGGCATCTGCTTCTTTTACAGACATACCTGTATCTTTTGCCAGACTGAATGCACCAATACCGTAAACAATACCGAAGTTAACTGCCTTTGCACGGCTGCGCAGCTGTGGAGTAATCATTTCCATAGGCAGTTTCATAACCTGGCTGGCTGTGCGGGCGTGTATATCATCACCGTTTATAAAGGCTTCTGACATAACTTTATCGCCACTGATATGGGCAAGAATACGCAGTTCAATCTGTGAATAGTCAGCATCCAGCAGAATATGGCCAGGTTTTGCCACAAAGAATTTGCGCAGTTCACTGCCCAGCTGTGTACGCACAGGGATATTCTGCAGGTTTGGTTCTGATGAAGAAATACGGCCTGTGCGGGTTTCTGTCTGGTTGAAAGTGGAGTAAATTCTGCCGTCCGGCTGAATTTTGTCTATAAAACCTTCAACATAGGTTGAATTCAGTTTTTGATAAGAACGATAGTTGAGAATAACATCGATTACAGGGTGATATTTGCGCAGACCTTCCAGTGTTTCTGCATTTGTGGAATAGCCTGTTTTTGTTTTTTTGCCAGCTGGCAGGCCCAGCACTTCAAACAGTGCGTGACCCAGCTGTTTAGGGCTGTTGATATTGAACTCTTCGCCTACCATATCCCAGATAAGCTGCTGGTCTGCAGCCAGCTGCTGTTTCAGTTTCACACCGAAATCAACTATGCCCTGCTTATCCACTGCAAAACCGATGTGTTCCATATTTGCCAGAACTTCGGCCAGTGGCATTTCAATGTCAAACAGAAGTGACTGCTGATTGTCTTTTTCTATATTATCTTTCAGAATTGTGTAACAACTGTGTGCAAAAGGCGCAAATGTGTCTGCACATTCAAAGGCTTTTTCTGCACCTGTTGCCATAGGCAGTACATCCATTGCATAGCTGGAGGCCAATGGATTTGTAGGTAAGCCGCCAGTGTAAGACAGAAGGTTATATTCTGTGGCTGTATGCCCTTTTCAAAACAGAATTTATACAGTGCTTTTACATCAAAAGCGATTTTTTCCTTTGTGCTGTCTTCCAGGTATGCCTTCAGCTGTTCACTGTCACAGGACAGTTTTTCTACTGTTTTATCCCAGGTGATGATAAAGTCTTCACCAGACTGCCATAGGATAGCTGTTGGCAATGTGTCTGAAAATTCTGTAATCTGCACTGTTTCCAGACTGCTTTCCGGTGAAACTGTTTCAAATGTCAGCTGACCCTCACCGCAGAATTTATCTATCATTGTGTACATTTCCAGTTTGCCCAGAATTTCGCTGGCTTTTGCCATATCACCAGGCTGTTTTACATAGGCAGAAGGGTCTGTTTCCACTGGTGCCGTGGTACAGATAGTACCCAGCTGTTTTGACAGATATGCCATTTCTTTATCAGTTTCCAGTTTGGCACGTACACCTTTTTTGATAAATGGGTCGTCAATATTGGCATAGATATTGTCCAGTGTGCCAAACTGCTGTAAAAGGGATACCGCTGTTTTTTCACCAACACCTTTTACACCTGGGATATTGTCTGATGTATCACCCATAAGAGCTTTCAGGTCGATAAGCTGGGTTACTTCCAGACCATATTTTTCTTTTATGGCGGCAGTGTCCATAATGGTATTCTGCCCTTTGCCAAACTGTGTGGTGGCAAGGATAATCTTTACATTGTCATTTGCCAGTTGCAGGCTGTCACGGTCACCTGTGGCGATGAAACACTCATCACCTTTTTCTGTGGCACTGCGTGCCAGTGTGCCCAGAATATCGTCTGCTTCATAGCCTTCCTTTGAAACCAGCACATAGCCCAGGTTTGTCAGTATTTCTTTCAGTACAGGCATCTGGCTGGCCAGTTCTTCTGCCATACCTTTTCTGTTGCCTTTGTATTCAGGGTACATTTCGTGGCGGAAGGTTTTTGCTTTCAGGTCAAAAGCTATTGCCACCGCATCAGGCTTTACATCCTGTTCCAGTTTGTGCAGGATATTGAGAAAGCCATAGATGCCGTTTGTATACTGACCGTCCTTTGTGGTCAACATTTTTATACCGAAAAATGCGCGGTTTACAATGCTGTTGCCGTCCAGTGCTAAAAGCTTCATAAAACTCTCCTTATATATTAAAAAGTAATATTGTTTATCTAACTAATATAGTATACCACATTTTTATATTTTATGGTATACTATATAGACTAAAAAATAATTATGGTGAAAAATATGAATTTAAATGGATTAAATATAGAAAGCAAGGCCGTGCTGGCGCCAATGGCAGGCTTTTGCGACATAGTAATGAGAAAGGTTGCAGATGATTTCGGGGCTGGGTTCACTATCAGCGAAATGGTGTCTGCCCGTGCTTTGTATTACGGCGACAAAAAGAGCAAAACCCTGATGGAAACCTGGGACCACAAAGGTCGCTATGGAATACAGCTGTTTGGCTTTGACCCTGTGGATTTTGAACACGCCACAAAACTGGCACTGGAAGCAAATCCGGATTTTATCGACATAAACATGGGGTGCCCTGCACCAAAAATTACTGGCAACGGCGCAGGAAGTGCGCTGATGAAAAACACCGACCTGGCCGCAAAGATAGCTGAAACTGTGGTAAAAAATGCAAACGGCACACCTGTAAGCGTAAAAATGCGCAAAGGCTGGGACGATGACTGTATCACCTGTGTGGAGCTGGCAAAAAAAGTGGAAGCAGCTGGTGTAAACTTTATTACAGTTCACGGCCGCACAAGAAAACAGATGTACACACCAGGCATTGATATGGATGCCATAAAAAATGTAAAACAGGCAGTAAGCATACCTGTTATCGGCAACGGTGACATCACCACGCCGGAAGATGTGGCAAAAATGATGGACTACACAGGCTGTGATGCTGTGATGATAGGCCGTGAGGCACTGAGCAGGCCATGGATTTTCAAACAGGTAAACCAGGCACTGGCCGGTCTGCCAATAGACAGAGAGCCAACTGTGGAAGAAAGAATGGCACTGCTGCTGTGGCATATAGAAAAACTGTGTGAAGTAAACGG
Source organism: Oscillospiraceae bacterium (assembly GCA_017560985.1). Taxonomy (GTDB): domain Bacteria; phylum Bacillota; class Clostridia; order Oscillospirales; family Ruminococcaceae; genus RGIG3102. The sequence goes on from JAFZDX010000087.1 coordinate 17,237, forward strand.
CGAAGTGCTGGGTATGAAAAAAGCCAGAGGTCAGGCCGCGCTGTATATGAAAGGTCTGCGTGGAGCGGCACATCTGCGTTTTCTCACCAACAGCCTGTCTGTTTTTGCAGATGCTGAAAACCTGGTAAAAGAAGTATTAAAGGAGAACGGCAATGTTTAATTTCAATGCACTGCTGGCAAGACTGAAATATATTCCACGATGGAGTCTGATGCGCCAGAATGTGGAAGAAGACCTGGCACAGCACACCAGTGAAGTGGCACTGATGGCACACACACTGTGTCTGCTGGCAAACAATAAATTTGGCAAAAATGTAAACTGTGAAAAAGTTGCTGTGGCGGCGCTGTATCACGATGTCAGCGAAATACTGACAGGTGATATGCCTACACCTGTAAAATACAACAATCCACAGATTATGACAGCGTATAAAGCCATTGAGGCCCACGCAGTGAACAAACTGCTGGAAACCAGCCACCCTGATATAAGGAACGACCTGCGCCCATATATGACACAGGAAAGCCTGACAGAGTACGAAAAGAAACTGCTGAAAGCTGCTGACAAACTGTGCGCGCTGACCAAGTGCATAGAAGAATTGCAAAGTGGCAACAAAGAATTTGAATCAGCATACAAATCCACATATCAGTCACTTATTGATATGCATATGGAAGAAACTGATTTTTTTATGGGAAATATGCTGGCCGGTTTCAGCCTTTGTCTGGACGAACTGGCTAAAATTTAGGTGAACAAATTGAAACAGTATTTAAACAAACATATTTACCGGAAAGCATTTCTGCTGGGGCTTATAACAGCTTTCTGTCTGTTTATCCCCTATCTGGTAGTAGACAAAGGCTTTTTCCTTTATGCCGGTGACTTCAACAGCCAGCAGATACCTTTCTATATGTATATGAACCAGATGGTTAAAAGCGGCAGTCTGGACTGGGGCTGGGCAATAGATTTAGGTTCTTCTGTGGTAAACAGCTATTCTTTTTATCTGTTGGGTTCTCCGTTTTTCTGGTTGAGCTGTCTGTTCCCTTACAAGGCAATTCCTTATGTAATGCCCTACCTGCTTATACTGAAATTTGCAGTGGGCAATCTGGGGGCATTCGGCTATCTGAGAAGATATGCAAAAAATGACAACTTCGCAATGATTGGCGCATTGATGTACACTTTTTGTGGCTTCTCCATATACAATATTTTCTTCAATCATTTTATAGAATCAGTGGTGTTTTTCCCATATCTGCTGTGGGCACTGGATGAATTTATGTACAACAAAAGAAAGGGTATCTTCCCTCTTATTGTGGCACTGAATCTGGTAAACAACTACTTTTTCTTTATAGGACAGGTAGTTTTCCTGTTTATATACTTTGTCTGCAAAGTATGGACAAAAGAATATAAAGTTACAAAAAAAGATTTTCTTACCCTGGCTTTTGAATCACTGACAGGCTGTTTTATGGGGATAATTCTGTTTATACCATCAGCAGTGTCAGTAATGGAAAACCCAAGGGTATCCAGCACATTAAGCGGTTTTGGCATCTGGATGTACAGCAGTGTACAGCAGTATTTTGCCATACTGGCCTCTGCCCTGTTGCCACCTGATGTGCCGTATATACCATCACTGTTTACAGACGGTGCAATAAAATGGACAAGCATGTCTGCATTTGTTGCCCTGGGTGGAATATTTGGTCTGTTTGTATTCAAAAAATACAACAACCGTTCCTCATTCTACAAAATATTTGTAGCCAGCGTTATCTGTGCCTTTGTACCTGTGCTGAACAGTATGTTCTACGCTTTCAATTCGTCATACTATGCACGCTGGTTTTATATGCCTGTGCTGATGTTGGCCGCTATGAACATGCAAAGTTTTGCAATGGAAAAAGAAAAAATATACCACGGGCTGAAATGGGCCGCCATACTGACAGCTGTTTTACTGCCTTTCGGGCTGACACCTGTGGACAATAATGGCAAGCTGTTTATCGGTCTGGCTGATCAGGTGGCTGTGTACTGGATGAATATTATGATTGCATTTTTCAGCCTGTATCTGACATATTTCATCGTAAGCACCTATAAAGACAACAAATACACCCAGAAACTTACCAGCGGCCTGCTGTCAATGATAATGCTGTCTGGCATACTGCATATGGGACTGACCAAGATGCCACAGTGGGATGGCGACCATCTGTACAAACCACAGAACTATGATATTCTGGACACCTTCGGTTTTGCAGACAAAATGAAAAACTACCGCATGGACACATACAACTGCTATGATAATCTGGGGCTGTTTACAAATGTGCCTTGCATACAGTTTTTCAACAGCACGGTTTCACCGTCCATTATGGAATTTTACCCAAGTGTAGGTGTAAAAAGGGATGTTTCTTCAAAACCTGGCCGGAATATGTATGCCCTGCGCAGTCTGCTGAGTGTAAAATATCTGGTTATGCCTAACTGGGAAGTATCAAACTTTGAAACCGAAGCCGACCTGTACGGATATGACCTGATAAATGATAAATATCCTTACAACATCTATCAGAATTCCAATTTTATATCTATGGGCTTTGCATATGATAAATATGTGACCTATACCGATCTGGAAAGCATAAATGCCGCAGACCGCAGCAACGTGCTGATAAGGGCACTGGCTGTGGATGAAAGCCTGATAGAAAAATACAGTCTGCCGTTGGAAAAAGCAGACAGTGAAGATATTTATGACTATACCTATTCCACTTTTATCACCGATGTGACAAAGAGAAAAAATATGTCCAGCCATTATTTCAACCAGACCAGCGACGGTTTTGAATGTAAAATAATGCTGAATCAGGGCAACCTGGTATTTTTCTCCGTTCCATATGACAAAGGTTTTACCGCTTATGTAAATGGTGAAAAAGCGGAAATTGAAAAGGTAAACTATGCATTGAGTGCCGTATATGTACCAGCCGGTGACAATGAAGTGGTATTCACATATAAAACACCTTACCTGTCCACAGGCATCGCATTGACTGCAGCAGGCTGGCTGGTGTATGGAATATATGTTTTTATAATAAAAAAGAATAACAGACAGTAGTGGGACGATGTGGGTATCGTCCCCTACATATATGACATAAAAAGGAGATACAATGAGCGAAACAACACAGGAAAAGGTATTTGCCACCAATATACAGGCTGTACTGGCAAGGGAATTTGCCATAAAGCCATGGCAGGTGGAAAACACAGTAGCCTTGCTGGATGAAGGCGCCACAATACCTTTCATCGCAAGATACAGAAAAGAAAAAACAGGCGAGCTGGATGACCAGACCATAAGAAATATTTCTGACAGACTGGGCTATCTGCGCAACCTGGACACAAGAAAACAGGAAGTTTACACTGCCATTATGGGACAGGAACAGATGACTGAAGAATTGGAAAAAGCTATTTCCAATGCCGTAACACTGGCAGAGGTTGAAGACATCTATCGTCCATTCAAGCCAAAAAGAAAAACCAGAGCTTCGATTGCCAAGGAAAAAGGCCTGGAACCGCTGGCAAAAACAATATTGGAACAGAGAAGGAAAACTGTTCTGGCTGATATTCTGCCACAGTACATCAATGAAGAAAAAGGTGTGCTGACTGTGGAAGAAGCCCTGAAAGGTGCAATGGATATTATTGCTGAAGATGTGTCTGACAATACTGCTGTGCGCACTGCACTGAAAAGACTGTACAACCGCACAGGCGTGGTGGAAAGCAAAGGCGATGAAGAAAAAGAAAGTGTGTACACACAGTATTATAATTTCTCACAGCCTGTAAACAAAATAGCATCCCACCGTGTACTTGCCCTTAACCGCGGCGAAAAGGAAGATTTTCTGAAAGTAAATATCGTGGTTGACCCACAGACCGCTGTTGCTGAAATCGAAAAGATTTATATCAAAAGCAAAAATGAATGTGCTGATGTGGTAAAAGAAGCCATTGCTGATGGCTATACAAGGCTGATTCACCCTTCTCTTGATACAGAAATCAGAAATAATCTGACTGATGTGGCAAATGAAGGCGCAATAAAACTGTTCGGTGATAATCTGCGCCAGCTTTTGCTGGTACCACCTGTAAAAGATAAAGTGTGCCTGGCACTGGACCCTGGCTACCGCACAGGCTGTAAAATGGCCGTGGTTGATGCCACAGGCAAAGTGCTGGAAGTGGGCGTAGTGTATATGACACTGCCAAACCACAACAAGGAAGTAGCAAAGAAAACACTGAAAACTCTGATTAAAAAGCACAGTGTTGATATTATTTCCATCGGCAACGGCACAGCTACAAAAGAAACAGAAATGTTTGTGGCTGCCCTGCTGAAAGAACTGGACAGAAAAGTAAGCTATATGGTAGTAAGTGAAGCAGGTGCATCTGTATATTCTGCTTCCAAACTGGCGGCAGCTGAATTTCCAGACTATGATGTTTCTTTGAGAAGTGCTGTTTCAATAGCACGCCGACTACAGGACCCACTGGCTGAACTGGTAAAAATAGACCCTAAATCCATAGGTGTAGGCCAGTATCAGCACGATATGCCAAAGGCAAGACTGGAAGAAAGCCTGGACGGCGTGGTGGAATACTGTGTAAACACAGTGGGTGTAGACCTGAATACTGCCAGTGCACCGCTGCTGGAAAGAGTATCCGGACTTAACAAGACAACAGCAAAAAATATAGTTGCTTACCGTGAAGAAAACGGACGGTTTACAAAAAGAAACCAGCTGCTGAAAGTAAGCAAACTGGGACCAAAAGCATATATGCTGTCTGCAGGCTTTTTAAGAATCCCTGGTGCAAAAGATAAGCTGGATTCATCCTCTGTTCATCCAGAAAGCTATGACGTTGCAAAGAAACTGCTGGTAGCTGTTGGTTACACAGCAGATGACATTGGCACTGAAAAAATAAAAAATCTGCCGGAAGATGCAGAAAAGATAGGTCTTGAAAAGCTGGCACAACAGCTGGAAACCGGTCTGCCTACACTGAAAGACATTATTTCCGAACTGGTAAAGCCTGGCAGAGATATGCGTGATGACCTGCCAAGCCCTCTGTTGCGTGAAGATGTGCTGGATATGGCTGACCTGAAACCAGGTATGCAGCTGAAAGGCACAGTGAGAAATGTAATCGACTTTGGTGCATTTGTGGATATAGGTGTTCACCAGGATGGTCTGGTGCATTTAAGCCAGATTTGTGACAGATATATCCGCCACCCATCTGAAGAAGTAAAAGTAGGCGATGTGGTTGATGTATGGGTACTGTCAGTAGATGTGAACAAAAAACGTATTTCACTGACAATGAGAAAACCGAAAGAAATAAAAGAAAACAAATAAAAGAAAGGGACGATTCACATCGTCCCTTCTGTTTTTATTCTATAATATCAATAACTTCACCGATAAACATTGTGTGTGGTGCTTCATCGATATAATATTTGTCGATGGCTTCCTGTGGCATTGTATCAGTAATTAAATCCTGTCTGTAAATTTTCTTGCACAACAGTGTGATTTTTGCTTCTTTGAAAGAAATGCTGTTCCCTACTGATACAGGAGTAAGGGAAGTTTTCGCCACTTTGTCGCCATCACGGCCGGAAAGTGTACCCAGCACAGCTAAATCTTTTTTATATTTTTCATCAAAGAAACTTACTGTAAAATATTCGTTTGAATCAAGAAAACTGTGGGTGTGGCGTATAGGTTTTACATAAACTGTGGCCACAGGTTTGTTCCACAGTGTACCCAGACCGCCCCAGCTGATAGTCATAGTGTTGAAATTTCCCATATTACCAGCAGTAACCAGCGCCCATTCTTTGTCAAATGCCTTGAAAGCATCGTTGATAAAGTTTTTCATAATGTATATTCCTTTTAATGTTTTTTATATTGTACAACAAAATTAAAAATATGTGAAATCAAATCCACATTCCTTCAATGCGTTTTCACATTTTGCAACAAAGTCACGGTTTGCGCCATAGCTCACATTGAATACACCTCCGCCACCGCCAGATCCTACTATACATGCTGTCTGCCGGTCTTCATATTCTGTAAGCACAACAGTAAGGCTGGCGTAACTTTTTGTTCTGAAATAGAACATTTCGTAAACAAGGGCCCATATCTGCACACCATTGACTGTCTGTTCTGTTTTGGAAACAGGATCAGCCTGAATAGTACGCAAATTTTCATAAATTTCCTGCAGAGATTTCTGTTTCTGCGCAGACATATAAACTGTAGTTCTGTTCATATTGTACTCCTTTATTCCTCGGTCAGTTCCATTTCTGCCCTTATTTTGTTTGCTTCTTTTTCAATTACAGCGGAATACCACATTGCATAAACCACAAGTACCGCCAGTAAAGCTACGCTCAACAGTAATTTATCCAGCACCAGTGCACCAAGCATCATCACACAGAGTATCAGAACAGCCCGGCTGTACAGCTTTACCCTGTTTCCAAACAGCCTGTTTGCAGCAATTTTGTTCAGTTGTTGCTTAAGATTGTATTCCTTTAATTTTTCCTGTGAAAGAGATATGGATACCATCCTGGCTGAAGAAACTGCCACAGCTATCAGACCGCCCACATATGTATAGCCGTCATAGTTAAAAAAAATATTAAGCGCCAATGTGATCAACACTACCACTATAAAACCGAATATCCGCTCAAAAAACATTTTTCTGTCATATATTTTCACAGTATCACCTCTTGATTTTATCTTACCATAAATATATACCCTCTACAATGAAACTTTTGTGAAAATATAACTGTAAATGGTGAAGGGAATCGCGGCCTTTGCCTATGGCAAATGATGACTTGCCTTGCTTTGGGCGCTCGGGTTAGATTCGTTACTGCTTTGTACAAAAAGAAAACCGATACCCATATGGGTATCGGTTTTCTTTGGAGCAGGTGATGGGAATCGAACCCACACGACCAGCTTGGAAGGCTGGAGTTCTACCACTAAACTACACCTGCATATTTCTGCCACCTGTAAGTAGCAGAAATAATTATATAACTTTTAATTATATTTGTCAACAGAAAATTGTTTTACTGCCAATTTACGGCAATATTTTCGCCGTCTGCCCAGGCGTGTACAGATTTTACACCAGCCTGTTCCACAATAATTTCAGCAATGCGGTCTTCCACTTCTTTTCTGATAACACGGCGGATATCACGGGCACCAAACTTGCCACCCTGTGCCTTTTTCACTATAAGTGACAGCAGTTCTTTGTCCCAGGTAAATTCAATGCCTTTCTGCTGCATTGGTTTTACATATTCAGACAGCATAAGCTGGGCAATATCTGTAAGTGTTTCTTCACCCAGTGGGTCAAACACCACAATTTCATCCACACGTGCCAGGAATTCAGGACGCAGGAAGCCGTTGAGAGCGCGCATTGTCTTTTCTCTGGACATATCAGAAATTGTGCCGCCAAAACCTGTCTGGCCTACTTTGTCGCCGCTGCCGGCATTTGATGTCATAGCAATAACAGTGTTTTCAAAGTTTACTGTTCTGCCCTGGGCATCATTGATTCTGCCTTCATCAAGAATCTGCAGCAGGATATTCATTACATCCGGATGTGCTTTTTCAATTTCATCAAACAGCACCACTGAATATGGTTTTCTGCGCACTTTTTCTGTCAGCTGACCTGCCTCGTCATAGCCTACATAGCCTGGAGGTGAACCTACCAGACGGGAAACAGCGTGTTTTTCCATAAATTCGGACATATCAAAACGGATTAGTGGGTCAACTGTGTCAAATAACTGACTGGCCAACTGTTTTACCAGTTCAGTTTTACCCACACCAGTTGGACCTACAAACAGGAAGCTGGCCGGTCTGTTGCGACCTGAAATACCTGCACGGTTACGTTTGATAGCTTTTGCAACCAGTGAAACTGCTTCGTCCTGACCTTTGATTTTTTCTTTCAGTTTTGCTTCAAGGTTTGCTACTTTGTTGAATTCGCTTTCCTTTACCTTAACTGCGCTGATACCTGTCCACAGCTGGATAACTTTTGCAATATCGTCCAGTTCAACAGCTATGTTTTCAACTTTTTCACGCAGTGTTTTTTCTTCTTCTTCAATGCCGAAAAGTTTTGCGCGTACATTGGCAATTTTTTCGTAATCCGGTGATGTTTCAGCCTGCAGTGCTTCCAGTGTTACATTAAGTGTATCCATTTCTTCTTTTCTGGACAGCCAGTCGCTGATTTCTGTATGACGCAGACTGCAGCAAGCACAGGCTTCATCCAGCAGGTCAATGGCTTTATCCGGGAGGAAACGGTCTGTGATGTATTTTTCACTCATACGTACTGTCAGGTCCACGATGTTCTGCGGCACCTGTACGTGATGGTATGCTTCGTAATACTGTTTTACACCAGTGATAATGTCAATAGTGTCGCTGATAGATGGTTCTTCAACTTTTACCGGCTGGAAACGGCGTTCAAGGGCTGCATCTTTTTCGATAAATTTGCGGTATTCGCTGAAAGTTGTAGCACCGATAACCTGGATTTCGCCACGGGAAAGGGCAGGTTTCAGAATATTGCCTGCGTTCATTGCACCTTCGGAATCTCCTGCACCTGTAATAGTGTGGATTTCGTCAATGAACAGGATAATATTGCCACTTTCCTTTACTTCGCTGATAAGGCTTTTTACTCTTGCTTCAAACTGACCACGGAACTGTGTGCCGGCAACCAGATTTGTCATATTAACAAGGTAAATTTCTTTGTTTTTCAGTTTCTGTGGAACTTCGCCACGGCTGATTTTAAGGGCAATGCCTTCTGCAATAGCTGTTTTACCTACACCGGCCTCACCTATAAGACAAGGGTTGTTTTTCTGACGGCGACACAGAATCTGGATAGTGCGATAGATTTCATCATCACGGCCGATAATGTTGTCGATTTTTCCGTCTGATGCTTTACGTGTAAGGTTTTCACAGTATTGTTCAAGGAACTTGCGTTTATTCTTTTTCTTTTTGTCTTTTTTTCCGTCTTTGGAAGAATCATCATTGCCAAAAGGAATAGTTGGTGAACCACCCTGTTCAAAATCTTCTTCGTCAAAGTCGCCGCCAGGCATTCCCATACCCATACCGCCGAACATATTGCCAAAGTTGAAAGAACCGTCTTCACCCATATTATCCTGCATAAAGCTGTCCATCTGTTCTTCCATAGCTTTCAGGGCTTCGTCATCTATACCCATCTGCTTCATCATATCATCCACAGGTTTTATACCCAGTTCTCTTGCACAGGTCAGACAGTAACCTTTGCTTTTTGTCTGTCCGCCTTCATTGGACTGGATATATATCATTGCGGGGCGTTTTTTGCATCTTTCACAAAGCATTATTCTATATCTCCTCGTAATAATTTATGGTAAAAAGGGATTTATTACACCTGTAAATGCCAGAATCTGACTGCCGGCAATCACACCGCTGTTAAGCCAGGACAGGCCATCCCCTGTTATAATCACTATTATACTGAATAAAAATGATAATAATATGATATTTACACCGCCAATTACAAAACCTGACAGTCCGCCTGCCAGTCTGTTGGCAAAACCCAGTATAGGAACTTTATTTACTGTTTTGAACATTTTGGCCAGAACACCGCATATAAGCCTGATGGCGATAAACAGTACAATGAAAATCACCACACTGATGCAAGCCACTATAATAGGTGCTATAAAGCTGTCTACCAGGAATATGGCAGAGTCCATATCCGGTGTCAGCAATACTGCCAGGCTGTCCTGTGTTTTTTCCAATATGGTGTTCACAAATTCCTGTGGCCATTTGCCTATAACCTGGGAAAGGGCAGTTTCTATATCTATGTTGCTGGCTGTCTGTTCAAGATAGCTGTAAGAGCGTGTTATAAGGCTGTTTCTCAACAGATTGTCAAATACAGGCTGTGAATATGTGGAAGCCACATACCATGCGCCAAAAAGGCTGCCCAGATTGCCGATAAGTCGGATAACTGATGTGAAAAAGCCGTCAATATATGCACGTATTACACTGATGAAAAGCACAACAACAAGAACTATATCAATTATTGTCGAAGGATTGTTCAATTATATATCACCTGCTTTTGGTTTTTTCCACTTTGGAAACTGAAGTGGATGTAAGTAAAAGTGTGCCTTTGTAATCCACCAGGGATTTTGCCAGGGCACCTGTATTAACTGTATTCAAAAGAAGGGCAGAATAATCATATTCATATAGATTTTCTGCGCCCAGTGTATACAGTCTGGAAGATGAAAGTGAAAGGTCTCTGATTTTTTCAGGGACTGTCACTGTGAATTTTTCTTCAAATTCTTTTGATAAAAGTGTCAGCTGTGATGCCTGCTGCCGTGAAAGGCCGCCATAGGCCACAGCAATATACCGGCCGCTGACCGCAACTGACTGCAATGTGCTGCCACCGAATTCAAAAGCGGACAGCTGTGTATTGTTCACCACATCCCACAGCACAATGCGGTTTTGATAAGCGATCAGCAATCTGGAGTCTGAAATAAACTGTATTTTCAGAGGATAGCTGCCTGATGAAATGCTGTACATTTCTTTGCCATCACGCACGTCTATAAGATATATATTGTTAGTCAACAGGCCATTTACTGTCTGGACTGTGTTTACAGCCAGGGTTTTGCCGCTGTCTGACAGTGTACTGCCAACAGGAAAGCCTGTTGCACAATACCATACAAAACGCTGTTTCATATTATAGTTGAAAACAGTTACTTCTCCATTATAGCTGGCAGAACGTGTGGTGACAGCAATTCGGTTGGAATCTGATATTTCTGCGTGGATAATGCTGTTTTCCATTTCCTGCTGAAACAGTACATTGTGACCATTGAGAACTTTCAGTGTGGTAGAGCCCCGGTCATATAGAACAGCCCTTTTGGATGCAGTGTCCATAACAGGCCGCTGCATTGTATGGGTGTACTTAAACACATTTTTACCGGTTGGTGACCATACATCAAAGCTGTCTGGCGAAAGAATAGCAAGGCCTGTGCCCATTTTGTCTGATTGAAGTGTATCTGAAAAATCCGCCTCTATCGGGAAACCTTTGCCTATCTGGAAAATTGTCATACCGCTGGAAATAAAGTCGCCAAAATATGCCAACGATGCACCGTAAAGACCGGTAAAATACAGCAGTACAGCTGTAACCACCACAATCATAAGACTGCGCAGATTTTTACGTTTTGTATTCTGTTTTCTGTTTCTTCTTGCCAGCTCTTTACGGCTGAGTCTTTTTTCGCTCATAAAAATCTACACCTGTGGTTAGTTTATTCAAAATCATAAAATACATCTGTAAGGAACAGCCCCTGTGGCGGTGCGGTAGGGCCCGCAATATCGCGGTTTTCAGCTGCAATGATTTCAGCCACATATTCAGGCTGCCAGATGCCTTTGCCTACATTTACCAGTGTACCCACCATAATTCGTACCATATTGTACAGATAACCATCTGCGGATACTGTAAATGTAACCATATCCCCTTTTCTCTTCACTTTTGCACTGTAAACAGTGCGCACACAGTCGGTAATTTTTGACTTTGCCGCCATAAAAGAACGGAAATCGTGAGTGCCTACAAAATACTGCGCTGCCCTGTCCATTTTGTCTGTGTCCAGTTCTGATGGAACTCGCCAGTAATATTTGTTTGTAAACGGGTCATCAATATGACTGTTGCGGATATTATATGTATACTGTTTGCCCTTGCAGTCATATCTGGCGTGAAAGCCATCTGCCACCTGTTTTGCTTCCAGCACACGGATGTCCAGCGGAAGATTTGCATTCAATGCCAGTGGCAGACGGGGAATGTTAAGCTGTTTTTCAGTTTCAAAACTGAGGTAATAACAGGCGGCGTGTACACCGCTGTCAGTACGGGAACAGCCTTTTATATCGGTTTTATGCCCCAGGATTTTCAGCAGTGCCTCCTGAAACACACCAAAAACAGTGATTACATCATCCTGAATCTGGAAACCGTGGTAATTTGTGCCGTCATAGGCAATTTTTACAAGTATTGTCATTAAATCACCCGTGGGAAGAACATTCTTGTAGAAAGGATAATCGCAAACATTACCGCAACAATGACTGTGTTTGTAATGTCTGTGCCTGTAATTTTCAGCTGTTTCAGACGTGTTCTGCCTTCGCCGCCGTGATAGCAACGGCATTCCATCGCTGTGGCCAGTTCTTCGGCACGGCGCAGAGAAGAAATAAACAGCGGAATCAGAATTGGTACCAGTGCTTTGATTCTGTCAGCAAAAGAGCCGGAGTCCAGCATGGCGCCACGGGATTTCTGCGCGTTCATAATCTTGTCTGTTTCTTCGATAAGAGTAGGAATGAAACGCAGTGCAATAGTGATCATCATAGCCATTTCGTGAACTGGGAAATGGATTTTATTAAGTGGTTTCATCAGGCTTTCCAGACCATCAGTCAGCATAATAGGGCTGGTGGTATAGGTCAGCAGTGATGTACCGCAGATAAGAAAGATGATTCTGCATATCATTACAATGATAAACAGTATTGCTTCTTTATAGATTTTGATAAAGCCCAGTGAAATCAGTGGGTCGCCAGGACCTTTGATAAAGAAAAGATTAAGAATAACTGTAAAAAGAATCAGTGGCAGCAATGGCTTGATACTTTTTTTCAGCATTTTCAGCGGAATACCGCTTACTTTGTAAATCAGCAGTGTAACTGCTGCCGCCAGTGCAAGACCAACAAAGTTTGTACTGAGAAACAGAACAAAAACAAAGGCCACTGTCAGAACAATTTTCAGTCTTGGGTCAAGATTGTGCACAGGGCTGTTGCCAGGAAAATGCTGGCCGATGGTAATATCTTTAAGCATTTTTTGCTGCCTCCTTTGCCTGTTTGTATTTCAGCAGTGATTTTACCGCATATGGGATGGTATAAACATCTGTGCCGATGTCTACACCCATTTCTTTCAGTTTCAGGAACACTTTTGTGATGTCAGGAATACCCAGACCCATACGGGACAGGTTTTCGGCATCACGGAAGATGTTTTCAGTCAGGTCATAGTTGTACACCCTGCCCTGTTCCATTACCAGAACTTTGTCAGCATAGTTTGCAATGTCTTCCATTGAGTGGGAAACCAGGATAACTGTGCTGCCTGTGGTCTGCTGATAGTTTTTAACCTGGGAGAGAATAAGTTCTCTGCCTTCAGGGTCAAGACCGGCACAAGGTTCGTCCAGCACCAGTACCTTTGGCATCATTGCAATGATACCAGCGATGGCGATTCTTCTTTTCTGGCCACCGGACAGGTCAAATGGAGAACCTGCCAGCATTTCGTCTGTAATACCACAGAACTTAGCAGCCATTTTTACACGGCTGTCAATTTCTTCCTGTGACAGCCCCATATTTTTAGGACCGAAGGCAATATCTTTATAGCAGGTTTCTTCAAACAGCTGGTATTCAGGATACTGGAATACCATACCTACATTGAAACGCACCTGGCGGATATCCGGCCATTCTGACCATATGTCTTTGCCATCCAGCAGGATTCTGCCTTCCTGTGGTTTTGTAAGGCCATTGAAGTGGCTGATAAGTGTGGATTTACCACAGCCTGTATGACCGATAACGCCAACAAATGTGCCTTCTTCAATTTCCAGATTTATACCATCCAGGGCTTTTACCCGGTTTGGCATATCTGGATTATATGTGTAGGAAAGATTTTCTACTTTTAAAACAGACATTTCTATTCCTCCAGAAATTTATAAAGCTGTGCGGCACATTCTTCTATGGAGATAGCCTCTGTAGACAGGTTGTAACCATGCTGATTCAGCTGGTATGCCAGGTCGCTGGTCTGTGGCACATCCAGTGCCAGACTTTTCACCCAGGCAACCTGTGAGAAAATTTCTCGTGGTGTGCCGATTTTTTCTATTTTGCCTTTGGACATAACTACCACGCGGTCAGCCTGGGCAGCTTCGTCCATATAGTGTGTGATAAGTACAACAGTGATGCCATAGTCACGGTTCAGCTGTTTTATTGTCTTGATAACTTTTGCACGGCCGTTAGGGTCCAGCATGGCTGTAGGTTCATCAAGTACGATACAGTCAGGGCGCATTGCAATAATGCCTGCAATGGCAACACGCTGTTTCTGACCACCGGAAAGGTTGTGCGGTGCCCTGTCTTTATATTTCAGTATACCTGCTGCTTCCATTGCTTCATCAATGCGCACACGGATTTCCCGGGTTGGAACGCCCATATTTTCCAGTGCGAAAGCAACATCTTCTTCAACAACTGTGGCAACAATCTGGTTGTCCGGGTTCTGGAAAACCATGCCCACTTTCTGGCGGATATCCAGCAGTCTGTCGTCATCTTTAGTATTGATGTCCTCAACCCATACATCGCCTTTTTCAGGCACCAGTATAGAGTTGAAATGTTTTGCCAATGTGGATTTGCCGCAGCCGTTGGACCCCAGAACGCAAAGGAATTCGCCTTTTTTCACTTCCAGGTTTATACCCTGCAGTGCCCATTCGCTGTCCCGTGAATAACGGAACCACAGATTGTCCACTTTAATCATATTGCTCATTATTCGTGACCTTCTTTTTTCCAGAATGCAGTGCTGCCGCAAGGCAGTGCCATACCTGTGGACTGCACTGTAAGACCAATTTCCTGGGCGGAAACTGTGCCTTTGTATTTATCTCTCATCATAACATCCAGCATATATTCCATAACTGATGGAGAAACACCTGTTGTATAGCTATTTACTGCAACAAACAGTGGGTCGTCTGAAAGAATCTGGCTACACAGCTGCAGCAGTTCAAAAATATTGTCTTCCAGTTTCCACACTTCACCATTAGGACCACGGCCGTAGCTTGGTGGGTCCATAATAATACCGTCGTATTTATTGCCACGGCGGATTTCACGCTGTACAAATTTGATGCAGTCATCAACAATCCAGCGTATTGGTCTGTCGGAAAGACCTGACAGCTGTGCATTTTCTTTGCCCCAGGCAACAACACCTTTTGATGCGTCAACGTGACAAACCTTTGCACCTGCTGCGGCACAGGCCAGTGTAGCACCGCCTGTATAGCCGAAAAGGTTAAGAATGTTAAGTTCTCTGCCTTCTTTTGCAATCATTTTTGCGTATTCATCCCAGTTTGTAGCCTGTTCCGGGAAAATGCCTGTATGTTTAAAGCCTGTTGGGGTAACTTTGAATGTCATATTGTCATAGCCGATATTCCATTCAGCAGGGAATTTTTTACGGTATTCCCACTCACCGCCGCCTTTTGATGAGCGGTGGTAAACAGCGTGGGCTTTTTCCCACATTGGGCTTTTCTTTTCAAATTTCCACACAATCTGTGGGTCTGGGCGAACAAGGATAACGCCGCCCCAGCTTTCCAGACGGTAGCCGTCTGTTGCGTCCAGCAGTTTGTAATCCTGCCATTTATTATCTGCTCTCATTTTTTATTCCTCTATAACGATAAAATATATATGTGATAGTTTTATTAAAATTCTTCAAGTGACTGCTGCTCTACTGTGTTTACAGCATTTGGATTTTTCATACCAAGATGTTTATATGCCAGGTTTGTAACTACACGGCCTCTTGGTGTGCGGGACAAAAAGCCCAGCTGCATAAGATATGGTTCGCACACATCTTCCAGAGTGATTGCTTCTTCGCCAATGGCAGCCGCCAGTGTTTCCAGACCAACAGGACCACCGGAATACATATTTATGATAGCTCTCATCAGTGTGCGGTCCAGGTTGTCCAGACCCAGTGAGTCGATTTCCATTCTTTCAAGGGATGCCATAGCAATATCATAATCAATGATACCGTTGCCTTTAATCTGGGCAAAGTCACGTACACGGCGCAACAGTCTGTTGGCTACACGAGGTGTGCCTCGGCTGCATTTTGCCAGGGCGATTGCGCCATCGTGGGTGCAGTCAATGCCCAGGATACCGGCGGAACGCATAATGATTTTTGCCAGTTCTTCGTGACTGTACATTTCCAGTTTCAGCTGTACACCAAAGCGGTCGCGCAGTGGAGAAGAAATCTGTCCTGCACGGGTGGTTGCACCTATAAGCGTGAACTGCGGCAGGTTGATTCTTATGGACTGGGCTGATGGACCTTTGCCGATAATAATATCAAGGGCAAAGTCTTCAAGGGCCGGATAAAGAACCTCTTCAACCTGTCTTGACATACGGTGGATTTCGTCGATAAACAGCACATCGCCGTCTTCCAGGTTTGTCAGCAGCGCTGCCAGGTCACCAGGTTTTTCAATGGCAGGGCCGCTGGTAACACGGATGTTTACACCCATTTCGTTGGCGATAACACCTGCCAGTGTGGTTTTACCAAGGCCAGGAGGACCATATAGCAGTGTGTGGTCCAGCGCTTCGCCGCGCATCTTTGCCGCCTGGAGATAAATTTCCAGATTATCTTTCAGTTTTTCCTGACCGATATATTCACCTAATGACTTCGGTCTTAAAGAGTTTTCGTTGTCGCCATCTTCTCTGATAGCAGAGGTGGATACAAGTCTTTCTGTATCCTGAAAACCAATATTATTCATTAAATTTTACCTCCTGCCAAGAGTTTGAGTGCCTGTTTGATAAGAGCCTGTACATCCTGGTCTGCATCCAGTTTTGCTACTGCAAGGGCAGCCTGACTCTGGTTGTAGCCCAGTGCAATAAGCGCGCTGATAGCCTGGCTGACAGAACCTGTGCTTACCGCTGTGCGCTGTACATCTGCCATAGTAACACCGCCAGCCACATCATCATTGGAGAATTTGCCTTTCAGTTCCAGCACAATTCTCTGTGCCACTTTTGGGCCAACGCCGTTGGCTGCTGTGAAAGCCTTGTAATCGCCCGTTGTTACTGCCAGGGCAATTTTCTGTGGGGAAAGCACAGAAAGAATGGACAGGCCAGCCTTTGGACCGACACCTGAAACAGATATAAGTGTTTTGAAGGCTTTCTGTTCAGCTTTGTCAGCAAAGCCGTATAAATCCAGGGCATCTTCCTTTACAGAAAGATATGTATAAAGAGTGCACTTTTCACCAGGTGCAGGCAAAACACCCTGCACTGTGGAAGGCACTGCCAGGGAGAAACCAACCCCCTGTACATCTATAACAACATTGTCCAGAGTTTTTTCCAGCAATGTACCTGTAAGGCAATAAATCATAATGTTTTTCCTATCTGTGTAAATAATTTTGACCTGTATGAGTAACCGTGACATATCGCCACAGCCAACCGGTCAGCGGTGTCGTCCGGTTTTGGCACTTTATCCAGATTCAGTATGCGCTTGGTCATTTCCTGCACCTGGGTTTTGATGGCTTTACCATAGCCTGTAACCGACTGCTTTATCTGCAGCGGTGTGTATTCAAAAACGGGGATGCCGTTCATAGATGCCGCCAGAAGAATAACCCCCCTGGCCTGTGCCACCTGTATAACTGTTTTCTGGTTGGTGGTAAAAAACAGTTTTTCAATAGACAGTGCATCCGGTTTTGTGCGTTTGATAATATCATCCACACTGATGTAAACCTCTTTCAGCCTTTCCTGAAAGTCTGTGTGTGCCTGTGTGGTAACAGCGCCATATTCCACAGGAAAAAATTTATTTTTCTCGTAATCCAGCACCCCATAACCCACAATGGCATAGCCCGGGTCTATACCCAATACTCGCACAGAACGCACCTCCCCTATTATAGTTATAATTTAACTAATTAATTATATCATATATGTAAAGCAAATGCAAAATATATTAATAATATTTATTATTATATTATCAGACAAATATTAACATATTTACCATTTTTACGCTGACAAATGTTAACAAAGTTTAAAACATAACTAAATCTATCATTTGCACAATAAAATGATAGAAAATTCTGCATTTTATACGAAAATATCTTGATTATATGACAAAATAGTAGTATTATAAAGTGTAAAACTTTTTCAAACAATTAATTTTAAATATAAACGGAGGTAACATGAGAAGAGAAGATTTAAGAAATATCGCCATCATCGCCCACGTTGACCATGGTAAAACAACTCTGGTAGACGGCATGCTGAAACAGTCTGGCACTTTCAGAGAAAACCAGGTGGTAAATGAACGTGTAATGGACAGTGGCGACATCGAAAGAGAACGTGGCATCACAATCCTGGCTAAAAACGCATCCTTCAATTACAACGGTGTTAAAGTAAACATTGTTGATACTCCGGGCCACGCTGACTTTGGCGGCGAAGTTGAACGCGTACTGAAAATGGTTGACGGCGTACTGCTGCTGGTTGACGCCGCAGAAGGTCCAATGCCACAGACACGTTTTGTTCTGGAAAAAGCTCTGGCACAGAACCTTTCTATCGTAATTATCGTAAATAAAATTGACCGCCCTGACGCAAGAATCAAAGAAATCATTGATGAAATCCTGCTGCTTCTGATGGACCTGGGTGCATCAGACGAACAGCTGGACAGCCCAATGCTGTTCTGTTCAGGCCGTGAAGGTATTGCAAACTATTCACCAGAAGTTCGCGGTACAGACTTCAAACCTATCTTTGATACAGTTCTGGAATACATCCCAGGCCCAGAAGTTGCACCTGAAGAACCA
This sequence comes from Oscillospiraceae bacterium, assembly GCA_017560985.1. Lineage (GTDB taxonomy): Bacteria > Bacillota > Clostridia > Oscillospirales > Ruminococcaceae > RGIG3102. Next base: position 35,716 of record JAFZDX010000087.1, read on the forward strand.
TTTGCAATGCTGGTTTCCAACGTTGACTACAACTCTTTCGTTGGCCGTACAGCCATCGGCAGAATTGAAAAAGGCAGCGTAAAAGTAGGCCAGGAAGTAGTAGTATGTGACTGGCATGACGAAGATGTTCGCCGCCGCGGTAAAATCACAGCTATCTATGCATTTGAAGGCACAAACAGAGCTGCTGTTGACACTGCATCCAGCGGTGACATCGTAATCGTATCCGGTCTGGAAGATGTAACAATCGGTAACACAATCTGTGCACCTGACTGTGTACAGCCACTGCCATTTGTTGCTATCGATGAACCAACAGTTGAAATGACATTTGCTGTAAACGATTCACCATTTGCCGGTAAAGAAGGTAAATTCGTTACAAGCCGTCAGATCCGCGAAAGACTGCAGAAAGAACTGCTGAAGGACGTTGCACTGAAAGTGGAAGATTCCACAAGCAGCGAAAGCTTCAAAGTAATGGGCCGTGGTGAAATGCACCTGTCTATCCTTATCGAAAACATGAGAAGAGAAGGTTATGAATTCCAGGTTTCCCCACCAAGAGTTCTGCTGAAAGAAGAAAACGGCAAAAAACTGGAACCATTTGAACACGTAGTTATTGACGTGCCAACAGAATTCCAGGGCAGCGTAATTGAAAAACTGTCCAGCCGCAAAGCTGAACTTATCAATATGGCACCACAGGGCGAAAGCCGTATGAGAATTGAAATGAAAATTCCTTCCCGTGGTCTGTTTGGTTACAGAAGTGAATTCCTGACAGATACAAAGGGCAGCGGCGTAATGAACACAATCTTTGACGGTTACAGAGATTATGTAGGCGAACTGCCAACAAGAAATACAGGTTCCCTGGTTGCATTTGAAACAGGTACATCCATTACTTACGGTCTGTACAACGCCCAGGAACGCGGCGTGCTGTTTATCGAAGCAGGCGTACCTGTATACGCAGGTATGGTTGTTGGTTACAGCCCAAAATCTGATGACCTGACAGTTAACGTATGTAAAACAAAACACCTGACAAACACACGTGCATCAGGTTCTGACGATGCACTGCGTCTGATTCCACCAAAGAAAATGAGTCTGGAAGAATGTCTGGAATTCCTGGCACCAGATGAACTGGTGGAAGTAACACCAAAAACACTGAGAATCAGAAAAGCAATTCTGGACCATTCAGAAAGAGCAAGACTGATTTCCCGTGCTAAAAAAGGTAAATAAGCTATAAACAAAAAAGCGACACTGAAAAGTGTCGCTTTTGTTTTTTCTGTTGATTAATCATCAAAATTCAGCTTTTTAATCACCTTTGCAGGTACGCCACCTACGATGCAGTCGGCTGGGATATCCTTTGTAACCACACTGCCTGCGGCAATAACACTGTGCTTGCCGATAGTCACTCCCGGCAGAACAACCACATTTGCACCTATCCATACATAGTCTTCTATCACAATAGGTGCGCCCATAATGTCCATTTCGTCATCTTTGTTTCTTATGCGGTAATCTACATTGTGGGTGGCACTGCTGAGAGTAACATTAGGGCCAATCAGCACATTGTTGCCTATGGTTATTTTGTCATAATCAAGAACTGTAAAATTATAGTTGGCATAAAAGTGTTTGCCTATAAACAGGTTTGGACCTTCATCACAACGGAATGGTGGTTCGATAATTGTGTCTTCGTGGCATTCACCCAGCAGTTCTTTCAGAATTTCATATCTTCTTCTGATTTCTGTCACCTGGGTATTGTTGTATTCGTATATCAGCTGTCTGTTTTTTATAATGCCATTATACCAGTCCGGTGTATAACCGCCCAAAAATCTTTTTTCCATAATAACTCCTAAATTCCGTATGCAGCCACACCCATTATAGCTGAAATAACTATCAGCATTATAGGTGACAGCGGTTTCTTTTTCCGTTTCTTATAATAATATGATACCACAAAAAGTGCCACTGTAATAGCTATTGTTATGAAATCAGGAGAAAAAGCGCCACCTTTAAGGAAACAGTTTTTAAAAATCATATAAACACCTGTTGCCAGCACTATACCGATGATACAAGGTTTGATACCGTGAATTACAGCCTGCACATAAGGGTTTTTGAGAAATGTTTTCAGCAGTGCTGTCAGTACAAGGATAATAATAAAGGATGGCAGTACAACCCCAAGTGTCGCCAGCAATGCCCCCAGGAATCCTGCCTGCTGACTGCCGATGTAGGTGGCCAGGTTTACCATAATAGGACCTGGGGTACTTTCACTTACAGCCACCATATATGCAAACATTTCGTCAGAAATCCAGCCATAGGACATAACAACTTCCTGTATCAGTGGAATGGCACCATAGGCACCGCCAAAGGCAAAACAGCCAACTTTCAGAAAGCCAATAAGCAAATCAAGATAAATCATTTATTTTGCCTCCTTTTTCATACTGCTGATTGTATAAATCATAACATTTGCCACTGCTGCAATAATCAGCAGCCAGATGGTCGAAAATTTTACCGCAAACAGATTTATAATCATCATAGTGACAAAGGCTGTAACCATAAACAGACGTGGACGCAGTTTTTTCTTCATCTTTTTAATCATAGTAACAGCCGCCTGGAAAATAAGTACGCCAACAGCTATTTTGATACCTTTGAAGGCAGATGCAATAAAAGTGATTTCCAGGAAGTTGTCAAAAAATATTGAAATCAGATAAATAATAAGAAACGAAGGTGTAATCATACCCAGGGTGGCAGATAATGCGCCTGCAAAACCTGCCTGCATATAGCCTGTAAAAGTTGCACAGTTGATGGCAATAGGGCCAGGGGTGGATTCTGCAATAGCCGTCACAGTTGACAGGTCATCAGTGGTAATCCAGCCTTTTTTCTCTACACATTCATTTTCAATAAGGGCTATCATTGCATAGCCGCCACCAAAGGTAAACAGACCTATTTTTGCAAAAGTGGCAAAAAGGTCTGCCAGAATTCCTTTTTTCATTTTGTTTCTCCTTTACAGTTGCCGCCGCAAATTCTGTTTTCCTGTACTGAATCTGCCAGCAGTTTTATTTCTTCGCTTAATAACAACAGCACATCCTTGTTTACCGCATAATGAATGTTGTAGCTGTTTTTATCCCCAATTTTCAGCAACCCAGCTTTTTTCAGCATACGGATATGCTGTGAAACAGCAGGCGCTGATATACCCAGCTGTTGTGAAAGGGCGCGGACGCAGTATTTCCTTTGAGAAATCAGTTGTATGATTTTCAGCCTGTTTTCGTCAGACAGGCATTTAAATATCAAAGCTATGTCCATAAGTCCTCCTTTTAATTAAGCGATTACTTAATTAAATAATACTCTCCCGCCTGTAAAAAGTCAATAAAAAACAGCTATGCAAAAGCATAGCTGTTTAAAAACATATTATATTTATGCCATTACAGCATCAAATTCTTCCTTTGTCAGCAGTGCGCCTTTTACACCTACAACAGCAGCTGCCACTTTGTTTGCATCAACAATAGCCTGCTGCATAGTTTTGCCATTATAAAGGCCTGCCATAACTGCGCCTACGTGGCTGTCGCCTGCGCCGATAGTATCAACAACTGTGTCAACCTTTACAGGCTGTGCATACTGTACCTGGTTACCATCATACCAGGCAGCACCTTTGTCGCCCAGTGTAACGATAACTGTATTCTGTGTCAGGTCATACATTTTGCACATTGCTGATTCTACATCTTCTGTGGCAAAACATTCTTTGATTTCATCATCATTGAGATGCATTATAGGATTAAGTTTATAAAGTCTGTTCAACAAAGCTGGGTCTATTCTCATAATGCGAGGGCCAGGTGCAAAGAAAACAGGCAGCTGTGGATGTTTTTCCAGCCATTTTACAATGTTTTCCCCTGTTTTTTCTTCAATTTCAAGACCGCAGATATAGACACTGTGTACATCTTCCACATCAATTTCTTCCAGCCACTGGGACTGAATAAGATATTCTGCGCCGTGGTATGATACAAATGTTCTTTCACCGTTTTCTTCTACAAAACAGTAACAGCAGCCATTGGCCATATCAACAGGTGGAATAGGACTGATAAGACCTTTTTTTCGCAGACCATTGCGTACAAAGTCGCCATAAATACCACTGCCTACTGGTGAAAACAGCACATTAGGTGTGCCGAAGTTTCTGATAGTGTCAGAAACATTGTAAGCACAGCCACCCATAGATGCCATCTGGCTGGAAATATGTATATCCGCCTTTGTTGTTGGCAGATGGTCAACGTTGATAATCATATCAACAACAGTTGAGCCTATAACAAAAATTTTTTTCATAATAACCTCACAGAAATATATTCTCTAATAAACATTATACAGTAAAGATGAGATTTCTCAACCATAATTTTACATTTATATCAATATATTTGACCAAAGCAGACCTATGTGATACTATTATCAAAAAAGACGGAGGTTTATGAAAATGAAAGTTGTATGCTATCCTAAATGCGGTACCTGTAAAAAAGCCCTGGCATATCTGGAAAACCTGGGTGTAGGCTATGATTACAGAGATATAAAGCTGGAAAATCCATCCTATGAAGAACTGAAACTGTGGCAAGAAAAAAGCGGTCTGGAAATGAAAAGATTTTTCAACACCAGCGGTCAGCTTTATAAATCTATGGAACTGAAAGACAAACTGCCAGGTATGAGCGATGAAGAAAAACTGCAGTTGCTGGCAACTGACGGTATGCTGGTAAAAAGACCTATCGCCATTGGTGATGATTTTGTTCTGGTCGGATTTAAAGAAAAAGAATGGGATGATGTGTTCAAAAAATAATTTTGAAAATTTTTCAAAAAAAGTGTTGACATTATGTTGTAGCTGTGGTATTATAATTGAGCACTAAGCGATGGGGTATCGCCAAGCGGTAAGGCATTGGATTCTGACTCCAACATTCCCTAGGTTCGAATCCTAGTACCCCAGCCAGAGCACAGTCGTAAGACTGTGCTTTTTATTTTGTTATAAACGTTGCCTGTGTTCTACGGCAACGCTTTTTTATTTTTTAATATTCA
>JAFZDX010000088.1 GCA_017560985.1 Oscillospiraceae bacterium
ACAGGCGGAAGTTTCCGCCTGTTTTTGTTTATTTTATTGCAGTTTATTGTTATTTTTGTTACACTGGTAATAAGAAAACAAACAGTATCGGTGATGTTATGAACGATTTTATTTACTGCCAGCGTGATATACCAAAAGACCAGTGGCGCTATGGTCTGCGCAGCAGTGCCGCCACAGGCTGTGGGTGGATAGCCTGCTATAATGCAGTGAAAATGATGGGTTACAGGGCAAAACCGGAGAGGCTGATAAAATATTTTGAAAAACAGATGCCGCTGCTGAACGGCAACACAGGCACATTTGTGCTGGGCCCGGCAATGTTTTTTAAAAAGTTTGGATTTGATGTAATCACCACTGCAAACCGCAAAAAGTTTGATGAAATCGCAAAACAAAGCGATGTGTGCATAATGTATTTCTGGTGGAAAAACAAGTTTAAGATAGGCGCTCACTTCGTAGCCTTTCACCACACACCACAGGGTTTTGTAGGGTACAACACCTACCGCAGTTCAAAAAGTGCAGACAGTTACGGCGACAGCATTGATTTATTTTTAAAGAAAAAAGGATACTTCGGCGCTGTGCTGACTGGCATTAAAGACAAAAGAAATAAAACTGATATATAAACAGGAGGAAACAGTATGAACCCTATCGCAACATTCTATATGGCAAACGGAAGCAAAATTGTTATTGAACTGCTGCCTGATGCCGCACCCAATACTGTAGCCAGCTTTGTAAACTGTGTACAGAAAGGTACCCTGGACGGCCACGCTATTGAAAGAATAGTGCCTGGCAAGTGGGTGGATTTTTCCTACACTGCATTCCACAGTGAAGCCTGCCGCTATCTGATTCCAAGAGAAGCTGACCTGCACCCAGAAATCGCACCGCTGGACAGCCACCCAGGCTGTGTATGTATGGGCGGCTATGGTGAAAAAGGCAACGCAGGCTGTGAACCATTCTTCCCATTGAAAGACTGCCCTGAACACAAAGGTATCTACCCTGTTTTCGGCAAAATTATGGAAGGTATGGAAGAAATTTACCGTCTGGAAAAGGTGGAAACCACACCTGTACAGACAGCCATTGAAGGCTATGTGGTGGACACACCTATCCAGCCACAGATAATCGAAAAAGTTACAGTAGAATTGAACGGCTACGCAGCACCACAGGTTGTAAAAATGGAACATGACTGGTTGCCACCAACCTGGAAATAAAAGAAATTCAAAAGGCGAGGGTTTCCCCTCGCCTTTTTATTTATATAACCGATTAAAATTCTTTCAGCATCATTTTTGCGGCTTTGTAAATATCGCCACAGCCAAGTGTGATAACCAGGTCACCAGGCTGAACGTGTTCTTTTACATAGTTTACAACACCGTCAAAGCCTTCAAACCATACACTGCCAGGGATTAACTCTGCCAGGTCTTTGGTGTAAATGCCGATGGTGTTTACCTCACGGCTGCCCATAATTTCTGTCATAACCACTTTGTCTGCCAGCTGCAGGCTGATGGCAAATTCCTTCAACAGCATTTTTGTACGGGAATATGTGAATGGCTGGAAAACCGCCCACACGCGTTTAAAGCCCATATCGTTTGCCGCATTCAGTGTGGCTGTGATTTCTTCTGGGTGATGTGCATAGTCATCAGCGATTGTAACGCCGTTTACTGTGCCCAGAATTTCAAAACGTCTGCCTGCACCGCCAAAAGCATTGATGCCTTTTGCAATATCTTCTGGTGATACACCGCTGATATGGCAGGCTGCAAATGCGGCCAGAGAGTTGTAGATGTTGTGTCTGCCCGGAATTGACAGATGCACTGTTGCCAGAATTTCGCCTTTGTATTCCACATCATAGCTGTAAAAACTCTGGTGTTCTTTTCTGATGTTTACACCGCGATAGTCATTGCCTTCCGCCAGACCAAAGGTTGTGATAGGCACCTGCATATCTTTGATAACAGATGTGGTGTTTTCATCGTCACCATTGATGATAATACCGCCTGTTGCCAGTGTTGTGAATCTTTTGAATGTATTCTGCAGGTTTTCAAATGTTTTGAAAAATTCCAGATGGTCGTGGTCAATGTTGAGAACAACAGCCAGATAAGGTGTAAGTTCCAGGAATGTATAGCTGTATTCACAGGCTTCAATAACCACATTTTCGCCTTTGCCGTCTCGGCCATAACCGTTGATAAGAGGCAGTTTGCCGCCGATTACACAGGCTGGGTCTTTGCCTGCCATAATCATAATCTGGCTTACCAGACTGGTTGTGGTTGTTTTGCCGTGGGTACCGCTGACACAGATGGATTTTTCAAAAAATCTGCTTACTTCGCCCAACATAATGCTTCTTTCGATGCAAGGGATACCCAGTTCTTTTGCTCTGGCCAGTTCACAGTTATCTTTAAAGATAGCAGCAGAGTAAACCACCAGGTCAGCACCTTCAACTGCTGATGCATCATGTGGGATATTTACTTTGATACCCATTGCTCTTTCATAATTGATAATGTCGCCTTCGTTTACATCACTGCCTGTGATTGTATAGCCGCGGCCTGCCAGAATCTGCACGATTGGGTACATACCGCTGCCGCCGATGCCAACAAAATGTATATTTTTCTTATCGTCTAAAATACTCATAATATATCTCCATTTAATCGCTGATAAATGTATATTCCATAGTTAATTTTATTTTACCACAAAATTTCCGTTTGCAATAGTATTTTTAAAAATTTTATGAAAACTATTGACAAAACTGTTATTACTGTGTATATTGAGTATACACAGTATATACTATGAGGTACCTATGAATATTATCATTTCCAACGGGTCATCTGACCCTATTTATACACAGATAGAGCAGCAGATAAAGGCCGCCATCATCAGCGGAGAGCTGAAAGAGGGCGATATGCTGCCATCAATGCGTGTTCTGGCAAAGGAACTGCGCATAAGTATGATTACCACAAAGAGAGCTTACGAAGAACTGGAAAAAGGCGGTTTTATACATACTGTGGCAGGCAAAGGCTGCTTTGTTTCTGCCAAAAACCTGGACTTTGTAAGGGAAATGCACCTGAAAGAAATGGAAACTGCCCTGGAAAAAGTGGCAGAACTTTCAAAGATATGCAATGTAAGCAGTGCTGAACTGCACACAATGCTGGATATATTTTTAAAAGGAGATATAGATGAATAACGCCATAGAAATTAAAAATCTGTGCAAAGTTTACCCCTCTTTCAGTCTGAAAGATGTAAACCTGACACTGCCTAAGGGTTATATAATGGGTTTTGTGGGTGCAAACGGCGCAGGCAAAAGCACTACAATAGCAAGTCTGCTGGGGCTGATAAAAACTGACAGTGGCAGCTGTCTGATAAACGGCACACCTGTGGCACAGATGACAAAAGAAGAAAAGGCACTTATCGGCGTAGTGCTGGACGAATGTAATTTTCCCGAAACACTGACCTGGAAACAGGTGGATAAATTTATGAAAAAGATTTATTCAAACTGGGACAGTGAAAAATTCACCGCAGACTGCAACAGATGGAAACTGCCTGAAAAGACACCTGTTTACAAATACTCAAAAGGTATGAAAATGAAACTGGCCATTGCCGGTGCAATGTGCCACGGTGCAAAACTGCTGGTACTGGACGAAGCCACCAGCGGTCTGGACCCTGTGGTGAGAAACGAAATACTGGATATTCTGCTGGATTTTGTACAGGATGAAGGAAACAGTGTGCTGATGAGCAGCCATATTATTTCTGACCTGGAAAAAGTGTGTGATTTTATTACCTTTATCAAAGACGGCCGCATTGTATTCTCTGCCGAAAAAGAACTGCTGACAGGTGACTATGGCATACTGCGCTGTTCCAACAGTGATTTTGAAAAAGTGGACAAAAGTGCAGTTGTGGCATATAACCAAAACAGTTTTTCCACCGATGCACTGGTGTACAGAAACAAAGTAAACGGAGATTTTATAATAGACAAAGCCAATGTGGAAGACATTATGCTGTACTATATGAAGGAGGGAGAATAATGCTGGGATTGGTGTATAAAGACCTGATGGTTATGCGCAGAACACTGCTGCTGTATGGCGCAATGGGTATAGTTTATGGTATTATTGCCATTTATGGCGACCAGTACGGAATGGTGTTTGCCCTTATGATGATAGTTTCTGCAATGGTGCCTGTTTCTGCAATTTCTTATGACGAGCGCAGCAAATGGGACAAAATTGTAAACACAATGCCTCTTTCAAGAAAAGAAATAGTACTGTCAAAATATGTGCTGGCAATACTGCTGACTGCCATTTCATCAGTGATTATATTTGCATTTTATATGCTGGTACCTGAAATGCCTCTGGAAGAAAAAGCCGTAACCACAGCGGTTATGGCAATGATGGCAATGATTTACCAGGCAGCACTGATGCCTGTAATGTTTAAATTCGGCAGTGAAAAAGGCAGAACCATGATGCTGGCAATCCTGTTTGTTCCGGCAGTGCTGATTTTCGCCATAGGCGAAATGAATATAATTGATGTAAATGCTGCTATCAGTTTCCTGGAAAGAAACGAAGCAATGATTCCTTATCTGATGGCAGGGTTTGTGCTGGCAATTTACAGCCTGTCAATGGCACTGTCAGTAAAGATATATGAAAAGAAAGATTTGTAAAACATAAAAAACCAGAGTGCAAAATACACTCTGGCTTTTTGTTTGTATCTGTTTGGTAAATTGGGATTTATCGAACTGTTTGACATATCGTAATTTGTTATCAAGAACAAATATCAAGTATCTTTTCTGCTGCAGCCTTACTTCCTCCACATTTTGAAAAACTTTCGCTTATTATATTCGCTTGTCTTTTATACTCTACTCGTTGCAAGAGTTCTTTAACTGCTGTTTGAATATCTAATACAGAATCACTTATTAAATATATTCCTGCCCCGAGCTCATTTATACGAAATGCAACGCCTTTTTGCTCATTCGTTTGTGGATACATTACAAGTGGTACCTTAAAATACATCGCTTCACTTACGCTATTCATACCGCAATGTGTAAGAAATGCATCTGCTTTCTCAAGCACCGCAATCTGGTCCACCCAAGTTAACACATGAAATTGCGCAGTACCCTCTAATTTTGTTACATATTCTTCTAAATGCTTGATATCAACTTGACTACCAACAGAGAGTACCACTTGATAATTGCTATCTTTAAATGCATCTATACAGTTTTTGTAAAAGATAGTCATATCGTTGTTTACTGTCCCCATCGAGATATAGACAAGTTTCTCTCTTGTCTTTTCGAACACAGTATTTGTAGGGCGAATAGATGGCCCAACAAATACATATTTATCAGAAAATGTATCAGAATATGGTTGAAACTCTGGGGACGTATATACAATCGTATTCGTATCATTATCATTTTGAATAATTTCGATTACGTTTTTTATATCATAGCCATTTTCTTGCAATCGTTTAATGTGCTTCTTGGCTTTTCTCATTTGGATTAAAATTTTAACCAAGTCTTTTAGACTACCCTGCATCACTTTTGCTGAATCTTTATTAAATGCGAAAGTTGTGGTAGAAGAAACAAATGGAATATTAAGTTTCTTGGCTATAAGTTTTCCCCATAATGCCATGGAATCTGCTACGATACAATCTGGATTCCACTGTTTTATCTGCTCTAAAAGAGCATCGTCCATTGCAAGTGTTGAATTCACTAAGACTTCAATTGCAAAAGACATATCTTCTGCAATACGTTTTCCATCTGCTGGAGTCAGTTTTTGTTCAAAATCATAATCATCACAAGAAATATACTCCGCTCCTGTAGACTCTATCTTTTTTCTCATACATTCATAAGAATAATATCTTACCTCATGTCCCAGATGAATAAGTTCTTTTACCACTTCTAATGTTGGATTTGTATGACCATGTGCTGGAATGCAAAAAAAAGCTATCCTACTCATATTGTTCGCCTTCTTTCTTTACTTCATTTATCATATTTAAAAAATTTGATTCTTTGATTAGCGCTATCCCTTGATATTCATCCCCAAGAACGATAAATCTATCTCCACTTTGAATCTGGAAAATCTTCCTTGCTTTGTGTGGTATCACTATCTGACCTTTATCTCCAACTGTTACCACACCAAATACATGCTTACCCTTTGGCGGTATAGTAAGACCCATTTCATCTTTTGTATAGTTCACTAAATCATCTATAGTTACATTATAAAGCTCTGCCAGCAACGCACATTTTTCTATATCTGGCATAGTTTCTCCACTTTCCCATTTTGCAAGAGCTTGCCTGCTAACACCTACTCGCTCAGACACTTCTTCTTGTGTCAATTGATGTAACTTTCTTAAAGAATATAAGTTATCGCCAATCATCTTTTTCCCACCTATGTTATGTTTATTTACATTATATCTATACCTGTCCTTGTTTACAATCAACCAAACTTACCATTTTTTAAGATTAATGTTATCATTTGTTGCATTATATAAGGTCGATAGAAATCTATCGACCTTTTGCTTACATATATAAAACAATTCTTATCATGTGAATACATTACATCAAATGCCTCGACAACTTCTTATTTATCTGTTCGTCCTATTCAAATTTTTCCAACTGATTATATACTACCACTCTCCATCATATCATACAGCAACAGGCACAGCGGTATGCTGTGCCTGTTGCTATATTTTCTAAATAGTGTTTATTCTTCTATTATACATTCACGCAGTATATTCAGCACATCATTCATAACCTGCAAAGGCTGTTTTGACTGCGGAATAGCTGATGAAATAAATGGTTTGTTAGTGGAATTAATACCGATTTTATATGGTGTTTCTTTCAAAAATTTCATCATATCTATATCGCCGAATTTATCGCCATAGAAGATGATATTTTCTTTTCGCTGTACAATTTCGGTAATGCCCAGAGAAGCGGCCAGCACACGAAGCAGCGAAATATCAATAAGTCCCATAACACTGTCCGGCACATCGCCATAGCGGTCCACCAGTTCGTCAATCAGGTCGTCCACATCGTCCGGTGTTTCCAGTGAAGCAATGCGTTTATAGGCTTCTATTCTGTTAGCTGTTGAAGAAATAAAACTGTCCGGAATAAAAGCGTCCACAGAAATATCGATAACACAGTCACTTTTTTCTGTTTTAACCTTTTCACCGCGTTCTACCGCAATGGCCTGGTTCAGCAGTTTGATGTATAAATCGTAACCGATACTCATCATAAAGCCGGACTGTGTTTTACCCAGAATACTGCCGGCCCCGCGAATCTGCAAATCTCGCATAGCAATTTTGAAACCAGAACCAAAAGATGTAAACTCTTTGATAGCATTCAGACGTTTTACCGCAATTTCGTTCAGCACTTTGTCTTTCCTGAAAGTAAAGTAAGCATAGGCTTTGCGGGTGGAACGGCCTACACGGCCACGAATCTGGTACAGCTGTGCCAGACCCATATAGTCGGCATCTTCAATAACCAGAGTGTTGGCATTGGAAACGTCAATACCTGTTTCAATTATTGTAGTACATACCAGAATATCTATTTCGCCATTCATCAGCTGCTGCCAGACAGCAGACAGGCTGGCCTCGTCCATTTTGCCGTGGGCAACACCGATTCTGGCTTCCGGCGCCATTTTCTGCACGCGCTGAACACACAGGTCGATGGTTTCCACTCGATTGTGGAGATAATAACACTGGCCACCGCGGTTCAGTTCCCTGTTCAGTGCCGCTGCTATTATGCTTTCGTTGTACTCGCTTACATAGGTTTCGATAGGTATTCTGTCCACAGGTGGCTGTTCAATGGTGGACATATCACGGATGCCGTTCAGCGCCATTGAAAGAGTACGTGGAATAGGTGTGGCAGACAGGGTCAGCACGTCAACACCTGTAAAACCTTCCACCAATTTTTCCTTGTGGGCAACACCAAAGCGCTGTTCTTCGTCAATGATAACCAGACCCAGATTTTTGAATTTTACACTTTTCTGGATAAGAGCGTGGGTGCCGATAACAATATCTGCTACGCCATCGTTTATATCACGGATTGTGGCTTCTCTCTGTTTAGGTTTACGGAAGCGGGACAGCAGCTGTATGTTGATTGGAAAACTTTCCATACGCTGTATAAAAGTATTGTAATGCTGCCAGGCCAGAACAGTGGTTGGCACCAGCACTGCCACCTGTTTGCCACTCATAACCGCTTTGAAGGCAGCACGGAGAGCAACTTCAGTTTTGCCTACACCAACGTCACCGCACAGCAGACGTTCCATAGGATGTACAGATTCCATATCCCTTTTGATTTCAGATATAGAGCGCAGCTGGTCGTCTGTTTCTTCGTATATAAATCTGGCTTCAAAATCTTTCTGCCATTCGCTGTCAGGGTCGTGGGCAAAGCCTTTTGCCCTTTCTCGTTTGGCATACAGCTCTATCAACTCTTTGGCCATTTCTTCGGTAGCTTTTTTGGCTTTCTGCTTGGTTTTGTTCCAGCTTTCGCCACCCAGTTTTGACAGGGAAACCTTTTCATCGTCCTTTGCATAGGTGTAGCGGCTGATAAGGTCCAGCTGGGTTACAGGTACATACAGGCTGTCTTTACCTGCAAATTTAATCAGCAGATAGTCTTTTGTAATGCCCTGCATACTTACGTTGTGTATGCCGTCATAAACACCGATGCCGTAATTCTGATGCACCACATAGTCACCTTTGGAAATCTGGTCGATGGATGTGATGGCATCCTTGTTTTTCTTTTTAGGTTTTTGGGCAGTAACATTCTGTTTATGGCCTGTGATAAGCCGTATTTTCTGCAGTGGCAGGTCAAAGCCCTGATGGGTGCGGCCATAGGTTACCGCCACTGTCCCAGGCTGTAACAGGGCATCTTTTTCAGTAAAATAGGCGTTGAACCCCATATCCTGCAAATCCCCTGCCAGTGTCTGTGCAGATTTCTTGGTGCCTGCCAGCACCATAATTTTATATTTCTGGTTTACAAGGGAGGTGATATCCTCGCTTAAAACCTTGTATTCCCCATTCCAGCCGTTCAACGCATGGCATGAAATTGAAACAATCTGTGACAGTGAAAAATCCGCAGTAGTGCGCACAAAATCTTCCGCCACAACGGTAGGATAATTTTTGCACTTGTTTACAAGATAGCTGGACGGAGCGTAGTATTCCTCCATACCTTTTGAAATTATTCCTTCTGTCAGCAACTGCTCAATATCCTTGTTGTGCTGCCACATTGTATTGGTATAGCTTTCCTTTACTGCACTCCAGTCATCAAGGAAAACAATCGGATTGTCCAGATAGTCAAACAGTGTTGCCTTTTCGCTGTAACAAACTGAAATATATTTGTCCATACTCCGTGGCATCATACCGTTTTCCAGAGTGATAATATCCTTTTCACTGGCTGTGTCAAACTGTGTGCGCTGTTTCGGAGTAAGTGTTTTTCTGAAATCGTGGATAGCGGCCAGCGCCAGTTCACTGTCAGTAAACAGCACTTCCTTTACAGGGGAAATATGCACCTTTTTAATCTGGTCCATACGGCGCTGTGTTTCGGTGTCAAAGGTGTTTATTCTGTCAATTTCATCACCCCAGAATTCTATACGGACAGGGCTGGCCATATCAGGGGTATACAGGTCCACAATGTCACCGCGAACAGAAAACTGCCCTGGACCTTCTACCATTTCACGGCGGATATAGCCGGCGTTTACCAGGCTTTGCACCAGTGTATCCCTTTTTACCATATCGCTGTCTTTGATTGTCAGTGTATTTTCAAGAAAGCGGGACTTTGGCATTGTATACATCAGTGCGGCATCCACAGGCGAAATAATTATTTTTGCACTGCCGCCAACCAGGTTGCCCAGTGTACGTATACGGCGGTATTCATACTCACGGGAAAAACTTTCCAGCGAGCGCAGTGTAAGGTCACGGGGTGAAAACACCTGGGCACCTGTGGTGAAAAAGGATGTATCGTCCAGCAGACGGCTGGCACTGCGTTCATCCTTTGTCAGCACCAGCACGTGGCGGCCTGTCACCTGCTGTATGGCAGACAGGAAAGCCCCACGGGCAGTGCGGGACAGACCAAACAGCGCAATAGGCTGGCTATATGAGTTTATTTCATTCATCAGTCGGGCAAATTCCCCGGTGTTTATAATTTCTTTTAAAAGCATAGTTTAACCTTTTATCTATTATTTGGATAAGCCGGATTTCAGATTAATCCACTCATCCCTTGAAATAGCAAATACTTTTGTGATTTCGTTTACATCATCTTCAAATTCGCTGACCTGTCTGAATCCACAGGCCATTGCAGTTTTGTATGAGGGAACATTGGTGTGTTTCATATATGAATAAATCATATTGAATGGCGTGTTGGTAAATGTCCAGTCCCTTACGGCAGCTGCTGCTTCTGTGGCGTAACCTTTTCTTTGTTTGCCAGCTCTGATATGATAGCCGATTTCAGGCTTTATTTCTCCGTCTATAATCTGCATGGTCAGACCGCAGTCACCTATCATTTCCCCTGTTTCTTTCAGACAGACTGCCCACAGACCAAAACCGAAGATTCGGTATCTTCCCATATTTCGGCTTATCCAGTTTTTTACTCTGGTCCGGTCAAATACATATGGGTAATGCTGCATAATGGACTGGTCTGACAGCACTTTGTTCAGCGCATCAAAATCATTCTCTGTCATTTCTCGCAGATATAGGCGCTCTGTTTCAATAATCATTCATGTATTCCTCCATATTCAGTGTATTTAACTGCCGTATTTATTTCACACAGCAAGATATGCCGTGTAATACCCATACAGGGGGTATCACACGGCTGTGTTTATCTGTTATATAAATTCATGGCTTTGTCGGACTGGCCGTCGATAATCAACTGCACAGCCTGATATGCGCTGTCAAATTTTTCAGACAACAGTTTTCTGTCGCCATCGGTAAATTTGCCCAAAACCCAGTCGGCAAGGTCATATTCCGGATGAGGTTTTTCACCCACGCCCAGTTTGATACGTGGGAATGTGTCACCCATATGGGAAATAATACTTTTGATGCCGTTGTGGCCACCTGCGCTGCCTTTAAGGCGGATGCGCATTTTGCCCACAGCCATAGATACATCATCATATATTATAATCACATTTTCAGGGGGAATTTTGTAAAACCTTGCGGCTGCACCTACTGCTTCGCCAGACAGATTCATAAAAGTCTGGGGTTTAAGGATAACAATCTTTTTATCCTTGTACTTCCAGGTGCCGTAGAGCGCTTTGAACTTGGCCTTGTCCAGTTTCACACCTGTTTTGTCGCAGATGTAGTCAACGCAGGCAAAGCCTATATTGTGGCGTGTGTTGTCATACTTGGTGCCGTGATTGCCCAGACCAACTATCATATAATCAGCGCCTTGTGTATTTTTAAAAAGCATAGTCAGATATTACAGGTTGAACAGTGTGGAAACAGACTGGTCAGCATAGATTCTCTGAATTGCCTGTGCAAACAGTGGAGCAACTGTTTCAACTTTGATTTTGTCCAGTTTCTTTTCATCAGACAGTGGAATTGTATCCAGCAGAATAAGTTCTTCCAGTGCGCTGGCTTCGATTCTTTCGATTGCAGGGCCGGACAGGATGCCGTGTGTAGCACAAGCACGAACGGATTTTGCACCGCGTTCTTTCAGTGCGTTTGCAGCATTGCACAGTGTACCTGCTGTGTCGATGATGTCGTCAATGATAAGCAGGTTTTTGTCTTTGATGTCGCCGATGATGTTCATAATTTCAGAAACATTTGGTTTTGGACGGCGTTTGTCAATGATAGCGATTGGCACATCAAGTCTGTTTGCAATTTTTCTTGCACGGTTTACACTGCCCAGGTCAGGTGAAACGATAACCAGGTCTTCCAGATTTTTTCTTTCGATGTACTGGGACAGGATAGGCATACCTTCCATATGATCCAGAGGAATGTTGAAGAAGCCCTGAATCTGTGCTGCGTGCAGGTCCATTGTGAGAACTCTGTCTGCGCCTGCTGCTGAGATAAGGTCAGCTACCAGTTTTGCACTGATTGGGTCACGGGATTTGCTCTTTCTGTCCTGACGGGCATAGCCGAAGTATGGGATAACAGCAGTGATACGGCCTGCAGAAGCACGTTTCATTGCGTCAATCATAATCAGCAGTTCCATAAGGTTGTCGTTAACAGGTGTGCATGTGGACTGAATGATAAAAACGTCGCTGCCGCGAACTGTTTCACCGATAGAAACGTTGATTTCACCATCAGAGAATTTGCCAACTGTGCATTTGCTCAGTGGCAGGCCCAGCTGTGCAGCAATTTTTTCTGCCAGTGGAATGTTTGAGTTACATGCGAAAAGTTTGATGTCTTTGCCATGAATATTCATCTCATTTACCTCTTACTCATTTTTTGTAGTCAGATAATGACAAAATATATGTAAAATCTGATTTTGTTTACATATTATCATAATTATATCATACCGCATTTATAGTTTTTTTCAAGAGCTTATACCTTTTTTCGATAAAAATTGTATATATTTATCAAAATTTTCCACCGATATTACTGTTTTTTGCACTTTATGTTGACAAAGAAATGTAAAGTTTTATTGTCAGAAAAATCTGTTGTAAAAAATCGGATATTTGTGTTGTAATATGTGAAATAAAGTTGTAAAATATTTGTCTGGACAATAAAAACAAAATCAAGGGAGAAACAAAATGGGACTCATTAAAAAATACAATCTGACATTGTTTTTCGTAATATATTTCAGCTACACATTTGTATCCAACTTTGTGCATCCGGTTACACCTGCTTTTCTGCAGATGATAAACTGTTCCAACAGTATGTTCGGTTTTGCCTTTGCCGCAATGGCTCTGGGCCAGTTTCTGGTAAGTGCGCTGTGGGGTAAAGTTGGCGACAGAATGGGCTATGCAAAAGCCACAGCCTTTGGCTTTATAGGCTATGGTGTGTCTGCCATTATCTTTTCTATGGCAACCAGCTGGCACCTGGTGGTGCTGGGCAGATTTATCGGCGGTATCGCCCTGGCCAGCGTACAGGTAAACAGCATGGCATACATTGCCGCACTGCCAGCCCCTGCAGAAGACAGAAACAGACTGCTGGTTATCTATTCTTCAATGATGGGTATCGGCGGCGCCTTCGGTTTCCTGGTGGGCGGTCTTATCGGCGACATCAACCTGTACTATTCTTTCTATGCACAGAGCGGCGTGCTGATGTGTATGGCTGCAATCACATATTTCTGCATCAAGGAACATTCCAACTTTGAAAAGAAAACAGAAAAGCTGTCTTTCAGTGATGTAAACCCATTTACATCTATTGTAGCCAGTGCGAAAATGCTGAATGTTACAATCGCTGTTTTCCTGGTAAGCGCACTGCTGACATTCTTTGCATCCACAGGTTTTGACCAGAACTTCAACTACTTCCTGCGTGCAAAATTCAACTTTGCACCGTCTTCATCCGGTATGTTCAAGGCTGTTGTGGGTACAATTTCACTGACAATGAATATGACAATCAATATGTGGATTGTAAAAAAATTCAACATTTCAAAAGCAATGTGCGTGACAGTTATGCTGGCAGGTGCATCACTGATAGGTGTGGTAGTGGCACCAAACCAGACAGTGGTAATGGCTTTTGCGCTGATGTACTATGCATTCTATGCAATATACACACCACTGCAGCAGGCTGTAATGCTGAAAAATGACGATGATTCATCAAAAGGTGCTGTTGCCGGTCTGTTCAACACCAGCCGCAGTATTGGTATGATGGCAGGGCCTACATTTGCAGGTCTTATCTTTGACATCAACCCTAACTATGCATTTATTGCTTTTGCAGTTGCACTTATGCTGGGTGCTGCTGTAGGCTGGAAAAACTACCTGCAGCTGAAAGAAAAAGGCGTTTACGAAGATTAATTTAAACACTTTTAGTTATATTTCGATTTCAAATTACAAATTGTAAAAAAATATCACCGCAGATTTTTATCTGCGGTGTTTTTTTATCAGTTAAACCATATTTCTGATGTATCAAATTTTTCAGGGTATGCAGTATAGATTATAATTTTTTCTATTACCAGCGGTTCGCTGTATTCCAGATTTACTCTGTGCTTGTACATATATGCTCTATCCTGTGGAGAAACTTCATAGTCATAATCCATAGGCCAGATATTTATATTGTCCATATATCTGCCGCTGTCTTCCATTTCCCACCGGTTATTGTTCAGATACATTTCTGCCTGTTTACCCCTGTAATGGATTTCAACTTTATAGCTGTCAGTCAGCTGGTCTATCTTTTTGAATTCCAGGCAGTTTTTCTGGCGGAAGCCATTTGTGGAAACAGTAAAATGTCCTGACAGATAAATTACATCCTGTGTATAGTCACAACTGTTTGTTTCACTTACAGTCTGTGTGGGCCATTCCATAATATACGGCGGATAGTAGAGGGTTTTAAAATCCGATTTATATTCATCGTCCACTATGCCGCACACTGTGACCATTATCAATGAAAACGCCATAACTGTCAAAACAGATTTATAGCTGATGCGGGCAAGTTTTCGTGAAAAAGTGATGCGCAGGAAAAGCAGTGATGTACCAAGGGCAAATGCCACAATGCACAGCTGGCCCAACACATATGGCGCTGGGAATACACTATATTCCAGAAACCGGGAAAACTGCAATAACTGTTCATAGGCCATATAACCCGATGCTATAAAAAGTATAATCCCCAAAGGGCCGGTATAGATAACTTTTATCAGTGTACCGATTATTTTTAACACAGCTTTCAATAGCTGTGGAAAACTTTTCTGACTATTCATAAATACCTTCTTTCCATAAGGAGAGTATAGCACACACAATATGATAAATCTATACAAAGCGGAAATCTTTTACAGATTTCCGCTTTTTCTGTCTGTTATATTCTGCTGCGTGGGTCTTTTGGTTTGCGTGTAGCTTTTGGTTTTGTAGTCCGTGCAGTGAACTCCATCCGCTGATATCTGTCCAGCAGAATTTTGCATCTGGAGTAGTATGTGGCCACATAGTTTACCTGGCCATTTTCTCTTTTTACAATGTTTTCAGGTTTTTTCATAGATCCATTTGTGGCGTTATACATTAAATTTATGTAATATTTGTACTTGGCAACAAAACCATCCACTGCGGCTTTCTTTTCAGTATGTGCCTGTACCAGTGGGCCGTATGGTCTTTTCATTCTGATAAACAGGAATGCTGACAGGGCAAAAATCAGACCAAACTGCCATAAACCGAAATTTTTAAACATTGCCAGAACAGCAGGTACAAGAGCAGGCAGCAACAGTATTGCCCCTATAACAAATGTTTTACTGCGTGTAAAACCTGGTTTTGGGTCCGGTTTTGCAAGAACAGCCTCTACGTTGTTCATATCGTTATTGTTGAGGATACTTACAAAACTGTTTTCATTTACGGCCCTATAATAAAGTTTATCTGCTTCGTCAGATATATGAAGATATTCTTTTCTGTAACGGGTAATCAGGATTTTTTCAAAGGTTTCTATATCCGGCTTTGAAAGGAATTTATTATAACAGGTATAGCCGATGTTTTCCCTCTGTTCAAAGGAATAATTCCGGTGTTTTTTCAGCATCTGTGAGAAAGGGATTTCGGCTTCTGCATCGTATGGTGGTTCCCCTATTACCGAAATTCTTTCTTCCAGTGTGCCACTGCCTGTGCGCAGTCTGTTCTCGTATTCTTTTTGCGCAGTTGTATCACCGCGTGCCGCAGCATCTTTGTACCACTGGAAAGCTTCGCTATAAACTCTTTTCAGTTCGGGTACATTGCTTCTTCTTTCGTAGTCCATGGCGTAATCTATGGCCGGTTTATACCCCTGCTGTGCAGACCGCAGCAAAAGTCTGACGCCTTCCTTCTGGTCAAACTTAACATATTCATTTTGTGTAAGATAATATTTTGCAAGGTTGTACTGGGCCACTTTCCCGTCCTGTGCGGCAGCTTTTTTAAACAGTTCTATGGCCTTCCTTACATCCTTTTCAACACCTTTGCCTTCCGTATACATAACGCCCAGGTTATTCTGCGCCATGGCATTACCCTGCCGGGCAGCCAATGTATACCAATGTGCCGCTTTTTCATAGTCCTGGCTTACACCATTGCCATTATTATACCTTGAACCCAGCTTCGCCTGTGCGCTGGCATTTCCATTTTCAGCCAGACTTAATGTAGCATCCAGGTCATCAAAGTACATCATCATTATTTCATTCAGTTCTCTTTCAGAATCTGATACTCTGTTCAGCCGTTCCAGCCGTTCTTTTGTATCTTTATTTTCCATAATTCATTCTCCGGATATAAAATGTAGAATCATAACAAAAAGCACCCATATGATATGGGCGCTTTTACAGTCAGTTATTTAAGTTCCAGCTGTGTTGCAAGAACAACATCTTTTGTAGGGATAGAATCTGCCGCACCTGGCTGTGAAACAGCGATAGCGGATGCTTTTGCTGCCAGTGACATAATTTCCAGTGGCTGCAGGCCTTCCAGCAGACCGTTGAGGAAATAGCCTGTGAATGTATCACCTGCTGCTGTTGTATCAACTGCTTTTACTTTGTAAATGCCGTGACGCCAGATTTTTTCGCCGTCAAAGAACATAGAACCGTCACCGCCAAGAGTAATAACGATTTTTGACTCTGGGTATTTGGCATGCAGCACTTCAACAGCTTTTTCAGGGTCAGAATCACCTGCAATGGCTGCTGCTTCGATTTCATTCATAATGAAATATGTTACTTTGGCCAGATCACATTCCAGCAGAGCATCGTCCATTGGTGATGGATTCAGTGCAACCAGCATACCTTTTTCGCTGGCTTTTGTGATAATGTAATCCATATTGTTGATTTCATTCTGCAGCAGAATGATATCGCCTGCATCAAAGTCTGCCAGCACTTCATCAACTTCTTCCTGGCTGATAGTTCTGTTTGTACCACCGTAAAGGATAATACAGTTCTGACCATTTTTATCTACCTGAATGATAGCGTGACCTGACATTTCTTTTTCATCGATAAAAACATGTTTTGTCACAACATCAGCATCTTTCAGTTCTGCCAGCAGGAAGGCGCCGTCTGTACCGATTTTGCCAGCCATATAAACATCGCTGCCGGCTTTTTTACAAGCTATGGCCTGATTGAGACCTTTGCCGCCTGAAAATGTACCAACAGACAGTGAAGACAGAGTTTCACCAGGCTGTACAAAGTGGTCTACAATGTATCTGCGGTCAACATTAAGGGAACCAAATACCAAAATTTTCATATTATTCTCCTGACCAGGGCTGTGCCCTGAGTTTATTTCTACTATCAATTTTAACTTTATTAAATTAAACTGTCAACTTATAAATCAATCATTGGACTGTTTTATAAAGCCTTTGTTGTATGCCTGTATCAGCTGGCGCAGGTCCAGAATAAGGTCCTTTATTGCTTTGCCTTCATCAGTATCTTCCACCAGCATACGGTTTGACATTGTTTCAAAAACATTTACTTTACTCTGGATATCGGTGTTATTGAAAACCACTTCCTGCAGGCTGGTAAACGGCTGGTGGGCACGCAGTGAAACACCGCGTGAAGAATAAACCATTGTATACCCTGCGATGCCTGTTTTGCTGTGATAGGCACGGGAGAAACCGCCGTCAATAACTATAATCTTGCCACCTGCTTTGATTGGGTCTTCACCGCTGATAACCTTTACTGGCACGTGGCCATTGATAATGCGGCATTTTGAACCCGACAGGCCAAAGTCTGCCAGTATGGCATCAGCCACAATGCTGTCTTCCTGGTAAAGATAGTATGGGTCTTTGCCTTCCACTTTCAGTTCTTTTTCATTCAGCAGTACATTTTCAAATGTGGTCATTTTACTGCGGCCAAACATAGGGCTGTTTTTGCCACACCACAGGTACCACAGAATATCCTGGCCCACACGTTTCATCAGACTGCCTTCATCCCCAAAGTAGGCAATGCGGCACATATAGTCCACGTAATCCATCAGTTCCTTGCCTTTATAGCCACGTCCGCCAAAGCTGACTGTTCGGAAAGAGCCGTCTTCATTAAGTGGAATAACACCGTGATACATCAGGATACCGTTTTCAACTTTGTATGCAGAACCATGGGAATAAAGGAAACGTGTATGTTCCTGAAGGCGTGAAGACTGTGTAAAGCCCTGGCAAAGTTTTGTGATAACTTCAATTTCTTCATCTGTAAGTTTTGCAGGGTTGTCCGGGTCAACTGTTGGAAAATCCTTGTCTTTCAGTTCATAGTCTTTGCCGTCTATATTCACTGTACCTTTTTTAAAGTCTGTTTTCAGCATCATCCGGCGGTCTGACATTTCGAAGTTAGGGTTACGTGCAATAACCTGACATTCCAGTTTATACATAATCACAGAGATTGCCTTGTGGATTTTTGCCACTGCAATTTCATCATCTGTCACATAGCCGATGGCTTTTCTTGGTTTCCATACAGAACAGTCACCATAAGTCTTCCGTGCAAAGCGGGACAGCGGACGCAGGTTTATTCCATAGCCGTCTTCCAGTGCTTCCAGATTATTGTATGCTGCACAGATACGCACCACACTGGCAACCCCCAGTGGTGAGCCTGTGGCACCGCACATCCACAACACATCGTGGTTGCCCCACTGGATATCCACTGCGTGGTGATTTATCAGCCTGTCTATTACCAGGTCAGGACGGGCACCGCGGTCAAACAGGTCCCCTACGATATGCAGTTTATGTACAGCAAGACGTTTTATAACAACACTGATTGCTTCAATAAAACTATCTGCCATACCATTGTTTACAATAGCGGATATAAACTGACTGTAATACTCTTCTTTGTTATGGTCTTCAAAATGGGCATGCAGTAACTCGTCTATAATAAATTCGTATCCTTTTGGGATAGCCTGGCGTACTGACCGGCGTGTATTTTTGCTGGCCACGTGGCGGCACACGTCTATAAGGCGGTAAAGAGTAAGACGATACCATCCGTCCATATTTCTTTCGCTCTGTTTGATTTCAGCCAGTTTCTCTCTTGGGTAATAAACAAGGCTGGCATAAATGGCACGCTGTTCTTCTGTGGTATTGCCGGCCAGGGCAACATCTATTTTTTCTCTGATAACACCGGACGCATTGTTCATCATATGGCTGAAAGCCCGGTCTTCGCCGTGAATGTCCGACATATACATTTCGGTGCCTTTCGGCAGTTTCAGCTGGGCCTGCAGGCTAACGATTTCTGCCGCTGCTGCCTGTGCATCAGGATAGTCTTTTGCAAGAAGTGAAAGATATTTAAGGTTGTCTTCTATACGTTTCTGTTCCATAAAATTCACCCGAAAACATAGTTATTCATAATGATTTATTTTATCATAAAAACCAGTTTTTTACAACTATTATCCATAAATATAAATTAAAATTACAAATATATTTACTTTTTTTGTTTTCCGGATTATAATTTAAGTATAAATAATTATATTAAGGTGTATTATGAAGAAGTATATTTATGAATATGTGAGAATTGAAATGCCGCAAAGTTTTATTAAATTTCCTGTTATGGAAGAACACAGAGAGATTATATCCGAATACGGCAGTAAAGGCTGGAGATATGTGGGCAATATCCGCATCAGCCAGACCAATGCTGGCGGCTCTCTGGGCTATGACCTGATTTTTGAAAAGGAAGAAGAATGAGTACGCCTATTACTACAGAAGAAAAAATGGAAGTTGCAACAGTCTATGTAAAAAAGATGCGAAAGCTGGCAACAGCAAGATTTGCTATTGCAGGCATATTCGTCCTTATATTTTCAAATATGAAAACATTAAGCCGAATGGGTATTACTGAACTATCCCTTGGTGCATTTATGGTATGCGGTATAACAATGGCTGTCCTGTCAATTTACAGTCAGGCAAACCTATACTGTCCTTTCTGTGGTGAGCGTTTCGGATATTGGACAAGCAAGCTGGAAATACTGCCAGAGCATTGCCCCAAATGCGGTGAAAGAATAAAATACTGATAAAACAATATAAAAACTCCCCACCATTTAAAGGAGGGGAGTATTTTTATTATTCTACTGTGTATTTATCGTCTTCCACTTTGTTCAGTTTCATACCATAGAAAGCTTCACAGATTCTGATAAAGTCTTCTGTGTCTTTTACACCTGCTGTTTCGTATGCAGAATGCATAGCCAGCTGTGGCAGACCGATGTCAACTGTATTCAGTGCAACTCTTGTGTTTGAAATATTGCCCAGAGTGCCGCCACCCAGAATATCACTGCGGTTTGCAAATGTCTGGAAAGAAATGTTCAGGTCATTCAGCAGACCTTTGAATACTGCTGCAGAGATAGCATCTGTTGTATATCTCTGGTTTGCATTGTATTTGATAACCACACCTTTGTTGATTGCAGGGCGGTTTGTTGGGTCGGCAATACCTGGCTGGTTTGGATGCACAGCGTGGGCATTGTCAGCGCTTATCATAAAGCTGTGTGCCAGTGCTTTGCGGTATGTATTTTCATCGCCGCCCAGTTCTTTCACAACTCTTGTCAGTGTGTCAAACAGGAATGTGGATGCTGCACCCTGTTTTGTACTGCTGCCAACTTCTTCGTTGTCAAAAACAGCCAGAACAGACATTGCCTTTACGTCTTCCTGTGCGATAAAGCCTTTCATTGATGCAAATGCACACTGCAGGTCATCCAGTTTTGCGCTGCATACAAATTCATCGTTTGCGCCCAGAACTGTGCCTTTCTGTCTGTTGTACAGGAACAGGTCGTGGCCGATTACATCTTCTTCCTTAACACCTGCTTCTTTTGCAACCATTGCCAGGAAGCCTTCTGCATCTTCTTTCAGACCATACAGTGGCAGCATATCAACCTGTGGGTTGAATTTTTTGCCATCGTTCATAGTTCTGTCCATATGAATAGCCAGGTTAGGAATAATCAGCAGGTCGCGGTCAATGTTAACCAGTTTCTGTGTATATGTACTGCCTTCGCGTACAATAAGGCGACCGGCAACAGACAGCGGTCTGTCCATCCAGGTGGACATAATCATACCGCCATAGCGTTCTGTATTCAGTGTGATGTATGGACCAGATGTGATCTGTGGGTTTTCTTTAATTTTGAATGTTGGGCTGTCACAATGGCTGGCAACAATGTTGAAAGCCTGTACACCTGTTTCAGGGATTCTGAAAGCCAGTACGGAAGAATAGTTGCGGCATACATAGTAGCCTTTGCCTTTTTCCAGTTTCCAGTCGTCCTGTTCATACAGTCGTGTAAAGCCTGCATTGTCCAGCCTGTCGCTGATAGTTTCTACAGCGTGGAATGGTGATGGACTGTTTTCAATAAAAGCCAGCAATTCATTTATATTCTGCATAGTTGTTCTCCTGTAATATTTATTTCTCATTTTATGATATAATACCTGCTTTTCTTTGTCAATAAACAGATGACAGATAGACAAAGTGTAATATTTAACTTATAATAAAATTAAAAGATACATTGATATATGAAGGGAGAATTTATTATGACAAAACAGCAATTTCCACCTTATGAACCTGTAAAAATCGGTGAAAAATTCTGGGCTATTGAACAGGGCGGCGTGCGCTGCTATCTGTTTGAAGGAGATGATATGGCACTGCTGGTCGATGCCGGCTTTGGAGGCGATTTGAAATCAGTGTGTGAAAAACTGACCGACAAACCTATACAGTTGCTGATTACCCACGCTGACGGCGACCATATGGGTGCAGCCTGGCAGTTTGGCCCATACTATATGCATCCGTCAGAATTCTCCTATTACCATATGAGAAACTCCAAACAGCCAGATGCCATAGCAATATGGGAAGGTGAAAAAATTGATCTGGGCAATTTCTGCTTTGAAATTGTGTTTATCCCTGGGCATACACCTGGCAGTATTGCCCTGCTGGAAAGAAACCAGAGATTTATACTGACAGGCGACACTGTGGGCAACGTGCCGGTCTATATGTTTGGCAACGGCAGAAACCTGCCTGCCTATCTGGCATCAATCAAGAAGCTGAAAGAAATACAGGACAGTTTTGACGAAATATGGCCAGCCCACGGCAAACGGCCACTGCCAAAGGCAATACTGAAAGATCTGTGCCAGTTGGCTGGTGAAATAACCACTGGCAAATGGCCACAGCCACAGCCTGCCCCTGCCCATATGCCTGAAAGTGTAAAGGTGTATGGTAAAAATGGCGTAGCTTTTTATCTGGAGAAGTAAAAAACCAATATTAAAAGGGCGGCACCGCCCTTTTTTTGTTGGGTAAATTATAGTTTATGTACGAATAGCACATAATGCCGTTTTGCCGTGGAAGGCAACTATGTTGCCGACCGCGCGCAAATGCGAGCCGCGCCCGAAGCGAGCAATGGCATAAAAAAGCAGATATTTCCACTAAACTATATAAATAATCAGCCGCTTGCGGCGTTCCTTATATGTAATAAATCGTTTTACGATTTATTACACGGGATGTCGAGGACGCCATCCCCTACGTATTCAGCACACGTTCAGTGCGCTAAACAACAATTTACCACTCTCATTTTTTACCATAACCCCATCAATACTTTTTTATTGACAATTTACTGTTTTATTATTATAATTTTAGAATAGAGATTCTGGATACAGAGCTGTCTGGTCAGAGAGTTGCGTCACCGGCTGAAAGCGCAATCAGATACAGTATTCAGGGAACACTCTACCGCTTCGCTTTTAAGAGAATCCTTGTCACCGGCTGTAAGCAGGGTAAGCGATATAACGTGACTTTAACCGGAAAATCAAATACTAAAGTGGGTGTGCTTTTACACACCAATGCGGGTGGCACCGCGGGTTTATATACAGGCCGGATATGGTTTGTAGCTGTATTTTAATTACTGATTGCAATTTGAAACTTTTAACTTGATGTTTGTAATAATTATGCTGCACAAACTTATATATCCACAAAGGCCCGACATCAACAAAAACTCGTCCCGGAAATTTTTTGACAAGAGAATTTCCGGGATTTTTTATTTTTTCAGGAGGAAAAAGAGTATGTTAAGAACACATACATGTAACGAAGTTCGCAAAGAACACATCGGCCAGGCTGTTACAGTGGCTGGCTGGGTTAACACTATCCGTGACCACGGCGGTGTTATCTTTATCGACCTGCGCGACCATTTCGGTATGACACAGGTTGTTTTCCATGACGCAGAAATGCTGAAAAACGTGCACAAAGAAACTGTTATTCAGGTAAAAGGTGCTGTTGTTGCAAGAGATGCTGAAACAGTAAACCCAAAACTGGAAACAGGTGAAGTAGAAATTCACGTAGAAGAAATGACAATTCTTGGCCCAAGCAAAAATATGCTGCCATTTGAAATTGAATCTTCAAAAGAAACAAGAGAAGACGTTCGTCTGAAATACAGATACCTTGACCTGAGAAACCCTGCACTGCACAAAAACATTGTGTTCCGTTCACAGGTTATCAGCTTCCTGCGCCGACAGATGGAAGATCTGGGCTTTATGGATTTCCAGACACCAATTCTCACATCTTCTTCCCCAGAAGGCGCACGTGACTATCTGGTACCAAGCCGTAAACACCCAGGTAAATTCTATGCTCTGCCACAGTCTCCACAGCAGTTCAAACAGCTGCTGATGGTATCTGGCTTTGACAAATACTACCAGATTGCACCTTGCTTCCGTGATGAAGACGCACGTGGCGACCGCTCACCTGGTGAATTCTATCAGCTGGACTTTGAAATGGCTTTCGCAGAACAGGAAGACGTATTCAAAGTAGGTGAAACAGTTCTCTACAACACATTCAAAAAATTCTCTGACAAAGAAGTTAGCCCAGCACCATTCAGACGTATCAAGTTTGAAGAAGCTATGCTGAAATACGGTTCTGACAAACCAGACCTGCGCAACCCTCTTATCATCGAAGACCTGACAGAATTCTTTGCAGATGTAAACTTTGCAGCATTCAGAGGCAAACCAGTAAGAGGTATCGTAGCACCTTGCGCTAACCAGTCCAAAAAATTCTATGAAGACAGCCTGAAATTTGCTATGTCCATCGGTATGAAAGGTCTTGGCTACCTGATGCTGAAAGACGGCAAATTCAAAGGTCCTATCGACAAATTCCTGACAGAAGAACAGAGAAGCCACCTTATCGAAATGTGCGGCATGAAAGACGGCGACACAATCTTCTTTATCTCTGACGGTAAAAACGTTGTTGACGGCCTGGCTGGCGGCATCAGAAAATGGCTGGGTGAAACACTGAATCTGATTGACAAAGACAGATTTGAATTCTGCTACATCGTTGACTTCCCAATGTACGAATGGAACGAAGACGAAAAGAAAAT
>JAFZDX010000089.1 GCA_017560985.1 Oscillospiraceae bacterium
AAGTTCATAAAAGTGTCCTCCTAAATATGGTTTATCATTTTAACAGCCAGTTTTTCCAGTCTGCTGATGGCGCTGTACAGCACAAAGGCTATAAAACCCAGCAGTACCACGCTCATCATTACCAGGTCCATTTTGAACACCTGACCAGCATACACTATCAGATAGCCCAGCCCTGCTTTTGATACCAGAAATTCCCCTGCTATCACACCTACCAGACTTAAACCCAGGTTTACTTTCAAACTCTGGAACAGCACAGGTATGTTGCTGGGCAGTACAATTTTCTGAAAGCACTGCCATCTGTCTGCCCCAAAACTTTTTACAGTCAGCAGAAGATTTGCATCTGTGGCATAGAACCCGTGGGTCAGTTCAATTACAGTTACTATCAGTGAAATGGCAACAGCCATTGTGATAATGGCACTGATTCCAGCCCCGGCCCACACAATTATCACAGGCCCCAGTGCTATTTTGGGCAGACTATTTGCAACCACCAGAAAAGGTGCCATTACCCTGTGGGCAAAACCTGAATACCACAGCCCAACTGCCACTGCCAGGCCTATTGCTACACCCAGAAGAAAGCCCACCAGAGTTTCGCCTACGGTACAGGCAATATGCACCCATAATTCACCGGCGGCCATCTGTACAAACATTTTTATCATTCTGGAAGGGCTGGACAGTATAAACCGGTCTATCAGTCCAATATCTGCCGCCACTTCCCACATTGTCAGCAGAAAGACAACAGTGAATATCTGCACAGACTTTACCAGTGTGGCTTCTTTTTTTATTCTTTTCAGATATTCGCTTCGGCTGTAAATAGTATTGTTCATCGGCTCATCTCCTTCCACACCGTTTCATAGCATTGCCGGTATTCCTTTGTGCTGCGCAAAGCGATGGTATCCCTGGTTTTGCCAAAAGGTATATCCACCTGTCTGGCGATTACGGCAGGGCGCGGTGACAGAATGATTACCCTGTCGCTCATTGATACCGCTTCAGGAATATCGTGGGTGACCATTATCATGGTCTGGTTTTCACTGCGCAGAATATTGTATACATCCTGGCTTACAGTTACTCTGGTCTGGTAATCCAGGGCGGAAAAGGCTTCGTCCAGCAAAAGCAGGCTGGGCTTTACTGCCAGTGTGCGTATCAATGCTGCGCGCTGTCGCATACCGCCGGACAATGCGGAAGGGTAACTGTCTTTGAATTCCCACAGGCCATACTTTTTCAGCAGGCTATGGGTGTATTCTATGTTTTCTTCAGTCAGTTTGTTCTGTATTTCCAGCCCCAGAAAAACATTTTTATAAATGGAACGCCAGGGTAACAGGTTATCGTTCTGCAGCATATATCCTGTGCGGTTGTTTATGCCTTTTATGGGTTTGTTTTCCAGCAGTATATTGCCGGCAGTGGGCAGGGTTATACCAGCTATACAGGACAGCAGTGTGCTCTTGCCACAGCCGCTGGGCCCCACAATACTGACAAACTGGCCTTTATCCACAGTGAAAGATATATCTTTTATAGCCAGAGTTTCACTTTCCGGTGTCTGGTACACCAGCTTTATATTTTCAACATTAAGATAAACACTCATTACAATCACCTTGCTGTCATCGGCATAGCCGTATTTGTTTTATTATATTTATCAGCAATGCTTTATGTTACTGACACCGGCAGGATGACAGATGTGTGCTGACAGATTACATACAAAAAATTTACATTTTTTTCTACGTTATATTATGGTGATTGGATTACAAACCGATTGACAAAAGAGGGTTTTTAATCGATAATATAGTTATCAAATTGTGTTTAAAATTAAACATTAATGGAGGAATACATTATGAAATATGTTATTATCGGCGGTGTAGCCGGCGGTGCAGGTGCAGCAGCCAGACTCAGACGTCTTGATGAACAGGCAGAAATCATCATGCTGGAAAAAGGCGAATTTATCTCCTTTGCTAACTGTGGTCTGCCATACTACCTGTCAGGTGTTATCAGCGAAAAAGAAAAACTTCTTGTTCAGACACCAGCCAGCTTTACAGGCCGTTTCAATGTTGATGTTCGCATCTTCAGCGAAGCTATTGCTATCGACAGCGCAAACAAAACTGTAAGAGTTAAAAACCACCAGGACGGCACAGAATACGACCTGTCCTATGATGAACTGGTTCTTTCACCAGGTGCAGTGCCAATTATTCCAAGAATGGAAATCAGCCCTGAAATGCCAGTTTTCACACTGCGTAACGTTCCAGATACATATGCTATCAAAGATTTCCTGGATGAAAAACATCCAAAAACAGCGGCAGTTATCGGCGGCGGCTTTATCGGCGTAGAAGTTGCTGAAAACCTGAAAGAAGCAGGCCTTGATGTAACTATCATCGAAGCTGGCGAACACATTATGCCAAACATCGACAAAGATATGTCCCATGGTCTTCACGGTCACGTTCGTACACACGGCGTTAAACTGGCAACAAGCAAACTGGCCAGCGAAATCACAAAAGACGGTGTTGTTCTGGCAGATGGCGGTTTTGTACCTGCTGAAATGGTTGTGCTTTCTATCGGTGTAAAACCTGCAACAGCATTCCTGGCTGGCAGCGGCATCGAACTGGGCAAACGCGGCGAAATCATCGTTGACGATTACCTGCATACAAATGTTGACGGCATCTGGGCAGTTGGCGACGCTATCGCAGTTAAACACTTTGTTTCCGGTGAACAGACAATCATCCCACTGGCTTCCCCAGCTAACAAACAGGCACGTATCGTTGCTGACAACATCAAAGGCAGAAAAGTTAAATACAACGGCACACAGGGCACATCCATTGCAAAAGTATTTGATATGACAGTTGCTTCCACAGGCCTTACAGAAAAAGACTGTATCCGTCTTGGTATCGACTACCACAAATCATTCTCTGCTACAAACAGCCACGCAGGCTACTACCCAGGCCCAACAATGATGACAGTTAAACTGCTGTACACAAAAGGCGAAGGTAAAGTTCTGGGCGGTCAGATCGTTGGTTACAAAGGCGTTGACAAACGTATCGACATTCTGGCAGTTGCTATCCGTGCTGGTATGACAGTGTTTGACCTGCATCAGCTGGAACTGGCTTACGCACCACCATTCTCATCAGCTAAAGACCCAATCAACATGGCTGGTTACGTTGGTGAAAACGTTGTTCTGGGCGAAAGCAAAGTTGCTACATTTGAAGAAGTTCTGGCTATGGGCGACGAAGTTATCAAACTGGACGTTCGTACAGAAGCAGAATTTGCAAAAGGCAGCGTTCCTGGCTTTATCAACATTCCTCTCCACCTGCTGCGTGAAAGATATACAGAACTGGATAAATCCAAACCTGTATACATCCACTGCCAGTCCGGTCTGAGAGCTTACGTTGGCGAAAGAATCCTGAAAAACCTGGGCTTTGACTGCTACAACATCTTTGGTTCATATATGTGGTACAATATGTGGCAGGCTGACCTGAAATCTATTGCTGCAGAAAATGAAATCACTTCAAACTGCGCAAGACCTGAATTCAACGCATAATTTACATTTCAAAATAAAAAAGGCTCCGTTTTAAACGGAGCCTTTAGTTTGTATTTATTTGTTTTAAATGTTATCTCAAAGCATGAAAGATGTTGAAAATAACCCTGAACCAGGTCAGTTCAGCAGTTACCTGTGATAGCAGCAACCGCACAACAGCCAGTATAATGGCAATTATACCCTTTATTCTGGTATCGCTGTCGCCTATAAGAGTAAAGCCCAGTATAGCCAGGCCGGCCGCCACAAAGAACAGGACAAAGCCCAAAGGAATAAAAAATGGCAGGAAAAACAGAAAAAACATAGGGAATAAAAGTTCCATAGGCCCCTCCGATATACGCTGATATTTGCACATATTATAGCACCACGTTAAATAAAAATCAATTTGCAGCTAATCTGTGTTTCACCATTGAGATATTTTCTGACAGGGAGTATAATTAAAATGAATTAAACGAAAAGGTGCTTTTATGGAAAAAGATATTCAGTATTGTATTATATGTGGGCGGGAGAATAAGTTTTCTGCCAGATTCTGCAGCAAATGCGGTGAAAGTCTGGACCAGAAAGATGACGATTTGCAGGTGTACCTGGTAGAAAAAACAAAAGAAAAAGCAAAGGATACAGCCAGTGAAAAAGGAGTAAATGCTTTTCTTGAATGGCTGGAAAAACTGCTCAGGTCAAAAGCCTATGGCTTTATACTGGCCCTTTCTGTCATTTCCTCTGTCACAATGGTTATGGCAGGGCGGCAGAACTCAGGGGTGAAAAATTTTGCAAAGGATACTCCTGGTATGTTTATGGATGGCACTGTATATGGCAGTGCACAGACGGGTGAAAAAGAGTATACACCAACAGAAAACGAAAAGACACTGTTCAGTTATTTTGTGCAGTGCGTGGCTTTTTACGATAAAGATGGCAGTGTCGAAAAGCTGATTCTGCGACCAGAGGCAGAAGAAGGCAAACTGATACATCTTTTGGTGACTACAGATGATGGGCAGGTGCTGTTTATGGATAAGATAGACAGCATGGACCATGCCATAGCAATAGGCAATATAGACATTACCGGGCAGGCTTGCTCTGTTGAAGTTGTGGAAGAATATCTGGACCAGCCTGTTATAAAAACCAAAGTTTATGGCATAGATGAAAATGCTTTCGTAACAAGCCTGAAAGAAAGGGAAAACGGCAAAAATATCTCTTATCAAGAGTTTTACAGCGAAACACAGGTTTCTTACAGGGAAAACTATGATGGGAATGGCCGGGTTTCTGGATACTGGGAATATGACTATTATTCCAATGATGTGCTGAAAACAAGCAATTATTATAAAGTAACAGATGGTCAGCCACGTCTTATGCAGAAAATGGAATATTATGAAACCGGCCTGCTGAAAGCCGAAACTGAATATGATGAAGCGGGCAACATAACCAAAGAAAGCGGATATGATCGGAATGGTCAGGGATATATTGTTTATTATCAGTCCGGCACCCAGTGGAAAATGACTGAAACCTATACCTTTATGGACCGGACAGGCACTGATGTGAAACAGAGATTTGTCTGGTATTATGAAAACAGCAACAGCATAAGAGAAGAATATATCTATGACAGGGAAAGTGACACAGCCATAAATACTGAATATGCCTACAACAATTCTTCAGATGGCAGTCTTTACGGATACAGAAAAAGCGAAACTTATTTCGCAAGGAATGCACAGGGCAATCTGGTCGAGACAAAAACAGTTTATTACGAAAACGGGCAGGTCAACGGCCAGATCAGCTATGATGAAAGCGGAAATATAATTCAATAAAACACAAATGAGGAAAATACTATGAAATGCACAAACTGTAATACTGAAAACCTGCGCAAGGCAAACTACTGCAAAAACTGCGGTCAGGCTTTTACACAGCGGGAAAAAGATGCTGCCCACAGCCAGTCTGTGGTAGGTAAGCTGGAAAAAGTCGAAGAAGTGAAAGGCAAGGCCGATAAAGTAAAAGATATACTTTCTTTAAGTTTTATTACCGACAATGTGTGGGTGCGTCTTGCGTTGATTGTGCTGCCATTTGTGTTCAGCCTTGTTATCGGCGGTGGCGCAAAAGGCGGCGACACTATGAAAATACGGGACAACGGCCAGTACGATGTTTATTATAATACTGCAACCCAGGAATATTTTGTGGAAATAGATTCCGGCAGTGTGAACCTGTCACTCTATGTGCCAAAGGGTACACAGCAGATAAATGTTTATTTCAAAGAGTCCACAGGCTATGAATATCAGTCCGGCAGTTATGGTCTGGAAGATGCCATTACCGTAAGTGAAAACTCCAATGGTTATTACACAATAGAAGCCGTTATGGAAAACGGCACACAGACAATCACAATGTACACTATTTAGGGGGCAGTTATGGAAAATAAAAAACAATACTGTATCCTCTGTGGTGCAGAAAATAACCTGACAGCAAAATTCTGCTGTAAATGCGGGCAAAGTATGGACCAGAAAGATGATGATTTTCAGAATTATGCCAAAGTAAAAGTAAAAGACAAGGTAACTGGTGAAATAAAAGGCAAGGCCACAGACGGTCTGCTGGATATGCTGAAAAAGTTTCTCAACTCCAAAGCTTACGGCATTATTCTGTCTCTTTCAGTTGTGGCAGGTGCCACAGGTGTGCTGGCAGGTGGCAGTGGGGTGAAAGAATTTTCAAACAGTGTGCCGGGGATGTTCAAAGACGGCACAATTTATGCTATGAATCTTTCAGGTATGGAAAACCTGGGTACATATGGCGGTATAGGCATATACCCATTGCGCGATTCATCCGGCAATGTTTCTATGATTTATCTGGCAGGCACCACACATTTTTCAATGTACACAGACCTTACTGTTACAGGTTCAAACGGGAAAAATATTATAAATGAACGTATACAGGAAGACGAAAGAGGTGCCAGACAGTTCTGCTATGTGGTGGAAGATTTGAATGCCACTGTGGAAATAGTGCCACAAGCTGTTGATGGCAGTGATATTTATGGTGGGAAAACAGAAATCATACTGGGTACTGATTACGGTATCAGAAAGGCCAGTGAGTATGGCCTGGAACGACTGGAAAAAGTGGAAGAATACCACGACAACGGCAATATGAAATACCAGTATTTCATCACTTATAAAATCTATGCAGATGAAGGTGGTGTGTACGGCGACCACGAAATCCACTATGATGAACTGGGCAGGGAAGTGCTGAACACACAGGTTGAAAAAGGTGCAGAGATTTCCCGCAGGGAAACTACATACTATGAAAATGGTGACAAGTCCAGTATAGGATATAAAGACGGTTTGATTGCTTCTGAATGGAAAGAGGATAAAAATGGCAACTGCCTGCGCCGCGTAACATATCTGGACCCTGGTGAAATAGGCTATACAGATGAATATACCTATTATGACAACGGCCAGGTGAAAACAGAATC
Organism: Oscillospiraceae bacterium; assembly: GCA_017560985.1. GTDB lineage: Bacteria > Bacillota > Clostridia > Oscillospirales > Ruminococcaceae > RGIG3102. The sequence continues at coordinate 6,954 of JAFZDX010000089.1, forward strand.
CAACTATGGGCGTGGTTCAGTGCCTGAAGACCAGCTTTCATACTACAGTGAATATTATGAAGACGGCAGTAAAAAACTGTACCAGTTCTATTCAGATGATGGCACAGTATACACTGAAAGTATTTACAACGAAGATGGCACAGGTCAGGCCTTCAAATATACATACAATTCAGACGGCAGCCGCTATGCTGACAAAGTGTATGATTTCTATACAGATGAATACGGAAATACAATAAATACAAGAGAAACATCCTATTGGGCTGACGGTACTGTAAGGCATCAGTATATCTATGATGAAAACGGCGACAGAATATTGGTAGAATAATAGAACAGATAAAAGAAAAAGACTGAACTTTTACAGTTCAGCCTTTTTCTTTTTATTCGCACACTAAAATGATTGGATTTTCATTATTCCATTTCGCTGGCGTCCATAATTTCAATAACGATTTCGTCTTCGATTCCGTCTGGATCATCCACTTCAATAATTTCATCGATTATTGTTCTGGTGTATCTGTCGTAAACTTTTGTTTTGCGCAGAATTCTTTCGCTTACTCTTTCGTCCAGTTCGCCTTTTTTCAGACGCCATGCCCAGTTGGCATTTACAGTGGACGGTGTGTTCATTCTGGCGTCAGCACCCAGGTCCAGCCAGTCCTGCATTGCAACCATTGCAAGTTTTGCTCTGGAAGCAAATGCCATTGTGATGATTTTATCGCAGATATCATCATCGCTTTCCCATGCGCCGTATTCTATACAGTATTCCTGACTGCCTTTGCCCAGTTCTTTCCACCAGCCCAGTGTAGTGTTGTTGTCATGTGTGCCTGGGTATACAACGCTGTTTTCTACAATGTTGTGTGGCAGATATGTGTTGCCAGGGTTATGGAAACCGTCAAAGGCAAACTGCAGTATTTTCATACCAGGGTAGCCACAGCCTTTCAGCAGTTCCTCTACTTCAGGAGTGATAACGCCCAGGTCTTCGGCAATTACATTGAACTCGCCTGTGTTGATAAGATCCATTTCCTGGAAAAGTTCAATGCCAGGACCCTTTACCCATTTGCCGTTTACAGCAGTTTTATCACCGGCAGGAACAGAATAATATGCTTCGAAACCTCTGAAATGATCTATTCTTACTACATCATACATACGCAGGGCAGCGGCCATTCTGTCTTTCCACCACTGATAGCCACTTTTTTTGTGGGCGCGCCATTTATAAACAGGGTTGCCCCACAGCTGGCCGTCAGCAGAAAAAGCATCTGGTGGTACACCGGCAATGTTGCGCAATGCCAGGTCTTTATCCATATCAAACAGTTCAGGATGTGCCCATACATCACTGCCATCATCTGAAACATAGATTGGCAGGTCGCCTATAATCTTTATACCCAGTTCGTTGGCATAGCTTTTTACAGCTGTCCACTGCTGGAAAAATTTATACTGCAGGAATTTCCAGAATTCTATTTCTTTGGAATTTTCTTTTTTATATGCGTTCATTGCACGGACTTTTCTTTTAGCCAGGCCATCTTCCCAGTTGTGCCAGGATGTGTTTTTCTGTTTGCTGATGGCCATATACATTGCATAATCGTCCAGCCAGTTTTTTTCGTCATCGCAGAATTTTGCAAAGTCAGAATCTTCTTTTTCAATAAATCTGTCGAAAGCCTTGTGCCATACATCCAGACGTGCACCATAGATTTTGCCATAGTCCACCTGGTCATCTTTTGTGCCCCAGTCGTACTGAGTCAGCTCATCCTTTTCCAGTAATCCTTCCTCAACCAGAATATCAAGGTCGATAAAATAAGGGTTGCCTGCAAAGGTGGAAAAAGCCTGGTATGGGCTGTCGCCATAGCCTGTTGGTCCCAGTGGCAGCACCTGCCAGAAGTCCTGGCCACTGTCTTTCAGAAAATCTACAAAGTCAAAAGCACTTTTACCTAATGTACCTATACCGTAATCAGAATCAAGACTGGATATGTGTAAAAGAATACCACTGCTTCTCATAATAACCTCTCTATATAAATAGTATATATTTATATTATAGTTAATTTATTAACAATTTCAATAGGCTGCCGTCCCTTTTGTAGATACTGATAAAGATGTTGAAATATTGTGGGCAAAATGTATATAGGAAAATAATGAACAATCCAAAAGCAAAATTTACCATAGAAATTGGCGGGAAAAGTGGTATTATATATTTACCAGCCATAAATGTACAAAGTTGTAAAAAACTGTTGACAAAACGAATATATGGTTGTATAATATAAAAACTGTCTGCGAAACAGACAGAAAACCACAAAAAGATTTAAAATAAAATAAAAAAGGGTTGACAAATCCCAAATCAGTGGTATAATAAATGAGCTGTCCTGAAGAGGGTAGCAAAACACACAAAGAAGTTTGAAAAAACTTGGTAAAAAGAATAAAAAAGTTGTTGACAAATGGAGATGTGTGTGATATAATTAAAAAGCTGTCGCAAGAGAGCGGCAGACAGGACCTTGAAAATTAAACAATAGGAAAAGAACAAAAGCTTGTGAAGGAATCTAAGAGATTTTTTTGAGAGAGGGAGCTCGACCTCGTAAAAAAGTGAGTGTACACAAGTAATGAAGAACGCAAAGCGTTTAGAACTTGAGAGAGATTAACAACTTAGGTTGTTGATATATAAAAGGATTTAACAAAGAGTTTGATCCAGCTCAGGACGAACGCTGGCGGCGCGCCTAACACATGCAAGTCGAACGGAGATTGATAGAAAGATTCTTCGGATGATTGAAATCAATCTTAGTGGCGAACGGGTGAGTAACGCGTGAGCAATCTACCTATCACAGGGGAATAACAACTGGAAACGGGTGCTAATACCGCATATGACCACAACCTGGCATCAGGAAGGGGTGAAAGGAGCAATCCGGTGATAGATGAGCTTGCGTATCATTAGCTAGTTGGTGAGGTAACGGCCCACCAAGGCAACGATGATTAGCCGATCTGAGAGGATGAACGGCCA
>JAFZDX010000090.1 GCA_017560985.1 Oscillospiraceae bacterium
AACACACCCGATGACCCTTACGCATGGGCACCACGCACCATCACCGGCATACTGGAAAAGCAGGAATACCTTGGTCACATGGTCAACTTCAAAACACGCAAGCTGTCGTACAAGAGCAAAAAGAAACTCGAAAACCCTCCCGACCAATGGAAGATTTTCGAGAACACCCATGAAGCTATTATTGACGAAGATACTTTCGCACGTGTGCAGGAGCTTCGCAAGAACAAACGCAGACCAACCAGAACAGGCAAGAGCAATATGTTCTCCGGTCTCGTCCACTGTGCCGATTGTGGTGAGAAATTGTACTACTGTACGAGCAACAGTTTTGAAACCAGACAAGACCACTTCGTATGCTCCACTTCCCGAAAAAAGGGCAAGGAAGTCTGTGACACTCACTTCATTCGTGCGGTTGTGTTAGAGGAAGGAACCTTGCAGCATATGCGTTTGCTTTTCCTCTGCATCGCAAACTATGAGGACGAGTTCCGTAAGGCGTTGGGTGCAAAGCGAACAGCCGAAGCAAAGAAAGAGCTTGCTGCCATGAAGCGAACTTTGCAGAAATCTGAAAACCGTCTGGCTGAACTGGACAGGTTGTTCAAGCGCATTTACGAGGATATGGTAAATGGAAAATTGTCCGAAGCTCGTTTTCAAATGTTGTCTGATGATTATGAGCAGGAGCAGGAAGACCTGAGAGCCAAGATTGAAATGCTTGAAAATGAAATACAGAACCAAGAAAATCATGTGGAGAGTGTCGATAACTTCATCCGTTTGGCGAAGAAGTACTTGTATGTTGAGAAGTTGACTCCCGCCGTACTGAACGATATGGTGAAAGCCGTATATGTTCACGCACCGGATAAGTCCAGCGGACACAGAGTGCAGGATGTAGACATCAGCTACAATCACATCGGCATACTCCCCGCCAATTTACTCTATGACATTATGGACGGAAAGGCGGCATGATTACTCATGCCGCCTCACCGAAAACATTATTATACTGTTTTATTGGACCGCCCTCTGGGTGCCTTTTTTATTCAGCTGTATTTATATCAAAACTGTCAAAAATATACATATCAAAACTGTCTTTTGCCTGTGCGTATTCCTGTGGGCTGCGCAGTGTCCAGCAGGCGGTGTCAGCACCCATAAGCCGGCAGATTTTCAGTGCAATATTATCTGCATCTGTTGCTTTATAGGATATAAAGTCCGGGCGTGCAATAACATTGCTTACCAGAAAACTGAGAGCGGTGTACAAAGGGTCACCTTTGAATTTTTCTTCTTTCCAGTATTCCTGTGCCAGCTGGCCGCGGATTACCTGTGGCGCATTGGATTTATACCACATAACGGCACGTGGGTCAAAGGATTTCATACACCAGTGGCCTGTGTAGTCTTGCAGTATTTCGTAGGATTTTTCGCAGACAGCTGTGTCTGGCCTGTCCATTTTATGTTCCACAATTACAGGTGTGCGGCCACCGATAAATTCCATAGCCTGTTCCAGTGTAGGGATTGTCTGGTCAGTACCCAGCAGATTCATTTCACCCAGCTGTTTGGCAGTGTATTCCCACACTTTGCCAGTGTTGCCTGTAATTCTTTCCAGGTCGGCATCGTGAAAAACCACCGGCACACCATCGCTGGACAGCTGTACATCCAGTTCAATGCCATATCCATTCTCGATTGCTTTTTCAAAGGAAAGCAGGCTGTTTTCCGGGATATTATTCCGGTTGTCAAAATAGCCTCTGTGGGCGAATTTTACCCCTTTAAAGGCGGACATATCCGGCTTGTCAGTCATTCGCGGTGCGATAAGGAACAGGAAAAGGCCTGTCAGCACCAGCAGTACAGCAAAAACTGTTTTTATAATTTTTCTCATATCCAATTAAAACAGAAAGTGAGCAAAAACTGCAATTACAGGCAGTGTAACCAGAGTTCTTTCGATATAGATAATAAACAGGTCTTTCAGTGAAACAGGAATTTTACTGCCCATAATGATACTGCCGATTTCTGACATATAAATCAGCTGTGTTACGCTGGTGGCGGCAACAACGAATTTTGTCATTTCGCTGGCAAAACCGGAAGCGATAACACTTGGCAGGAACATATCTGCAAAACCTACAATAACTGTCTGGCTGGCAGCAGCTGCTTCTGGCACACCCAGCAGGTTATAAAGTGGAATAAATGGCATACCCAGGATTTTGAATACAGGTGTATATTCAGCAATAATCAGGGCGATTGTACCCATAGCCAGGATAACAGGCAGTGTACCAAACCACATTTCCACCACATTGCCCAGGCCTTCTGCCAGGAATTCTTTTACAGATGGTGCTTTTTCAGCTTTGTCCAGAGCCAGTTCCATACCATACTGGAATGCTGTTTTGCCTTCCGGAATATCTTCACGGTGAGATTTTTCTGTGTAGTATGTATCCGGCACTTTGGACAGCGGTGGCAGTTTTGGCACGATGATAGCGGCCACGATACCTGCCAGTGAAACAACACCGTAGAAAGGCAGGAACATATGTTCCAGACCTACTTCACTGATAACCACCAGGCTGAAAGTAATACTTACAGCAGAGAAAGTGGTGGCAATAACTGTTGCTTCTCTTTTTGAATAGAAACCGTCTTCGTACTGTTTGCTGGTCAGCAGAACGCCGATGGAACCATCACCCAGCCAGCTGGCAACACAGTCCAGTGCGCTGCGGCCAGGCAGGTTGAACACAGGGCGCATAAGTTTTATCAGCAGTGCGCCGAAAAAGTCCAGCAGACCATAGTTCAGCAGCAGGCTCAGCAGCAGGCCAGCCAGCAGGAACACACATACCAGAATTGGCATAAGGTCGTAGATAACTGTGCCGCCTGTGGCACCGCTCATAATAATTTCAGGACCAAAACCTGTAAGGAACATAATTGCAAATACAAAACCGGTCATTCGAACACCAAACCAGAATGGTGAAGGTGAGAACAGGTTGTCCAGTTTTGGATTGTTTTTAATAAATTTGATGCCCACGAATTTGTGAACAAGAGTTGTGATTGCGCTGATGGAAATAAGCCCACAGATGATAACTGTGCTGGCATCGCCCATCATATCCAGCAGTGCATTAGCAAACACTGCAATAGGAATTGTCAGATTACCGCCCTGGTTGATAGGTGTAACAAACAGGAAAGCGCCTATCATTGAAGGGATAAGGAATCTTAAAAAGTTTTTATCTTTGATGTATTTCATAATTTTTCCTTTATTCGTAAGGGCATCACAGATGCCGTGAAAAGCAGATAAAAGTGTAAATTTTATTTTACATTACTACACAGCCGATAGGGTAAGCAATGCCGCAGGCCAGCAGTATACCGATAAACATCAGCAGAAAGCCGTATTTTGCCATCTGTGATGTGCTGGTCCAGCCAGAGCCGATAGCAAAAACAATGGTTGCCATAGCAGGAGGAGTGGCAAAAGCGTAGGATGCCATCATACCGATGATGGAAGCCACAGCAGCCACATTGATGCCAGGCAGTGCCATACATACAGGCAGAGCAATAGCACATACCACTGTAACAGTAACCATATTTGAAGACAGGTTTGTCTGTACGGCTGCCCAGAAGGCAAACAGGAATACCAGCGCCATCACACCCATACCTGCTGTGATTGGTGTGATTTTTTCACCAATCCAGGCTGTCAGGCCGATGTCAGCATTTGTCATAACACTGCCCAGTGCCAGTGTGGCAGAAACCATAATAAGACTGGCCCAAGGAATACCTTTGCTGGTAGCTTCTTTGAAATCCAGCAGTGGTTTGCCGTCAACAGTTACAATAGCCATTGCAACTGCACCCAGCAGTGGAGGCATTGCAGTGCCGAAACCGTTGATATAGTTGTAAACTTCTGGCAGCCAAGGTCTTACAACACCTGGTACAACCCACAGTGCAATTACGCCGAAGAAAATCCACAGTGCGTATTTTTCTTTTCTGTCCATTGCAGGCAGGCTTTCTTTCAGATGGGAAATATCCAGTGATTTAATGCCGGACAGGTCTGGTTTCAGTATGAAACGGAACACAGCCAGCATCAGCAGTGCACATACAATACCTGCTGGCACGCCCATTGCCATATACTGTGCATAAGTGATTGTAGCACCTGTGGCTGTGGTGTAATAGCCCATGGCCATCAGTGGGAAAACGTGGGCAATAGGTGTCATACCAGCGCCAATGGATGTGCAGAAAACCATACCCATCATCATCATATCTGCGGCTTTATCACCTTTTTCAAAGCCCAGAACAGTGAATATTTCTTCTGTGATGGCAATCATAATTACAGCCAGAACTGTTGGTGACATAAATGTACCCAGGAACAGTGTGCAGGCAAAGTACAGTGTGATAAATGCCCAAGGGCTTTTCTGTGCTGACTTTGTAGTAAGGAAAGCGATTGCACAGCGGCGGATAAAAGGTGTCTGGTTCAGTGTATATGTGCACATAAATGTGAACATAAGAAATGCAAAGGTTGCATTGCCCATACCTGATGAAAGGATGCTATTCATTGAAATGCCAGGCACAAATGCAAGTGCTGCAAGACACAGCATGCTTGGCCAGTCAATGGAAATGGTCATCCACATTATCAGCACACCAATAAAAATACCAACCACCTGCATTGCAGCCACTGAAAGGCCGGCAGGTGCCGGAATAAATTTGAAAAACAGTATAAAAATCATTGAAAGAGCAATGATGAACGCTCTTTTCTGGGCTGATACTTTCATTATTTCTCCTTTTCATAAAATGGTTATGTCACCCCTGCAAAGCAGGAATGACATAGGTAAAAGTTAAAGTTCAATAAGTTCTCTTGTAGTTCTTGTAAGGTTTTCAGTACCCAGATTGGAGATGTACAGCAGGTCTTCAATCCTGATGCCGAAACGGCCAGGAATATAAATGCCCGGTTCCATTGTTACCACGTGGCCGGCTGTCAGCACATCTTTTGAATCCTGTGAAAGATATGGCCCTTCAAACAGGCCAATGCCGATACCGTGACCCAGTGAGTGACGGAAATAGTTTCTGTAGCCGTTTTCTTCAATATAGTTTCTGATTTCGGTGTCGGCATCACTGCCCAAAACACCTTTGCGGATATAACGCTGGCCGATTACACAGGCATTCTGCACAATGCGATAAGCCTTTTTGAATTCTTCGTCCGCTTTGCCCAGAACGATTGTTCTGGCCATATCTGAACGGTAGCCGTTGTAAACAGCACCGAATTCCAGCATCAGGTTTTCGCCTTTTTCCACACGTTTGTCAGTGGCGTGGCCGTGAACCAGGCTGGAGTTTGTACCTGAAACACAGCAGATATGGAATCTGGCAAGGTCTGAACCGTTTTCCAGCATAAGCTGTACCAGTTTTGCCTGAATCTGCTTTTCGGTCATACCAGGTTTGATAAAGGACAGCAGCTCTTCAAAACTTTTTTCGTTGATGCGCTGGGCGGTTTTAATATTTTCCACTTCTTCCAGGTCTTTTATCATACGCAGTTTATCCAGTTGGGTTTTCAGTGGCAGCACCTTTGCATAAAGGGCATTTTCCAGTTCCAGATATTCTTCGTGGCTGATTGCATTGCTTTCCAGCAGTACCACTTTGATTTTATCCGCCTGGATAATTTCATTTATAAACATTGCATATTCACTGCGCTGACCTATTGTGCGCACAGTAAAGCCCTGTGGTGACAGCTGACGTGCAGCAACCTCTTCATATCTCTGGTCAACCAGAAAATATCTGTTACCTGCCCTTGTTATCACAACTATACCTTCGCTGGTGGAAATACCGCTCAGGTAACGGCGACTGTCTTCGCTTTTCACAATGCATGCATCAGCTTTGATAAGCTCCAGCACTTTGCGCAGGCGGTCTGCCCTTGTTTTAAGTGAAAACATATATAAAACCTCTTTCATCATATCATATATTTTAACTTGATAGACGGTGTTATCACCTGTATAATAAAAATATAAACAGGTGCAAACACGGTCTTTAAGTTTTATTCACAATAAATTATTATATAATATTTTTATTGTTTGCACAATACTAATTTTTTGTTATTTATAGTATTTACAGGAGAAAATATGAACAGATACACACTGGTTACAGAAAGACTGTACCTGCATCTGGCACATCCCCGCCTGGCGGCCCAGGTGGCAGATTTCAATCTGCGCAACAAAGAAGATATGATGGATGTGGAGCCACGCCGCCCCAGTGCCTATTATGAAAAAAAGGGCATAAAAAGATACCTGAAGCTGGACTATGCCGACGCTATGCGCGGCAGTGACTTCCGCTATTATCTGACCGAAAAAGGCAGTGATAAAATAATAGGTACAGTGTGCATCGGCCAGGTGCTGTTTGGCAGTGTAAAAAGCTGTGTGCTGTCCTACAAAATAGACAAGGATTACCGCGGCAAGGGATATTGCAGTGAAGCGGTGGACGAAATGATTTATCTGGCATTCCACACACTGCGACTGCACAGGATAGAAGCCCAGGTAATGCCAAGAAACAAGCCAAGTCTGGCCATTATGGAAAAATTTGGTTTTGAAAACGAAGGGCTGTCCAGAAAATGCTTTGAAATAAACGAAAAGTGGGAAGACCACTACCGTTTTGCCCTGCTGAATGACACTGTAAGCGCAAAGCAGAATTACAGATAATTTTCACAATTTCATAAAAATTGTGTGATAAATTATAGATAACGAATGTTTGCAGGGGTGATTTGTGAATCGCCCGATACCCCATTTTTCCAAACACGAAAGGTAAAATATATGGAATATATCAAAATACTGAAAGAAAGATTTTCAATTTCCAGCGTGGCTACACTGCTGATAGGCCTGCTGCTGGTTATATATCCAGGCTTTACAGGCAAAGCCATATGCTATCTGATAGCCGCTGCCCTTATTGGCAAAGGTGTCGGCAACATACTGTCCAGATATCGCAACAAAAGCCTGCCGCAGCCTGTGGTTTTTGAACTGATGGGCGGCATTTCCAATATTTTCCTGGGATTGTTCGTGGCACTGCGCAGTGAAATGCTGATTTCCATTATTCCTTTTGTGGTGGGTATGTTTCTGCTGGTAAGCAGCGTAACCAGCCTGCAGAAAGCATTTGAACTGAAACGAATGAATTATGCCAAATGGAACCACGGCCTGATTTTCACCCTTATCAAACTGGCGCTGGCCCTGGTGATAGTGATGAACCCATTCGGAACCGCAATGGCGCTGACAAGATTTATCGGCGGCTGTCTGGTGTATGACGGCGCCACAGGTCTGGTGACAGTATTTGAAGGTGTAAAAGCAAAAAGCGACTGGGAAAAAGCCCAGGAAAACCTGCGCAATATGAACCTGACAAAAGATGAACCTGTAACAGACCATATTCCGGTGGTGGAAGCAGAATTTGTGGATGTGGTACAGCAGGTAGTGGAAGAAAGAGAATAATTTGCAAACAAAAAATCCCTGCGGTTGCAGGGATTTTATTTTGCCAGATTTACTTAATATGTAAATACGCCTTCCAGGCTTTCGTCGTTTTCAATCCATTCTTTTTCCACGTCAATGGTGCGGAATTCTTCCTTTGAGTCGCGGATAACCACTGTTTTGATGCCGGCGTTGATAATCATACGTTTGCACATTGAACAGCTGTTGGAATTTTTGATATAAGAGCCGTCAGACACTTCTTTGCCGCACAGGTACATTGTGGCCCCAATCATTTCGTGACGTGGTGCAGAGATAATGGCATTTGCTTCTGCGTGTACACTGCGGCAAACTTCATATCTTTCACCGCGTGGAATGTTCAGTTCCTGGCGCACACATCTGCCGATGTCACAGCAGTTGGCACGGCCACGTGGTGCACCCACATAACCAGTGGAAATAATTTCATCGTTTTTTACGATAATCGCCCCATAGTTTCTGCGCAGGCAGGTGCCGCGTGCGGAAACTGTTTCGGCAATATCCAGATAGTAGTTTGTTTTATTTCTTCTCATAATAAGTT
>JAFZDX010000091.1 GCA_017560985.1 Oscillospiraceae bacterium
ATGGTTAAAAGAGAACATATTCTTAACCACACATCTGTACTGGCTGGCGTTGGCGCAGCAGTAGAAGCATTTACACTGCCAGGTGAAAATATCCTTATCAACCAGACAACATACACAGGTTTCCAGTCAACAGTTAAAAACCTGGGCAGAAACCTGGTTTATTCCCCACTGGTAAAAGACGGAAATGGTCTGTGGAGAATGAATTTTGAAGAAATGGAAAAACTGATTGTTGCAAACAAAATCAGTCTGATGATTTTCTGTTCACCTCACAACCCAACAGGTCGTGTATGGGAAAAATGGGAAATCGAAAACGTTGTAAATCTTTGTGGCAAACTGGGTGTGAAAATTGTTTCAGATGAAATCTGGGCAGACTTTATCGTAAACCCTGAATGCAAACATATTCCAACACAGTCTGTAAGTGACCTGGCAAAAGAAATCGTAACAGCAAACTATGCACCAAGTAAAACATTTAACCTGGCTGGTCTGCAGGGCTCTTACTCTGTAACATACAACAAACAGATGAGAGATAAAATAGATAAAATCGGCAGTACAACACATTCAAATGCTGTTTCTCTGCTGACACAGGAGGCCTGCATAGGCGCATATACAGGCGGCGCTGAATATGTTGACGAAATGCTGAAATACGTTCGTAAAAACCAGGAACTGATGGTGGACTATTTCAACAGCTGTGAAGGCATCAGCGTAGATTTGCCACAGGGTACATATGTGCTGTGGGTAAACTTTGACGGTCTGTGCGATGATGTTGGCGTAATCCGTGACAAACTGAGAGAAGTTGGTGTTATCACAACAGATGGCCGCGGTTTCCACGGCAAAACATACCTGCGTTTCAACTGCGCTTGCCCAAGAGCAAACTGCGAAAAAGCTATCAAAGCAATGAAAAAAGTTTTTAAGGCAAAATAGTATTATAAAATAGTCAACAGGCACAGCATATGCTGTGCTTGTTGTTGTATGTAATGGCATAGTGTGGTAGTATATAATCAGTTAGGAAAATTTGAATTTTGTGAACAGAAAGGGGTTCGGGGAAATATTTTCCCCGAATAACAATAGCGGAGTCTGCGGAGAGTAAAAAATATTTCAAGGGCTTCAGCAGGTTGAAATATTTTTTACGAAAATCGCGAAGGAATTTGTCGAGCGAATGAGTGAAACGAATGAGGTTTCAAATTTCCGCGATTTGTAACAGACGCAGCATTCTACACTTGTGCAGCGTTAGGGGTATGGGGCGAATCGCAATCCACTACGCTCGCAGGACCAGCTCGCGTTTTTGCCTACGGCAAAACCATTCACGCAGCTACGCTGCCCCATGCTTTTGGTTCTTTTCTCAAGAAAAGAACAATAAATCACATTTAATGTGATTTATAAAAGATTAAAGCTGTAAGTTTTATCAATGCAGGCGGGCTGATGTGGGCATCAGCCCCTACGCAGAAAGGGCAAAATCCTACCCTTTGTGAGAAAGCGGGCGGATAATATCCGCCCCTACACGGTGAGTGTGATATGCAGATAATTACGGGACTATCAAAGCAATGAAAAAAGTTTTTAAGGCAAAATAGTATTATAAAATAGTCAACAGGCATAGCATATGCTGTGCCTGTTGTTGTATGTAATGGCATAGTGTGGTAGTATATAATCAGTTAGGAAAATTTGAATAGGTCGAAAAGATAAGAAAAATTTATGGAGTAGTGGTATATGAAATTAGTAAAAGCGGAAAGGACGCAATTAGAAAGAATTGTTGCGATATCGCAGAGAGCGTTTGAAACAGATGTAGCAGTGGGAGGCGCAGTTGGTGACTATCCACCCGAGTATGATTCGATTATCTGGCACGAGCAAATGCTAAATGAGGGACACTTGTTCCAAGCAACAGTGGATGATATGCTCGTTGGCGGAGCAATTCTGTTTCTTAATGAAAATAAAGAATCCTTATATATTGGAAGAATATTTGTAGATAGTTTATATCACAAAAAAGGTTATGGTATCGCATTGATGGAATTGGTGGAAAAAACATATCCTAATGTGAAAGAAGTAAACCTTGATACGCCGATTTGGAATGTTAGAACAAATTCGTTTTATAAGAAGTTAGGGTATATTGAACTGAAGAAAGAGAGTGGTTTTTCCTTCTATCAAAAGAATTTGAAGTGATAATTCTTATTCATAAAACTGTTAATCCAATCCCAATTTATCAAACAGATTAAATACTATCATTTATACTATTTATAATATTGAACAAACTATAATGGGCAAGCTGAAATTACAGCTTGCCCATTGATTTTAGCCTTATTTAATATACTTCTTTCATATTGTAAAATCACATTTAGGATTGGCATAGTGCCAGAAATACAGCGCCGCCACAGTGCGGTATGGTGAAAACTTATCAGTAATTCTGTGGAAATCTTCCACAGAAAGTTCTTCCAGACCATACAGTTTCATAATACCACGGCGTATGGCCAGGTCCCCGTAAGACAGCACATCGGGGCGCTGTAAACAGAATGTCAGCATCATTTCTGCTGTCCACACACCTACACCTTTTACCTTTACCAGTTCTTTTACCGCATCTTCATCAGACATAGTGTATAATGCCTCTATGTCGATTTCGCCATTTATGACTTTAGATGAAAAATCCTTTATATACCCCACTTTACGGTAGCTGATACCCACACTTTTCAGTTCATCATCGGTGGTAGCCATCACCTTTTCAGGGGTAAGAATACCAAATTTTTCATTTATCCTGTTTCTTATGGTGTTATGTGCGGCAGTGGAAATCTGCTGGCCTACAATACTGTCAGTAAGGGATGCAAACAAATCTGTTTCACCATCTCGGTGAATATGGCCGGCCTTTTCTATAAGCCTGGCCATTTTTTCATCTTTTTGACAAAGATAACTTATTTCCTTTTCTCCGTATTCAATAACTTTTCTCATATCAGATATCTTTTTCCCAGATTTCTTCCACTGCACCTGGCAATACTTCGTCTTCAGGTGTTTCCTTTGTTATAACAAAGCCCAGATTTCTGTACATATTTCTGGCAGGTTTCAGTACATTGTATGTGGAGAAATACAGATGGCTGTAACCCATATCCTTTGCCATAGACATTGCGGTGGTAAAGATAAGTTTGCCTACACCTTTACCTCTTGTAAATGGTTCAACAAAGAAGAAGCGCAGGCGCGCGTTGCCGTCTTCTTCACCAATAAGCGTAATGGTACCGCCAAATTTACCATCTACTTTTGCAATAAGCATAAAATCTTTTTCAGGGTTATAGGTTTTAGGGAAGTTATCAATAGCCTGTGTTGCATATTTGTTGAAAAATTCTGAAAAATTATACTCGCTGTCAAAAATTTCAACGTGGCGTTTTTTTGAATATTCAATATCTTCCTGTGTAAAAACTGTTGTCAGAAGTACATCATTTACCATTTTTTCCATTTTTCTTTGCTCCTTGTTTAGCCTGTTGGTCTCTGCGTTTCTGCACACTTTTTCTTCTTACGCTGAAACCAAAATCACCTATTTGCTTGCCCAGTGCAAAATATTCACCGTGGGCATAGGCACACAGACCTGCCTTTGACAGGTGAAGTTTGCCTTTTTCATCCAGCAGGCTTTCGTCTAAGTTTACACCCACAATATCTGCAATAAACATATCGTGACTGCCCAGTTTTACAATATCTGTAACTTTGCATTCCAGATTTACAGGACTCTGATCCACCATAGGTGCAGAAATTTTCACGC
>JAFZDX010000092.1 GCA_017560985.1 Oscillospiraceae bacterium
ATATTGCAGGTATGCCATGTGCTGTAAACATCAACTGTCACGTTACAAGACATAAGTCAAAGGAGATATAGTTATGAAAAAATATATTACTACCCCATTGACACAGGAAAAACTGAAAGACCTGCACAGCGGTGACGAAGTGCTGCTGAGCGGTGTTATCTACACCAGCCGCGATGCCGGCCACAAAAGACTGGTGGAAGCCCACCAGAGAGGAGAAAAACTGCCAGCTGACCTGAAAGATGCAACAATCTACTTTGTAGGTCCTACACCTGCAAAACCAGGCCAGGCACTGGGCAGCTGTGGCCCTACAACCAGCTATCGTATGGATGCTTACTCACCATACCTTATCAAAGAATGTGGTCTGACAGGTATGATAGGCAAAGGCAAACGCAATGACGATGTTATCAATGCGATGAAAGAATACGGCGCTGTATACTTTGGTGCTATCGGTGGTGCAGGCGCACTGCTGAGCCAGAGTGTAGTAAAAAGCGAAATCGTAGCATACGAAGACCTGGGCGCAGAAGCACTGCGCCGCCTGGAAGTAAAAGATATGCCACTGACAGTTGTTATTGACTGCTATGGTGAAAATCTGTACCAGACAGGTGTTGCTGACTATCTGAAACAGCGTGACGGCGAATAATAAACAATAAAAATCCCCTCCCCTGCCAAGTGGCAAGGGAGGGTTTTGTTTTTATAATAGTGTTGCATTTCTGGCTAAGTAAAATCCAAACACAGAAAAGTACAGCGATGTCATCCTGAACGCAGTGAAGGATCTTTGTTGTATAAATTTCTGCAAAATGTAGTAACGATATTTGTACCAGTTCAAAGATTCTTCGTCACTTTGTTCCTCAGAATGACAGAATATTAATCTGTGGGCATAGAATTACTGTTGTTTAACTGTAATTATTCCCATAAAAAGCAACCTGCTGACAGGTGATTTTTACTATAATGCTTTTATATATTCTCTCAACCGGTCAAAGTCGCCGTTTGGCCAGCGGGAAATATCTTCGTTGTTTTTGTTGATAATACAGTCTGTCAGCAGAAACACCTTCATACCCAGTTTTTCAGCTATCATATCTTCTGACACATCATTGCCCACCATTACACATTCTTCTGGAGAAAGGCCTGTTTTTGCCATAATCTGGCGGTAATAATCAAGGTTTGGTTTACAGTAGCTGTAATCTTCAAAAGTAGTAAACAGTTCAAAATCTTCCGGCTGCATACCTGCCCAGCGAATACGGCTGGCTGTCGCAGGGCGTGGGAACAGCGGGTTTGTGGCCAGGATTGGTCGCAGACCCTTTTCTTTTACAAGGCTGATGATTTCTGCCGCCCTTTTGTCACAGCCGCAAACCTTTGCAGTTTCCTGGAATTCATTTTCGTAAAAATCAAGGAAAATTTCCTCATCTTCTTTACCCTGTGGACCCATTACAGAGCAATACACATTCCACCACAGTTCTTCGTTGGTGATTTTACCATCATTTTTGCCTATCCGGCCAATGGCAGACCATATACCTGTGGAAAACTGTTTTGGGTCATATTCTTTCAGCTTTACCATTTTTTTCATCAGCAAGCCTGAAAAAGTCTTTATAAACACATCCTGGTCCATTGGCAGTAAAGTGCCATCCAGGTCGAACAATACAGCTTTTATCATATATACCTCTCAAATTCATAATAGTATAATTATAGTCCATATAAAAAAGTATTTCAAATATTTTTTGTATATGATATACTGAAAAAAAAGACGAATGAGTGATGATATGAAAACAAGGATAGAAAATGTTACCCTGCTGACAATGGACGCTGATTTCAATGTATATGAAAAAGGCAGTGTAACCTTTGACGGTGACACAATAACAGCAATAAACGACAGTACCACAGCTGTGGATAAAGTGATTGACGGCAAAGGCGGAATACTGATACCCGGTATGGTAAACACCCACTGCCATATGGGTATGGTGCCTTTCCGCGGGTTGGGCGATGACTGCCCTGACAGACTGCGCCGTTTCCTGTTTCCGCTGGAATCAGCAGCTATGACAGAAAAGCTGGTATACCTTTCCAGCCAGTATGCCGCTGCCGAAATGATGCTGGGCGGTGTGACACAGGTTTTTGATATGTACTTCTACGAAGATGCTGTGGCACAGGCAATGGTAAAAATGAATATGCGCGGCACACTGGCAGAAACCATACTGGATTTTGCACACTGTAATTCTGACAAGCCTTACGGCGGTCTGGAATACAGTGACTGGTTCATAGCCAAATGGAAAAATGCAAATCCACTGATTACACCGGCCATTGCACCACACGCCACAAATACAAACAGCGCCGATGCACTGAAACGGGCCCAGGCAATAGCTGAAAAACATGATGTGCTTATCAGCACTCATGTCAGCGAAATGGACTATGAAATGGACTATTTCCGCAAAGAATATAATATGACACCTGTGGAATTTCTGGATTCCATAGGTCTGCTGACTGACAGACTGCTGGCCGTTCACTGTATCCACACCACAGAAAACGATGTGAAACTTTTCAAGGAAAAAGGGGTAAGAGTGGCCCACTGTGTAGGTTCAAACACAAAGGCAGGCAAAGGCGTTATGCCACTGAGAGAAATGCTGGCACAGGATGTGACTGTTTCTCTGGGCACTGACGGTGCATCCAGCGGCAACACAATAGACCTGATTACCCAGCTGGGTATGGTTACCCGCGCCCACAAGACAGCCAACCACGACAGGGGCGCATTTACAGCCAGGGAAATACTGGCACTGGCCACCATAGGCGGTGCAAAGGCCCTGGGTACCGACAGCATTACAGGCAGTATAGAAGTGGGCAAAAAAGCCGACCTGGTGCTGATTGAAACAGACAGTGTAAATATGTTCCCTATGTACGATGCTTACTCTGCCATTGTTTACAGTGCCAATCCATCCAATGTGGACAGCGTGTGGATAAACGGTGTACAGACTGTGAAAAACAAAAAACTGACTGTGGCAGACCTGAAAGAAATAAGGGATGAGCTGGACAAGGAAATGATTACCTTCAGAAAACTGGCGGCAGAACAGACAGATAAAATACTGTAAAAAAATAAAAGCTGTGTCTTTCGACACAGCTTTTTATATTGTTTATTCAAATTCCACTTCGCCTGCATCAGCCTGTGTGTTGTCGATTTCACCTTCAACAATTTCTTCTTCAGGACCTGCATATTCAAATCTTTCATATTCATCCAGGTCTACAAAACCGATATAGGATTTACCGCAGTTGAGAACCAGTGGGTTTTCATCCATATCTGTGAAACGCAGTGGTTCGGATGCACCGCCTTTGAACCAGCGGATCTGTTCCATTCTGCCGTTGGAGAAATAGTAGCCAAGACCACCATAGCTCAGGTCAACTTTCTGATAGTTAGGGTCGTATGCGCCGCCACCTGGGTATGGGTATTTGGAAATATCTGCAAATGCAACGATTACGTTTTCAAAGCCCAGCTGCTGACCATTGTTTTCGTCAATAGTCTGTTCTCTTGTTCTTTTTGAACCGTTGTACATACTCATCATATATTTCTGTGCAGCTGCATCATAGTTGAAGTATGTGCGGTATGTTTCGGAATGAACGATGGAAATATCATCAATCAGTTTGCCGCCAAGTTCTCTCCAGCCATTGTTTTCATCGTATCTTACAAAGTTGAAAACTGTGCTGCCATAAGTTTTATCCATATCGTATTCATACTTATCAATGGCTGCCTGCAGTTTTTCTGTATTTGTATAAGATGTATGTTCTACATCATAACCTGGGCGATTACGTCTGTAAGTAAATACTCTGTTCTGGCCATCAAGGTCAAGGTCGTTATAGTTGAAAGAATCAATATATGTCTGTGTGATGCCACTGCGACCGATATGGCAATAAAGAGCCTGCATAGGCATAGCCCACTGAAGGAACTGGTCACGGCCTGAACGAACAGGACCTACGTCACCTTCCAGTTCTGTGTAGTCTTCAAAAATAGCCATAAAACGTGTGATACCGCCTTCAACTTTGCTTTCAAACAGGATGCTGGCCTGTGAAATACCACGCTGTGGGCGAGCTTTGGAAATGTTGTTAACCATAATGGCTGTTGCTCGAATATCGCTGTAAGCCTGGTCATTTTTTTCGCCAGTCCATACATTTGGTGTGAAAGGTACTGGCGTTGGTGTTGGTTCTGGTGTTGCTTCAGGCTGTGAACCGCCAGGTGCAGGAACGCAACCTGTAAGTACAGCTGCAAGTGTAAGCATTGCCAGAAGCATTGCTAAAAGTTTTTTCATAATTAAATCTCCCGGTTGTTTAACCAAAATTTTCTTACCTTTTATTATATAGTTTTTCACAAACTAATTCAATACATCATATGCAAAGTTACGTTTTTGTAATATAAAAACTTTCCGTTTACTGCTTTTTATTTTACATTTTCTTCCGATAGTGGTATGATATATAGTTGTATATAAATGAAAGAAGGCGATATTTTAAATGAAAAAATATCTGGATATATTTTTCAGTTTCTGCCGTGTAGGCGGGCTGACTTTTGGCGGTGGGCTGGCGATGCTGCCTATTCTGGAAAAAGAAGTAAATGATAGCCACGGCTGGCTGACAAAAGAAGAAATTGCCGACTATTACGCCCTGGCACAGTGTGCACCGGGCATCATAGCAATCAATACAAGTGTGCTGTGTGGCAACCATATTGCTGGTGTGCTGGGTGGCATTGTGGCCGCATTTGGTGTGGTAGTTCCATCAATTATTGTTATTCTGATAATTGCCAGCGTACTGAACAACTTTATGACAGTACCTGCTGTGGCCGCTGCCCTGATGGGTATCCGTGCTGGTGTATGTGCGCTGATTCTGAAAACAGTGCTGAATCTGCGCAAAAAAAGCATCGTTGACAAAATCACTCTGATTACCTTCCTGGCCGCACTGCTGGCACTGACATTTGTTGATGTAAGCCCTGTTGTACCTGTTATCATCGGCGCAATAATCGGTATTGTTTCAAAGACATACGGTAAAAAGGAGGGCAAATAAATGATTTATTTCCAGCTTTTTTATGAATTCTGCAAAGTGGCCATATTCACTTTTGGCGGTGGTATGGCATCCATTCCTTTCCTGGAAGATATGGCGGTGGAAACCGGCTGGTTCACACTGGCACAGCTGACAGACTTTATCGCTATAAGTGAAAGCACACCTGGCCCTATTGCAGTAAATATAGCCACCTATGCCGGCTATAACACAGCAGGCTATCTGGGTGGTGTATGTGCCACAATGGGTCTGGTATTCCCTGCCATTGTACTGATGACAATAGTGGCAAAATTCATCACCGCATTCCGCGGCAATAAATATATTGACCGGGCATTTTATGGTCTGCGCCCTTGCGTGCTGGCACTGATTATGTCTGCCCTGTTTGGCATTGCAAAAGTAACACTGCTGTACGAAGGCGCTACACTGGCAACACTGTTTACAGCTATCAACTGGCGTGCTGTTGGTATTTTTGCACTGGTTGCAGTATTACAAAATGTAAAACAATTAAAAAAATTACATCCTGTTGTATTTTTAGGATTGTCCGCAATTCTTGGTATTGCATTATTTTAAATCAAAACAAGCAGCTAAGCTGGCGGTATGCACAAGCCCCAAAAGGGCATATTACCTGCTCACCTCTTAGAGGCACTGACAGTCTGTCTGTTGCATTGCACGCACTATAACCACTAAAGTGGTAATATGTCATTCTGAGCGAGTGTAACGAGGCGAAGAATCTTTGCTCTACAGCTTTCTGTAGAGCAATTATTTTTATGTTTCTTTAAGTGCAAAGATTCCTCGCTTATGCTCGGAATAACATTTTGCTTCGCTCAATGCTTGAAGCTAAAGCATTTTCCACCAGCATAGCTGGTGGTTGTCTGTATACAATAAAAAAGCGACTATCGGCCGATAGTCGCTTTTCTTTTTACTCTTTGTTTTCAAGATTTTTTATACTGATACAGAACAATGCTATGCCTGTCATTGTAAAACCTGAATACATATCAATGCTGCCCAGCGCAGATGAAACCACCAGTGTTACACCCATTGCCAGCGGAATAGCTTTCAGCGCAATATCCATAATTTTGCCCAGTTTATCTTCCTTTGGCTGTGGGGCAGGTGTTTCCTTTACACGCAGCATTTCATCAACTGTGATGCCAAAAATTTCTGCCAGACGTGGCAGGCTGTCCACATCAGGACAGGACAAATCTCTTTCCCATTTGGAAACTGCTTTGTCAGTTACCCCCATTTTTTCTGCCAGCTGCCGCTGTGTCATATTGTTTTCTTTTCTCAATGTGGCAATCATTGTGCCAAGTGTCTGATTATTCATAATGTTCTCCTTTTGTTTTGATGATTTAATCATAAAACAGGAATTTATTTTTCTCAACCGACAGGCAGTTTAGTTATGTATCTGTTCAGTTTACCTGTGGTAGAGTAATAAAAAAGGCCGGTTTACTAAACCGACCTTGAATAATTTATGCTTTTGGTCCGATTTCAAGCTCTTCTGCGTGTTCTTTCATTGCTTCAATACAGATAGCAGCAACTTCTTTTACTTCCATACCCAGCATTTCGCAACCCTGTTTGATAACGTCACGGTTGCATTTTGCGGCAAATTTCTTGTCTTTGAACTTTTTCATAAAGCTGGAAATTTCCATATCTGTGATACCCAGAGGTCTCATTCTTGCAGCTGCCTGGATGATACCTGTCAGTTCGTCAACTGTGAACAGGGATTTTTCGATATTTTCATTTGGTTCCACATCATTTCTAAGTGTGTAGCCGTGGGACAGAATAGCGCGGATTTCTTCATCTGTAAGGCCTGCTTCTTTCAGTGGGCCAGCTGTGTGGTCCAGGTGTTCTTCCGGATGCTGCTGATAGTCATAGTCGTGGAGGTAGCCAATAGCTTTCCAGTGGTCTACATCTGCGCCAAAGTGTGCAGCCAGGCCGCCCATTGCGTACATAACATTTTTTGCGTGGAGGATGAGATGTGGCTCTGTTGTAGTTGTAGCCAGCAGTTCGTGGGCTCTTTCAAGTGTAAGCATAATATATCTCCTTTATATGTAACGATTTAAATATGTTTTTATAATATCATTGATTTATTTATAAAACAACAGTTTTTCAGATAAAAAGTGTGAAATTGTTTTTGTGATAGTCTATCAGTCCGTCCGCTTTCATTCTGGAAAGTTCCCTGGACAGCGCACTGCGTTCCACCCCCAGAAAATCTGCCAGCAGGCGGCGGTCCAGGTCTATGGCAAAGGTGTTGGTCCCTTTTGTCTGCCGCTGCCATTCAAGATAAGACAAAACTTTACTACGGACAGATTTCAGCATAAGAATATCCATTCGCTTGTTCTGTGCAAAATATTTGCGGGAAATGCTTTGAATCATATTTTGCAGAACGTGATGTGCCAGTGGATGATGAGAATAAAGCAGCTGGTTATAGTCTATAAACAGCACGCGGCAAGGCCCCACTGCCTGGACTGTAACAGGGCTGGCGAAGCCTATGGCGCCGGAAAGTACATCACCGAATATACTGTTGGCTTTCATATTGGAAACTATGATTTCTTCTCCATCCGGTGTGTATTTTTTACCCGTGGCATTACCGGAAAGCACTATGCCGATATTGTTGATAACATCCCCCTGGTGAACAATGATTTCACCATCCAGAAAGGATTTTTCCCTGTGGTATGCAGTGGAAAGTATATCTGTAATCTGACTTTCTGTAAGCCCTTTGAAAAGGGTGTTTTCTGTAAGAATTTTCATATCAACCTCTGTTTTGTTGCTATGGCAACCTGATATAAGGATTATAACATAAAAAGCGGACTGTTACCAGTCCGCTTTAGTCTATTTCAACAGTGTATCAGGGTTTACTGCTTTGCCGTCTTTTATAATTTCCAGGTGAATATGGCTTTCTTCTGCCACTTCCATTGATATTTCACCCACAGTGCCCATAGTCTGGTTCTGGGTTACAGCATCACCTGTTTTAACATAAGTGCTGGGGTTCAGACCGCAGTATCTGGCTGTAAAGCCATCGTGTTCCACTTCCACCACAGTGCCCAGCATACCATCTTCATAAATCCGTTTCACAATGCCGTCTGCACCGGCTTTTACCCGGTCATTTGGGGCGGCAGAAATATCTATACCATTGTGGGTACGCCAGTCATCAAGGGTGCGGTTATACACCAGTTCATCACCTGAAAAGGCATAGAAAATCTTTCCGTTTACAGGCAATACAAACTTTTTGGCTGGCTGTGGTTCTGCCACAGGCTGATTTTCCGGTTCTGTCTGTGTTTCCTGTGGTGTGGGTTTTGGGGCTGCTGTTGGGTTCGGCTTTGCAGGCAGTGGTACATTTGGCGCTTCCTGCTGTACATCTTCCACCGGTTCAGTGGGCTGTGGCTCCGGTGTAGACTCTATGCCCTGCAGGCGCTGATTTTCCAGCCGGCGGTTTATTCCGCTGACAGTGCGGTAGGTAAACAAACCTGCCGAAATCACTGACACCAGCAGAAATACAATCAGCCAGTTGCCTTTCAGACTGTCACCCAGTCGTCCGAATAGCTTGTTTTTCATATATGTTCCTCCAAGTTTTAATGTAAGGTTTACATATATTCTTTACAGGCTGGACGGTTTTATTCAATTTCTATGGCTTTAGGAGTGATTACCTCTTTTACTTCACCGCCGATTTCAAAATGTTTTACATCAGAAATATATTCGTGTCCGTTATTGTCCACCACAGTAATGCGGATAGCTATCTGACTGTCAGCACTTTTTATAATGTCTGCTTCCACTACAAAATCAAAGTATTCAAAGAACGAAACTTCACCGATGGCAACAGCCTCCTCTGTGGCTGACAGTTCATGCTTCGCACTGCCCAGAAAATCATTTTGCATAATGGAGGTAAAAGGCAGTTCTTTCAGCAGTATATTGTTGTTGTAAAAACCAATTGTGGCTTTTACAGGATAAACAGACTGTGATAAATCTTCTTTATACACACTGGCTATAGTACAGCCCACATTGCCTTCTATAGAAATTTTGCCGATTTCCACCTTCATTTCACCGTCAAATACACCGGCCTGAACATCCAGTATATATTTAGAAGCAGGGTTTGCCAGTTTGTCCAGTATAAAACTGCGTGTTTTGCCGTTTTCTGTAAGATAAAGATATACGTCCATCCCATCTTCACAGTAAACTGCCGCATCGGCAACAAAGATATTGTTTACCATATTTGCATTTACACTGTAATCCTTTTCTCTGCCTTTTATTACGATTTTAGCCTGTGTGTCCCGGGTATAGTCCTTTGGCACAACGGAAAAATGCAGTGTTGCAATATTTGATTCAATATCATAATCAAGTATGCTGTAATGATAATCTGTAAAATCATCATTGGTACTGATTGGATAGCTGTTGTAGTACATGCGGTTTTCAAGGGAGGAAATCTGGCTTTGGAGAGTGGAATAGTCCCCTTTCTGTTTGCCTGTCAGGTATTCCAGATCATTTTTCAGACTGCCGATTGTAACGCCCTGCGCTATTGTGGCAATGGACAGAATTATAATTGCAGCAGACTGGCAAACTGAAGATATTTTCAGTGCTTTTGTATGTATTTTTATTTCTTTTGTTTCTGCAATATTTTCAACAAATTCTTCATTTGCTGTTGAATACTGTGATGCACTGCCCATATTTATATCTTCATCATCCAGCAGGGATGAAATTGTAACATCAAACAGTCTGGCAATCTGTGCCAGATTTTCATTTGTAGGCTGGGCGGTGCCGTTTTCCCATTTGGAAACAGCCTGGCGGGATATTCCCAGTTTTTCACTGAAGGCTTCCTGGGACAGCCCCGCCTGTTTGCGAAGTTTTGCTATTTTTTCACCTATGGTCATATTTATCTCCTTTGGTGGTTTTTCTGGTTAAATAATAACAGCTGAAGGATATAAAGCACCACCAATTTGCGGTTGCTTTTATGTAAACTTTCAGTTGCGATGGTTATATTGTAACATAACAGGGAATTTTTTTGAATAGCGAGAGTTTTTAGCATGGGATGTCCGGGAGGCCATCCCCTACGCGTAAACTATGCACAAAGCAAAACATTGTCATCCTGAGCGAGTGAAGTGAGCCGAAGGATCTTTGATATAGTACAACTATCAAAACAATATTTTTCGTAATTATAGTAAAAAGATTCTTCGCAACAAGTTGCTCAGAATGACATCTCGCTACGCTCAATGCTTTAAGCTAAGCATTTCTCCACCAGCATAGCTGGTGGTTGTTTCTACACAAAATAAAAACGGACTGTTTCCAGTCCGTTTAGATTGCTGATTATTTAAGGAAACCAGAGATAATCTGTTCTTCTGCTTCTTTTTCTGTAAGACCCAGAGTCATCAGTTTGATAAGCTGTTCGCCTGCGATTTTACCGATAGCTGCTTCGTGAATCAGGCTGGCCTCTGTGTGGTTTGCCTTGATTTCAGGAATAGCTGTAACTTTTGCATTGTTCATAACGATAGCATCACATTCTGTGTGGCCGTTACATTCGTTGTTGCCGTATACACGAGAGATAAATTCCTGATAGGAATCGTCCTGTGCTACTGAACGGGAAACAACGTGTGCAGAGGATTTTTCGCCATAAAGGTCGATTTCAAACTCTGTAATAGCTGTCTGTGTGCCGTGTGTCAGCAGCTTTTCGCCAACAATCAGTGTAGCACCGTCAGCCAGTTTTGCGATAGTTTTGCGGTTTGTGGAGTCTACACCACGAATCTGTGCTGTTTCCATTTCAAAATAGCTGTTTTCGCCCATTTCGATAACAGTTACAGGGTTCATAATTCTTTCGCCCTTGCCATCACCGTAGCCATAGTGTTTTTCCACATATTTTACTTTGGCATTTTTGCCGATGAAAAAGCTGTGTACACCATCGTGTTTGCTGGCCAGGTCGCCACCGTTGTGGATACCACAGCCTGCAACGATAACAACGTCTGCATCGTCACCGATGTGGAAATCGTTGTAAACCATTTCTTCAATACCGCTTTCAGACAGCAGTACAGGAATGTGGATACTTTCTTTTTTAGTACC
>JAFZDX010000093.1 GCA_017560985.1 Oscillospiraceae bacterium
TGCCGCTATGTCCATACGTTTTGGACATGTGCGGAACTGATTGCCCACGTCCATAAGATAGGACATAATATCCATTTTTCTTTTTTCACGGGCGTATTCTGTAAGTTTTATTACATTTGATTTTTTTATTACCCTGTATTTTACCAGCAGTGGAAAAACAGCCAGTCTGTTCAGGTCAACAAACTGCTGTGCAATCTTTGGCGCTGTGTTAAACAGATAGTCCTGATACATAACTATCATTTCTTCGTCCAGACCCAGTGGGTATTCCATACGGGAGATCGCTATTTCTACCTTTTCGGGGCAGTTTTCCATGCGTAGAAAATCAACTGCTTCGTTGTAATATATAGTTTTGTTTTCCATTTTATCAGTCAAGGTTTATGTACATTGCAGGACGAACACCAAAATGGTCATAAAATTCGTCATAGGAATTGGACAGGATGTAACCGCCGCTGGTCTGGATGGCACCGTCAAGACGTACGAATGTGGCACCTTTGCCCAGTACGTCCTGTGTCATTGAGCGCAGCCACCAGTGGGCATATACATCGAATGTGGCCCACATAATTTTGCGTTTGCCAAAGGCTGTTATGCGTGCCGTTCTTTCCTGCTGGGTTTTAAAGTATTTTGCTGTCTCTTCTATGCTGAGGAAAAACAGGCGGTTTTTCACAGTACCTTCCTTTTCTTCCATAAAGAGAGTTGCATCTTTATCTATGTAAACAGGATGAATTTTTTCTTTTTCCAGGTCTGTGAAATATCTGTCTGCATATTCGGTGTTAAGCCATTTACAGATAGATGTATCATTCCAGTTTACTTTATAGAAAATACTATGGTATGCCTGGCAGTCAAACACATATTTGCTGATAACCAGAGCCTTGCCATCTTTCTTTTCCAGTACAACCCAAGGCATAGGCTTTACACCCAGCCACACAATGTCGCCTGGTCGCAGGCTGTCATAGTCAGGCAGCTGCTGTGGAATGTTGTTGTCAGATTTGCCCGGTGTGAATTTAGGGGCAATGTCCAGTTCTTTCGGATGAAAACGCAGGTCGTTGCCGGCGTTCAGCAGATAGGACAGAACATCCATCTTTCTGGCAGTCTGTGCATATTCCACCATTTTTGCCACATTACCCTTTTTGATAGTGCGGTATTTTACCAGCAGCGTAAAAGTGCGCAGGGCATTTTTATCTATAAGTTCAGGCACTGCCTTTGCAGCGTCTTTGCCCAGATAATCCTGATACATCAGTCTGTCTTCGTCAGAAATGTTGTATGGATTTTCCAGACGTGACACAGCCAGCTGTACTTTTTCAGCACAGTCAGGCAGTCTGTTGAATTCTATTTTTTCATTATAATAATCAATCAATGGTTTTGACATAACTTCACCTTGTTTCAATCATTTCTTCCCAGCATAATTTTAATATATTTGATATATATAGTCAACCGATAAAATGTACTGAGTACAATGCAATTAAAACACATACCCCCCCTTTCAAAAGGGAGGTGTCTGTATTCTATTCTATTGAAACAAATCTTAAAAAACTTTCTCCGTTTTCAGTAGTTTTATCAAATATAAGGATGTAATAGTCTGGTTCTGGGTCTTCGTACAGACTTTTTGCTGTAACTTTTACAATATATCGGTCAGGGTTTGCAGTGTCCGTAGTTACAGTGCTGTCTGACACCCATACAGAATTGCCCATTCCCACACCATCAGGTACCGTATACATACCTGTTACAGGGTCATAGTCATAATTTAAAAACCAGCCATCTGTGCCGAATATATGTTTTACCATTTTCTGCGCATCCACAAGACTGACCTGATGCAAATTACCATTCTGTTTTACAAAATTAACATAAGGGTGTGCCGGGTTTTCAAGTTTCTGTCCCTGGTCAAAAGCAAACAGTGATAAAACACATCTCCATGCTTCTATCCAGCTGGCTTGTTCTTTTGGTGCTTCGTACAACCACAGGGACCGATTTACCAGATGTTCTGAAATCGCCTGTGCCGCTGCGTGCCAATCTGTGATTTCTTTGAATTCAGTTGGCTGTACCACCGCTTTCTTTTCTTCTTCATCACGCTGTCCTGCCATAAAGATAAAATCACCTTTGCTGTTCTTTTCCAGCAATGCCCTGCCTTCACTGTAGCTACCTTCCGGCATTATAAGGAGGTATTGAACTATATATTCATTTTCAGAATTATATATATCAACAATATTGATTTCACACAGATTGCCATAGCCATCAGGTGCCGGCACACTGTCAGTAGCTTTGTCATAGACAGTCTGACTGGTATAGTATTCCTCCAACGCCTGTTCTGTAAAAGGGAAATATTTAAGTGACTGTTCCTTCACATCGTCAAGATACATTCGATATTCCCCATTTATATACTGCGCCATACTTTTATCATATTGTACACGGTGGCTTTGCAATATCATATCCCCAAAACCAAGACCTGATGACGGGCCTGAAAAGTCAACCTTGTCAGCAGTAAACTGCCAGTCGTTCCCCAGCAGAATAACCGCCCTGCACATCTGCTCCTGTATCGCCCACCAATCATTGTTTGCTTTTGTAACCAATTCCATATTTTCTGTAGAAAAGGATATTTCATCCTGTGGTGCAGGCTGTGGTGTGCAGCCTGTAAGTGTACATATAACCAACAGTATGGCAAATATTTTCTGCAATAATTTCATAAACAAATCCTCTGCAAACATTTTTTATCAGTATACCACAAACTGATAAAAACCGCTATAATTGTGACACTTCAGTTATATTTCAACAAAACATTACAATTTGTATATTTTATTAACAATCTGCTCATAATTTTTTCTTATTAATTACATATTTACAAGATATAATGTAACCATAAAGTTAAAGCAAATTATTTAGATTTTCCTCCAAATGATAATTGGTCATTATATAAACTCCTAAGTATAGAAAAAGAGAGGCCGCATCTGAAACCAGATGCGGCTTTTCTTATGTGTAATTATTTTGCAATAATCTGTGGGCCCTGTGGTGTATCTTTTACGATGTAACCCAGTTCTGCCAGTTCATCACGGATCTGGTCAGCTCTTGCCCAGTTTTTAGCTTTTCTAACTTCTGTTCTTTCAGCAACCAGGTCTTTAACTCTCTGTGGGATTTCGTCTGTTTTTCTGTTGTAAAGCAGACCCAGAACGCCAGCCAGTTCGTCAAAAATTTCTGCTGTGTAAGCAATAGCTTCTTTGGACTGGAGAGTACCTGTTGTGTTGATAGCTGTAACCAGTTCAAACAGTTTGGACAGTGCGTCTGCTGTGTTCAGGTCATCGTCCATAACTTCGATAAATTCAGCTTTCAGTTTGTCAGCAACATCTTTCAGTGTTTCTTCTGTACCTGTGGAAGCACCTGCCAGGAAGTCCAGCTGTTCTCTGGCTGTATAAAGACGTTCCAGAGAAGATTTTGCCTGTTCCATAACTTCGCGTGTGAAGTTCAGTGGTGAACGGTAGTGGGCTGTCAGCAGGAAGTAACGGATTGGTTCATAACCAAACTGGTCAGAAATATCTCTTACTGTAAAGAAGTTGTTGAGAGATTTGGACATTTTCTGGTTGTCAACATTGATATAACCGTTGTGCATCCAGTAACGTGCAAATTCTTTATCAGAAGCACATTCAGACTGTGCGATTTCATTTTCGTGGTGTGGGAAGATAAGGTCCTGACCACCGCAGTGCAGGTCGATAGTTTCGCCCAGATGTTTGCGGCTCATTGCAGAACATTCGATATGCCAGCCTGGACGGCCTTCGGAGAAGTGGCTGTGCCAGTGTGGTTCACCTGGTTTTGCAGCTTTCCACAGTGCAAAGTCAGCAGCTGCTTCTTTGATTTCGCCTACTTCAATTCTTGCGCCAGCTTCCAGTTCTTCCAGTGGCTGATGGCTGAGTTTGCCATAGTCTTTAAATGAATGAACACGGAAGTAAACGTCACCGTTGTCAACTCTGTATGCGTGTTCTTTGTCAATAAGTGTCTGAACGATGTCGATGATTTCTGGAATATGGTCAGAAACTCTTGGACGTGCATCAGCAAGACGAACATTCAGCCCCTGCAGGTCGTGATAGTATTCGTTTTCATATTTTCTGGCAACTTCTTCAAAAGTGATGCCTTCTTCGATAGAACGTTTGATGATTTTATCGTCAACGTCTGTGATGTTTGAAACATATTTTACCTTGTTGCCTTTATATTCCAGATAGCGGCGCAGTGTGTCAAAAACTACTGCTGGGCGGGCATTACCAATGTGGATATAGTTGTAAACTGTTGGGCCGCAAACATAGATTTTGTATTCGCCTTCTACCAGCGGAATAAATTCTTCTTTTTTGCGTGTGAGTGTGTTGAAAACATTCATATGTTTCATAAAAATTGTCCTTTCCGGCTTAAAAGCCTGTCAAAATTTTAAACCAAAGACCGAAATATAACGAAAACCGCCTGCATTTACCCCATAGGTAAACGAAGGCGGCATAAATAACCACGGTTCCACTTCGATTTATATCTTGTGAGTCCTGTAACGGGGACATCCGTGAATGGCTACTGCTATTTCGCCAAACCTGCTTTCAAGGGCATTGGCCGGTTTATTGCATCTAAGGCGCTTTCAGCGGGTCACGCCCATTCTCTGTCAGACTTTTACACCGGTTACTAGTCTTGATAGTAACGCATTTTCGTAATTCAACTACTGATTAATATAACATATACCCGATAATTTTTCAAGAGTATAAATTGTAAAACCAGTTCCTTATGAGTACATTGTACTATTAAGAAACTGGTTTGTCAATACTATTTTGCGTTTTTGATAAGGTCAAAGTTTGGCACGATGTACTGCATACCGGAAACAACTGTAAGCACAGCCATAATCCACATCAGGATATTTGTGATGTTTGCCATCATCATATATGTGCTGTCTGCAATTGCGCCAAGAGGCATAAGTGCCATTGCAAGAAGGCCCAGCATGCTGGCAACCATCTGCAGAACAGTTTTCATTTTGCCCATCATACCAGCGGCGATAACTTTGCTGCCTGCTGGGTTTGCAGCTGCAATAAGACGGATGCCGCTTACAGCAAATTCTCTGGCCAGAACGATGCAGATAACAACTTCGTGGCACATACCGTTGAGGCACAGGTAGATAAGGGCCACTGTTGTCAGCAGTTTATCTGCCAGTGGGTCCATAAATTTGCCGAAGTCTGTAACCATATTGTATTTTCTTGCGATGCTGCCATCCAGGAAGTCTGTGAAAGAAGCAACTGCGAAAACTATCAGCGCAATAAGGTAGCTGTATGGGTTGGATGTGTACATAAACACCATAAATACAGGTACAAGCGCAAAGCGCAGAAGTGTGAGTTTGTTAGGTAAATTCATAGTAATTCTCCTTATTCTTCTACCAGTTCGCCGTAAAGGTCGTAGATATCGCTTTCTGTAATATGTACAGTGTAGATTTCGCCA
>JAFZDX010000094.1 GCA_017560985.1 Oscillospiraceae bacterium
ATCAGTATACCGCCGCCGATGTATTTTATCTTCTGGCTGTGCTTTTTCAGAAATGAGGTTACACCTTTCAGCTTTTCGTACATAGCGGCAAACACCATAAATGGCACACCCAGCCCCAGTCCGAAGCAGGCCAGTAGAAGCATACCCTGTACTACTGTTTCCTGTACGCTGGCCATTGCCAGGGCACTGCCTAAAAATGCACCCAGGCAAGGTGTCCAGCCAAAAGAATAGCTGATGCCGAAAAGAAAGTTACCCATCAGACCGCTTTTGCCTTTTTTCAGTCCACTGCCACCCAGTGAAATCTGTATGAAATCCAGATACACAAAACCGAAAAACACCAGTATAACACCGGCCAGTTTAACTAAAAACTCTTTGTATCTTGCCATAAAACTGCCCAGAGAAAAGGCGGTGGCGCCCATCAATGTGAACGCTGTGGTAAAACCCAGTACAAAGAAAAATGTATTTATCAGCCTTTTTGCCACTGTCTGTTTTTCATCAGCAGAAAGATAAGCCAGAAATATTGGCAGCATAGGCAGTATGCAGGGGGATATAAAGGCAAATATGCCTTCTGTAAATGTAAATAAATATTGCATAAAACTCCTTTTGTTACAGTAGATAGATATGTAGGGGACGATGTGAGCATCGTCCCTGTATTACGGGCTGATTTAGGCATCAGCCCTACACAGTTGTTTTGCTTTAAACTATGACATAGCTTCCACAATTTCTTTTACTGTATCATAGTTTGTCATACCAATAGTGGCATCGTACAGATAGCCTTCGCTGTCCACATAAACTGTTACAGGAAAGCTATTCAGTCCAAACATATAACAGCCTTCCAGCATAGAGTCATAGTGGCTGGTTATATTGCTGTAACCTTTGTCTTTAAGAAAAGTTTTTACTTTCTCAGGTGTTTCGTCCTCTCCGTTTGGCACGTCAAGAAAAATGAAATTTACATCATTGCCGTATTCGCCTACAAGTCTGTTGAAATCATCCATTTCTTCCACACACCATGGACACCAGGTACCCCAGAAGTTTATAACCACAGGCTTGCCTTTGAAGTTGTCAAAGTCCACAGTGTTGCCATCGCCGTCAGTAAACTGAAAGTTTGGTACGGTTATTTTTTCTTCCTGCTGCAGTCTGCCAGGTGTTACAGTTTCTTTGTTTTTGTTTTTCAGATAAGGCTGAACCAGACCTGTAAAAATAGAAAAAACCAACAGTGCGGTCACTGAAAATATAGCGATTTTTTGTTTTTTGTTATTCATAAATATCTCCTTTTACATACGGAAAATTTTAATTTTTATATTTAACTGTATAAGTCTACTATGCTATAATAATTAAAAATCAATTATAATTTTACCACATTTTATTTTACAATCAAGAAGGAGAAAACTATGAATGTTTTTGACTGTCATCTGCATTCCGATATGTCGCCTGACAGCAGGGAAGATATGGAAAATTATATAAAACTTGCAGTTGAAAACGGTGATAAATATTTTCTTACCACCGAACATGCAAATATTATTGATGATAAAGAAAATCCATACCGGCATATGATTGACATCGAAATTATCAAAGCCAAAACTGACCGGATGCGCCAGAAATATGCTGATAAAATCGAGGTGCTGTTTGGCATTGAAATCGGATGGAATAAGGCTGTGCACGATTTTGAAATAGAATTTTCACACCGTTATCCCTTTGATATGATAATTCTGGCCCTTCACGGCAGACCAGCCGGTGACACTGTTGACCAGCGCTTTGACGACTATCTTGCCCAGTGCTGTGTGGCCGCGGCTACCTTTGGCAATTACGACACCTTTGCTCACGTTGACTATGTGTTGCGTTACATAGGACATACTGACCTGTCAAAACACAGAGAAAGGCTGACACAGCTGTTCCAGATACTTATTTCTCAGGACAAGGCTCTTGAAATCAACACGAAACAGGCACCAGACCCACAGGCAATGGAAAGGATAGACTACATCCTTTCGCTATACACACAACTGGGTGGCAAAAAACTGACAATAGGCTCTGATGCCCACAGTGTACCTGTTTATAAGAATGCTTTTGATGAAGTGATAGAACTTATCAAAAAATACGGCATAAATCAGGTTTATGTGTACAAACAGCGAAAAGCAATAGCTATTTCAATTTAAGGAGAATATATGAAACTATTTGACTGTCATGTTCACTCTTCGCTGTCCTTTGACAGTAATGAGCCTATGGAAAATTATGTGAGAAAAGCCGTAGCTGATGGTGATGAATATTTTATTACCACCGAACACGCTGACCTGGAAAGTTATATATTTCAGGGCGAGGATATCCTGGCGGATATTGAAAAACAGCAGCGGATTGTGTCACAGCTGAATGAAAAATATCCGATAAAAGTTCTGTTGGGAATAGAGGTAGGCTGGAAAAAATCCATTCATCAGCGAAATATGGATATTGTAAAAAAATACCCTTTTGATATGGTTATACTTTCAATTCACGAAACTGAACAGTATGATGTGGCAGCACCACGGTTCAGGGAAGGCAGAACGGCTGATGACTGCTACCGCGAATATCTTGATATGGGCTTGGAGGCTATTGAAAACTTTGATGATTTTGACACTTTTGCACATATAGACTATGTACTGCGATATGTGGGGCACACAGACCTGTCAAAACACAAAGAGCAGCTGACTGGAGTGTTTACA
Source organism: Oscillospiraceae bacterium (assembly GCA_017560985.1). Classification (GTDB taxonomy): domain Bacteria; phylum Bacillota; class Clostridia; order Oscillospirales; family Ruminococcaceae; genus RGIG3102. The sequence goes on from JAFZDX010000094.1 coordinate 2,694, forward strand.
AAGCTGATTGCAAAAGGCAAGGCATTGGAAATCAACACAAAAACTTTCCCGGACCCACAGGCTGTTGAAAGAATGGAATACATTGTTTCACTTTATACATCCCTGGGCGGAAAGAAAATCACACTGGGATCAGATGCCCATCAGATTTCCCGCCATAAAAATGGGTTTGACAAGGTAATCGCTGCACTGAAAGTAAACGGTGTTGATTCTGTATGTGTGTTTGTAGGCAGAAAAGAGCACACTGTATGTATCTGATATACAATTAATTACAAGATATTGTTAAAAAGTAAATTTTTTCACATATTTTTATATAGATATTATACAAAAACAGGCAAGGTATACAGTGGTTTTTTGATATTTTTGTATAAATTTTTACTTGAAAAAATCTGTATAAATGGTAAGATAATATAGAGGAAGTATTTCCTGTGCTGTAAAATGTGCAGGTGATACTGTGTTTGCTGTTTTAAAAGACAGCAATAGCAGGAATCCTCGCTTTCTGCTGACAAAATAAATAACAGGTCTGACCTGAAAAAAGTAAACGAAATGAGAGGAAATACTTATGAAAGAGTGTATTGCTATGCTTCTGGCTGGTGGCCAGGGCTCCCGACTCTACGCACTTACACAATCCACTGCAAAACCAGCGGTTTACTTTGGGGGTAAATACAGAATTATCGACTTCCCACTGTCTAACTGTGTAAACAGCGGCATCGACACAGTTGGTGTTCTTACACAGTATCAGCCACTGGAACTGAATGAATATCTGGGCAATGGCCAGCCATGGGACCTTGACCGTCTGTACGGCGGTGTTCATGTTCTGCCACCATACCAGAAAGCAACAGGCAGTGACTGGTACAAAGGCACAGCAAATGCCATCTATCAGAACATCAATTTTATCGAAAGATATGACCCAGAATATGTTCTGATTCTCTCTGGTGACCATATCTACAAAATGGACTACGAAAAAATGCTGCAGCAGCACAAAGAAAGAAATGCTGACATCACTATCGCAGTTCTGGATGTTCCACTGGAAGAAGCAAGCCGTTTTGGTATTATGACTTGCAACGAAGAAGGCAGAATCGTTAAATTTACAGAAAAACCAAAAAATCCTGATTCAACACTGGCTTCCATGGGTATTTACATCTTTACATGGGATAAACTTAGAAAATACCTTATCGAAGACGAAGCTAACCCAGAATCTGAAAACGACTTTGGTAAAAACATCATCACATCTATGCTGGCAGACGACCAGAAACTGTATGCCTACAACTTTGAAGGCTACTGGAAAGACGTTGGTACAATCGATTCTCTGTGGGAATCCAATATGGACCTGCTGGATCCTAACGTTCCATTTGATGTTTGGGATAACTCCTGGAAAATCTACTCCAGAACTCATAACGTTCCACCACAGTATGTTGGCCCACAGGCAGTTGTTGAAAACTCCATGGTTTCCGAAGGCTGTGTAGTTGACGGTTATGTTGACTTCTCTGTACTGTTCCAGTCTGTTGTTATCGAAGAAGGCGCAACAGTTCGCGACTCTATCGTTCTGCCTGGTTCAGTTATCAAAAAAGGCGCAAACATCCAGTATGCAATCATCGGTGAAAACTGTGTTGTTGAAGAAGGCGCAACAGTTGGTCAGCGTCCTGAAAACGTTGAAAATATGGACAACTGGGGTATCGCAGTTCTTGGTAACGGCGTAACAGTTGGCGCAAAACTGTCAGTACCTGCAAAAGGTATGATTTATGAAGATGTTAAGGAGGCTGAATAACCATGATTAAAGGCGATAAAGTATTGGGTATTATTTTCCCAAACATGCACGATAATGCTATCGGCGAACTGACAAAACTCAGAACTATGGCCAGCGTTCCTTTCGGCGGACGTTACAGACTGGTTGACTTTACTCTGTCTGAAATGGTTGCAGCTGGTATCGACGATATCGGTCTTATCGTAAAAAGAAACTATATGTCACTTATGGACCACCTGGGCGCTGGCCGTGAATACGACCTAGCAAGAAAAATCGGCGGTCTGAAAGTGTTCCCTCCATTCGGTGAAACAGGTGTTCAGGTTTACACAGGTAAACTGCAGGCTCTGTCCAACGTGGTTGGTTACATAGAAAAAACAGGTTGTGATACAGTTATCCTGGCAGACAGCGGTATCGTTTCATCCATCGACTATAAAGATGTTCTGAAAAAGCACGCACAGTCCGGCGCAGACATCACAGCTCTGTACAAAAAAGAAACTATCGACCCAGCATCAAAAACAGACAACGTTGTATTTGAAGTTGGTGAAGATGGTGTTATCAGCAAAGTTTACATCAACGATGACACACAGGAAGTTGTATGCAACTCTATGTGGGCATACGTTATCTCCAAGGAACTGCTGCTGAAACTGGTTAAAGAAGGCGTAAAACAGGGCCTGACAAACTTTGAAAGAGATGTTCTTCAGCAGATTGTTGGCGAAATCAAAGTTGTTGGCTATGAATACACAGGCGTTCTCAAGAGAATCACAAGCCTGAAAGCTTACTTTGATGCTAACCTTGACCTGATCAACAGAGAAACAATGACAGGTCTCTTTGGTTCACATCCTGTTTATACAAAAATCCGTGATGACGCACCTGTAAGATATGCAATCGGCAGCGAAGTTAAAGAAGTTATCTGTGCTGACGGCTGTTACATCGAAGGTTATGTAGAAAACAGCGTTCTGTTCCGTGGTGTTAAAATCGGTAAAGGCGCTATCGTTAGAAACTGTGTTCTTATGCAGGATACAGTTATTGAAGATGGCGTAGTTCTGGAAAACGTTATCTGCGACAAAGATGTTGTTATCACAAAAGAAAAGAAATTAATCGGCGACGAAAACCTTCCTGTTTTCGTAGAAAAAGCTGCCAGAGTTTAGGAGGCAACTGCTTTGAAAATTTTATTCTGCTCAAGCGAAGTAGTACCTTTCGCTGCCAGCGGCGGTCTGGGTGATGTTGCAGGTTCACTGCCAAAGTCACTGAACGCTGAAGGTCAGGACGTTAGGGTAATACTGCCACTTTATGGTAAGATTAAAGAAAAATATTCAGAAGATCTGAAATTTATTGATAGTTTCAATGTTTCACTGGGCTGGAGAAACCAGTACTGTGGTCTGTTTACAATGGAACAGAACGGTGTTACATACTATCTGCTGGACAATGAATTCTACTTCAATCGTCCAAATCTCTATGGTTACGGCGATGACGGCGAAAGATTTGCTTTCTATTCAAAAGCAATTCTGGAATCCCTGCTGCATATGGATTTTGAACCAGACATCATTCATGCCAACGACTGGCAGTCTGCCCTGGTTACACTTTACATCAATGTGTACTATCGTCATATCCAGAAATTCCAGAAAATTAAAACTGTTTTCACAATCCACAACATCGCTTATCAGGGTCAGTACGGCTACAATATGATTGCTGATACACTTGGTTTGCCACAGGAATGGGCACATCATGCTGAATACAACGGCGATACAAACTTTATGAAAGCAGCTATTGAAAATGCTGACAAAGTTACTACTGTTTCTCCAACATATGCACAGGAAATCCTGGACCCTTGGTTTGCACACGGTCTGGACCCAATCCTGCGCGAAAAACAGCATAAACTTTGGGGTATTCTCAACGGTATCGACTACGAATCCTACAACCCAAAAACAGACAAAATCATTGTTAAAAACTTCCATGCAGACGCATTTATCAAAAATAAAGCTGTATGTAAAAAAGAACTGCGCTCACTCTTCAACCTGGAAGAAGACGGCAGCCCAATCATTTCAATGGTTACACGCCTGGTAGGTCATAAAGGTGTTGATATTGTTGTTCAGGCTATGCAGGGTCTTATCGACAAAGGTTATCAGGTTGTTGTTCTGGGTACAGGTGAAAGCCAGTACGAAGAATTCTTCCGTGACCTTGCTGCAAGATACCCAGGCAGAGTTGGTGTTGAAATCGCATTCATCCCAGCACTCTCCAGAAAAATCTATGCAGGTTCTGATATGTTCCTTATGCCAAGTAAATCCGAACCTTGCGGTCTGTCACAGATGATTGCCCTGCGCTACGGCACAGTGCCAATCGTTCGTGAAACAGGCGGTCTGAAAGACTCTGTAAAAGACTCACAGGACGGCGTGGGCAACGGCTTTACATTTGCAAACTACTCTGCAGATGAACTGTACGGCGCATGTATGAGAGCTTACGAAGGCTATCAGGATACAAAAGGCTGGCGCGTTCTTGTTAAACGTGCTATGCAGTCTGACTGCAGCTGGAAAAACAGCGCAAAAGAATACATCCGTATGTACGAAGACACAATGAAACTTTGGTAATACAATAAAAATCAAGAGGCGTCTTATGACGCCTCTTTTTTGTGTGTAAAAATTGGAGATAATACAATAGATTTTCCAATCTGTTGTTTATTTTATAAACAGCTTTAAGCCGTCGTAATCAACTTCCAGTGTTGTTTCCGGCTCAATGTCGCCGCCGATGATAGCGCGTGCCAGCAGTGTTTCAAGTCTGGACTGGATAAAGCGTTTCAATGGTCTTGCACCATAGCTTGGGTCATAGGCTGAATCAATGATAAACTGTTTTGCACTGTCACTTACTGTTACAGAAAGCTGTTTGTCCTTCAGGCGCTTGTTCAGGTCTGCAATCAGCAGTTCCACAATGCCGTTGATGTTTTCTTTTGTCAGTGGTTTGTAGAATACAATTTCGTCAAGACGGTTCAGAAATTCCGGACGGAAGCTGCGTTTAAGCAAATCAGATACTGTCTGTCGTGCATCTTCGCTGATTTCTCCACTGGCGTTGATGCCTTCAAGAATTGCACCGGAACCCAGGTTTGAAGTCAGAATGATAACTGTATTCTTGAAATCAACTGTTCTGCCCTGGCTGTCTGTGATTCTGCCATCATCCAGCACCTGGAGAAGCACATTGAATACATCTGGATGTGCTTTTTCCACTTCATCAAAAAGCACTACAGCATAAGGCTTTCTGCGCACAGCTTCTGTAAGCTGGCCACCTTCGTCATAGCCTACATAACCCGGAGGCGCACCAATCAGACGGGATACAGAGTATTTTTCCATATACTCACTCATATCAATACGTATGATACTCTTTTCATCGTCAAACAAAGCTTCGGCAAGTGCTTTGGCAAGTTCTGTCTTGCCCACGCCTGTAGGGCCAAGGAACAGGAAAGAGCCGATAGGACGTTTAGGGTCTTTGATACCTGCGCGGGAACGGAGAATAGCTTCGCTGACTTTGAGAACAGCTTCGTCCTGACCGATTACACGTCTGTGCAGCAGGTTTTCAAGGCCAAGCAGTTTTTCACGTTCGCTTTCCATAATCTTTGACACAGGAATACCTGTCCATCTGGCCACAATCTTGCATATTTCTTCTTCACTTACATTGTCACGCAGGAGAGAAGATGAGTTTGCGGCCCGGGCGGCCTTTGATTCTTCCTCTTCCAGCTGCTTTTTCAAAGCAGGCAGTTTGCCGTACATCAGCTCTGCAGCCTTTGCCAGGTCATAATTGCTCTGTGCACGTTCTATTTCTGCACCTGTCTGTTCAATTTCTTCACGCAGTTTCTGCAGCTGTTCAATGGAGTGCTTTTCAACATCCCATTTTGATTTCATTTCGTCAAACTGTGCTTTCAGTTCAGCAAGTTCAGACTGTATTTCCTTCAGATGTTCTGCAGAAAGTTTATCGTTTTCTTTCTTCAGCGCCGCTTCTTCAATTTCGTGCTGCATTATTTTACGTGCAACCTCATCCATTTCAGATGGCATGGAATTGATTTCTGTCTTGATAAGAGCACAGGCCTCGTCCACCAGGTCAATGGCTTTATCCGGGAGAAAACGGTCAGAGATATATCGGTCAGACAGTGTTGCGGCAGCTATCAGTGCCCCGTCGTGAATCTTTACGCCGTGAAATACCTCGTATCTTTCTTTCAGACCACGCAGAATGGATATTGTATCTTCGACTGTAGGTTCGGCAATCATCACAGGCTGGAAACGGCGTTCAAGAGCAGCATCCTTTTCAATGTACTGGCGGTATTCGTTGAGAGTTGTGGCACCGATACAGTGCAGTTCGCCCCTTGCCAGCATTGGTTTCAGCAGGTTGCCTGCATCCATTGCACCGTCAGTTTTGCCTGCGCCCACAATAGTGTGGAGTTCGTCAATGAAAAGGATTATTTTGCCATCGCTGTTTTTTACTTCTTCCAGAACAGCTTTCAGTCTTTCTTCAAATTCCCCTCTGAATTTTGCACCTGCAATCAGCGTACCCATATCAAGGGAGAATATGATGCGGTCTTTAAGGTTATCCGGCACATCCCCTTTGGCAATACGCAGGGCAAGTCCTTCTGCAATGGCGGTTTTACCTACACCCGGCTCGCCAATCAGACAAGGATTGTTTTTTGTTTTTCTGGACAGGATTCGTATCACATTACGTATTTCATCATCACGGCCGATAACCGGGTCCAGCTTCTGTTCCTTTGCCTTGGCAACCAGGTCCTGACCATACTTTTTCAGAACATCATAGGTTTCTTCAGGAGTGTCACTTGTTACAGTTCTGTTGCCGCGTATATTTCTCAAAGCGTTCAGAAATACGGCTTTTGTCAGCCCTGCATTGCGGAAAATACCCTTGACCTTTGTATCGCATTTATCAAACAGCGCCAGCATCAGATGTTCAACAGATACGTATTCATCTTTCATATTCCGGGCCTGGGCTTCCGCATCTGTAAAGGCGGCATCCAGTTCTCTTGAAAGATAGAGTTTGTCAGCCTGCATACCGCTTACTTTAGGCAGGGAAGATATAGCCTGCCGTGTCCGCAGTCTGATATCTTCTGCAGAGCCATTGGACTGTTTTATAATATTTGGGATAAGACCGTCATCCTTTGATATAAGGGCATACAGCAAATGAAGCTGTTCTACCTGCTGGTTACCATTTTCCAGGGCGGCCGACTGCATATCACGCAGCGCCTCAAGACTTTTCTGTGTGTATTTATTCATATTCATAAGCTTTACCTCCATGCGTTGAAAATTACAGCAGATAATTTTCAACAGAATCTTTCTTATAAATTTGCAGATAAGTTGTTTTCTAAAAAGTAAGTTCTGATTTCAGCCTGTGGCATCTTTCAGATCCCTTCCTTTCATAGTTCATATTGTAAACCCATATTGTTACAGAATTGTTACGAAAGTATGTTAGAATTGTGAAAATTAGCAGTCTATGCTGTAGAGTGCTAATTGATTTGGGCGCAGTAATACATTTCTGTTTTCTATTTTACACACAATATATATTATTATAACTTCACCGGATAAAAAGCAGTTCCCGGTATATTACCATACCGGGAACTGTCTGTTTATTTATATTATTTGAATTCTCTGATGCCTGCTTCTTCCAGAATTTCTGCCACCCATACTGCGGCCTTTGCCACAACATCGGTACATTTGTCATCATGGCCGCCGTCTGCAAGGAAGCGCCGCATATCTTCAGGGTCGTACATTCTGTAACTTTTTCCCATAATTTTATACTGAATATCGCGGCAGATAACTGTGCCGTATTCTTCCATAAATTTGTCAAACAGTTTTCTTCCCAGGGCCAGAGTATCTGCAACTGCCTGCTTGTCACCCATATTTTCAGGACTGCGACCTGTCACTGATGCAATAGCCATCAGCCCGCCATTAAACGCACCACAGCTGTTGCCACTGCGCACACCGCCGGCCATCAGGTCTGTGGCAGATTTAATAACTGCATCATCAATATCAAGATATGGTTTCAGTGCGCACAGTGTACACTGGGCACAGCCGCCATACTGCTTTTCAAATTCAAAACCGCTGTCATAAATTGCTTTTTTTACTGATTCTTTCATAACTTTTTCCTCGGGTGTTTATTTGTAACTATCATACCATATTAACTTGGGTAAAACAATAAACCACAGGCCTTATTAACAATATATGAACATAAAATAAACATTCTGTCACGTCTGTTGACAAATCTGGTCTACAATGATAGACTAAATGTAAAAGATAGGTCTACATAAATAGACCAGAGGTGAACATATGAAAGATTTAAAACTTGCTGAAAGCGAATACCGCTTTATGAAAATTGTCTGGGAAAACCAGCCCCTTGCCAGTGCCGGTCTTGTAAAACTGTGTGCAGAAAAAATGGGCTGGAAAAAAAGTACCACTTATACAGTTCTCAAAAGACTGGGTGAAAAGGGAATAGTAAAAAACGACAATTCAAAAATCATCCCACTGGTAACAGAAAAAGACGTACAGCTGTTTGAATCAAATTCAGTGGTAGACCGCAGTTTTGGTGGCAGCCTGCCTGGCTTTATAGCTGCGTTTATGGACGGAAAAAAACTGTCAAAAGAAGATGCGGACAGAATCAGAAAGATGATTGAAGATTTTGAAGAATAGTCCTTTCAGAAAGGAGCATGGAAATGACAGATTTGTTTTTGTATTTTTTGCCACTGTCCATAAAGGCAATGGTAATAATACCACTGATAATATGGGTGCGTTTTTTAATAAGAAAACAGCCTAAAATATATTCGTATGCTTTGTGGGCAGTTGTATTTCTGGGGTTACTGGTAAACGTAAAAATAACATTGCCGGATACACACCGGTTTTTTACGCCAGTAGGCACTGTAAACAACAGCCTTATTAATCAGTACGATAACATTATGGATGATTATGTAGGTGAAGCTGATTTTTACCACACCAATACACTGGAATATTATGAAGCAGTTGAAAGTGGCATTGTTCCGGTTTATGACGGAGAGGGTGGCAGTTATGTTGTGACGGCGAAAGACAGTATGACACCACCTTCCACAGTGAAAAATTCAGTTATGCCTATGCTGGCTGTTGTGTGGGCATCAGGTGTGATGACGGCATTGTATATATTTCTGAAAAATCTTGTTGATTTTCATGTAAAACTTTCCGGTGCAGAAAAATATAAAGACAATATTTATATTTCACACAATATCACATCACCACTGGTATATGGCTTTTTAAAACCGAAAATTTATATTCCTTATTCAATGGCAGACCTGCCACTGGAACGGATAATAAAACACGAACAGACACACATCCGCCGTGGTGACCATATTATAAAGCCTCTGTGTATGATGATAGCTGTAATCCATTGGTTCAATCCACTGGTTTGGCTGGCTTTCAGGCTTATGTGCAGGGATATGGAAATGTCCTGCGATGAGTCAGTGATAAGACAGGATGGAAACAAAAAAGAATATTCCCTGCGGCTGCTTAACTGTGCCACAGACAAAAATTTACAGCCTTCCCCGATGGTACTGTTTGGAGAAGTAGATGCAGAAAGCAGAATAAAAAATATTCTCAGCTATAAACAGCCTGCAAAAATGGTATCTGTTTTGCTGATGACTGTTGTTGCAATATGTTTTACAGCCTGTGTAGTGGAACAGAAAGCAGAAGAAATAATCCCTACATCTGCACCCAAAACTTTTTATGAACAGCTGGCGGAAGTAAACAGTATAGAGGGTATGCTGCACGAAAACGCAGTATTGTGTGAGCGGGGCTGGTATCAATATGACGGTGAACCAATTGAAGCAAATCTTTATGACCCAGTTACACCGAATAATGTTGCAGATATAATTAGAAAAAGCAAATATCGTGGTTATTCTTTCAGTTACAATGCCATGCGTGGTGTTGTACATAAAGTCGATGATGTATCAACAGGTTATATAGCATATGTTTTCAATAGCAGTAATTCTGATATAGCTGAAGATTTCAGCCATATTTATGCTTACAAATATAAAGATTACAGTGGCAACTATCTGACATTTGATGTGCCGTACAACGAAAAGGTGATTACCCTTGCAGGCGGTTGGGAAAAAATGAACGATGATCTTGCTATTCTTTCCTACTACACGAGAGATGATGAAGATAATGTCTGGTTCAATGCGCAGAAAATAAATACCACAGGTGAAGAAGTCAAACTGGGCCAGTTGACACGCTGCAAAATTGATAATCTTAACTGGTTTGCTCCAAGAGCCACCCGTTTTCTGAACGAAAAAGTTGGTATTATGGGACAGATGGACAAAGGCACTGTAACGGATGGAGGCAGAGAAATTAATTATAAAACACCCCATGCAAATATAACCATTGACGGCGGTAAAACCTGGCACCGGCTGGATTTTTCCACTCTGGTATATCCGGAATACTTTACAGACTACAGAAGCTGCTGTATGAAACTTAATGGCAACAGAATAGAAATAAGATATTTTACCGGCCACACCGGAAATGCAAAGCCTGATGAAAATGGCAATCTGCCATACAGAGTAGCATCTGAAAGTTACAGTATAATCAGCGAAGACGGTGGTCTTACATGGGCTGGCTATTTAAGAGGATATGACTGGGATCAACGCAAAGAAGTGTTTACACAGGTCACCGAAACCATTCCTGTTCAAATACTTGACTAACAATAAAACAGGCTTTTTCTTTATGAAGAAGCCTGTTTTTTGTATAGGAAACTGTCTTGAAACACCCGTTTATTTTTTGTCAAGCATTATTTTATAAAAGTATCAGAGCACTATTGACATTTTGACAAAATAAGGCTATAATTTTATAATGCACAATAATGGCTACTTGCGCCGATTTTGCAGATTTTTCCTGAAATTTTAGTCAAAAAACAGAAATTTCTGCTAAAAAATCTACTTATTGTACAAAGTTTTATTGGCATTGGCAATTAAATCTGTTTTTTTACAAGTTTTTTGTAGTAATTCTGTGCAGAAAAGTTGTAAAAAGAGGTACAAAAATGAAAGTTTTTGTATTCTGGTTATCGTATTTTACTCAATGAAGTAATTCTGTTCTGCGATAAAATGCGGTTACCGTTGCCTTTATACCTATTAGCAAATAATATTTATGAAGGAGATTAGAAACACATGGCGATTGTAAAACCTACCATGCTTGGCACAAACGAGCGTATGAACTTTGCCAAAATCAACGAAGTTCTGGAAATGCCAAACCTGCTGGAAGTTCAAAAGAACTCCTACAAATGGTTTATCGAAGAAGG
>JAFZDX010000095.1 GCA_017560985.1 Oscillospiraceae bacterium
ATTACAACAAATTCAATGACCAATGTTATAGACCAGGTTGAAAAGAACTGCACAACAACAGCAATCCACATAGGCTGTGTGGTATATGACATATCGCTGTAATCCAGAGTCAGCGCCACTTCCATTGTTTTTCTTTTGATTGTATTTGAAACTTTTATCTGACCGCTTTCGGTTACTATGATTATTTTAAACTCATCGGGTACACCGAAATAGCCCAAAATATGCCTGCCATTTTCATCAGGTTCCAGATTTCCCCATATAGGCATTGATGTCCCCTGTGATAAAGCAGGAACCCAGCCGTTATCATTATAGTTAGCCAATACTGTGAACATAGGGTCATCAACCCATACAGTATTTCCGGAATAATCCGGATTGTCATACTGATGAAGCAAATCAAGATAATACTTTTCCTGTGGTGGATTTTTTATATCTATCTGTACTCTGGGTTTTGACCCCATATCTGCAAAAGCAGAAATGGTGCATATACTTAAAAGAAACGTTGAAAGCAAAAGCACCTTTATAGTTTTTTTCATATTAATCACCTGATACAACTATAACACAAAAATTATTAAAAACAAATTAAGAAATAAACACAAATCGGTTACAGCGAGAACTTGTATGTTCGTTGGTATCGGTTACACTGTTACTACATATAATTAATGCATAATTTAAAAGCAAGATGTTATAAAAACATCTTGCTTTTTATTTAAGTAAAACTATTTGTTTCTATGTTCTTTCTTTATACAGTAACATAAGGATAATCACAAACACAACTGACACCAGAGAAACCACAGCAGTGATAATATTCATACTGTTACCGCCCATAAGCACATCTACGAAACCGATAATGGATGTAGGTATTGAAACGATACTGAATAGGGTTATCAGCCCCATAATTGCATCTGATTTAGCTGTTTCAATCTCTTTCTGCTGTTCTGTAAGAAGATTCAAGGTAACTGAAATATCCTCTACTGCTTCGCTGACTGCATTTGCCTGCAGAATATAGCGGTAGGTCCGTCGAACATTATTCCAGCGGGATATATTTGCCGGTGTAATAGTACCATATGCCTGAAACTCCAGTAATTGACGTTTCAATGCTTTCAGTCGTTTGCTTTTCTTTTTGTCGGCAATGGAAATAAGTTCTTTAAATCGCAGGCAGGTATATTTCTGATAAAGAGCCAGCAGTACCACTGGCAGACCATTTTCCGCCTGCCGGGCGATTTCTCCCGATATATCCATATCACTGTCGGCAACAATATATGAAATAGTCTGGCTGGTTACACAGCAACCCCAGCGATAAGAACCAATAGTCTGATCTTTTACAGCATAAGTAAAATTCACATCTTCTTCAGAATCATCTTCCACTTCCATTTCCGGCTCAACCATAAGATGCAGGTTAAAGGCTATGCGGCGTATTGTTTCCATATTTTCAAAGCGCTTTTCCACAACGGCAGTAGTGTATGTATATCCTTCAAGAAAAACTGAAGCCTTGGTTTCAAAAAACAGCTGAAGATTTGATTTGTGACATAACGAAACGATGCCCGCTTCAAAATCAAATTTATGCAGTGTTCCATCCTGGTCATTATAAAAATATTCCACATTGCTGTCTACATACCCCAGATTCACTATAGTATCCAGCAAAGCCATGCGGGAAAATCTGATTTCCAGAGACAAAAAAGCCACTTGTGTGTGGAAAATATAAATCTCCGCAGAATGAATTGTAAATTTCTGCATTTCAGTAAAATCTTCATTGCCTTTTTCGCAGGCATAGAAATAATCTGCAGTTTTTCCATTCAGCAACTGTCTGTGTACTGTTTCGGCATCTAATTTAAAACGTGACAGCACGTTTGTTCTGTCTTTACCGTTGAAAATCTGCTTTACAGATTCATTTATGTCCATTGTTTCAAATGGTGCAAGCTGTGCATTTTGCGAAAGCCAGTCAAAATTAAACTGATTTTTGTCGTATTTCAGCGGTATTATCAAAAAACTGCCTATTTTTGCTTTTTCCAGATAAGGTTTCATCTGTCGGAATTCATTAATCATATATCCACATCCTTTTCTTCTAACAAAAATATAGCATAAATAAAAATGCACCGCAATATATCTGCGCCATTGTTGACAAAAAATAAATATAGTGCTATTATTCAAACAGAACATAAAAACAGGGGTGCCCAGTGGCTGAGATTATACCCTATACCTGATTCGGATAATGCCGACGGAGGGAGTTTTTCATATTGCGATTACACTCCCCCACAATATTGTGAGGGAGTTTTTTTGTATATATGGCTCTCCTTACAGCAAGCTGTAAGGATTTTGTTTTTATGGTCGACTATTCCCCGGCCGGGAAAACAAAATTTAAAAGGAGTAAAATTATGAAAAGAACAAACACTCGTGCTATGGTGGAGTGCGCCCTGATGATTGCGCTGGGCACTGTACTGGCACAGATTAAAGTATGGCAGATGCCATACGGCGGCAGTGTAACACTGGTTTCCAGCCTGCCTTTTATACTTATTTCCTATCGCCACGGTGTAAAATGGGGTTTGCTGGCCGGTTTTGCCAATGGTTTATTACAGATGCTTACAGGCTGGTATGCACCACCTGCAGGTACAATAGGGGCAATTATCGCCTGTGTGATGCTGGACTATCTGGTGGCATTCAGCTGTCTGGGATTGGCCAGCGGTATATCCAAGCCAATAAAAAACAGAACCGCTGCCGTATTTACAGGCATCAGTGCTGTAATGTTTATGAGATTTATCTGCAGTTTTCTGTCTGGCGCACTGCTGTGGGGCAGTTACCAGAGTTATTACGAATGGGCCGAAGGAATGTCTGTATGGATGTACAGTTTCCTGTATAACGCCAGCTATATGGGACCTGAACTGGTGCTGACAGCTATTGCCGGTTGTCTGGTGGTATCAGCCGCACCAAAACTGTTTGAAACACAGAAATAAATGCAATGCCAAAAGAGGGACGATGTAAGCATCGTCCCCTTTTGTTTTATTTGATAAAACAGTGTGCTTATTTTTCTTTAAAACCGCCTACACCAAAAGCACCTGGGCCTGCGTGGGTAGCAATTACACAGCCTGTTGGAACCCAAGTAATTTCTTTATAGCCGTGTTTTGCTGCCACTGTTTCCAGCTGTTTTTTTACTGTATCAGCCAGACCAGGTGAATAAACCATAAAAAATGAATCTTTTTCAAAGCTGTTGTGCGCCAGATATTCATCAAGAAATTTTACAAAAACCCTGTCATTGCTGCCGCGGTATTTTTTTGTACCAACCAGTTTGCCGTCTATCATTTCGATAAGAGGTTTCAGGTTCAGCATACTTGCCACCAGATATGCAGCATTTGACACCCTGCCACCTGCTTTCAGATATTCCAGGTCACCCGGGAAAAAGGCAAACTTGCATTTCCGTGCCAGGATTTCACCATAGTTTTTCAGTTGCTGTGGTGTTACGTCAGGATTATCTTCAATAAACTTTGCCATTTTCACAACAATAGCGCGCAGACCACCGGAAACCTGTTTTGTATCAATATGAATTACGTTATTCATATCATTTGAGGCAAGGACAGCATTGTGATATGATGCAGTTGTAATGGCAGAATAGGCCAGGTGTATAATCTGGGCATCTGGATTTTGGGCCATAATTCTGTCAAATGTTTCTTTATATTCATGAGGGTTTGTAGCACTGGTTTTTGGCAGGACTTTTGTACGTCTGTAACTTTCAAAAATTTCAGTTACTGGAAATGCACCGTCATCACGGCTTTCGCCTTCCATCTGTACATGCATAGGCACCACTTCTACATCATATCTTTCGATATCTGCCTGCATCAGATCTCCACCCGTTTCTGTTACGATATAATATTTTTTCATTTTGATTATTCCTTTTTGAGATATTTTATATTTTAATATATGGTATTTAATATTATATAAACAAGAGTATAATACTATTTATGTATTCAAAAGTCAATATCTGGCAGGAGTATTATTGGAAAGTATTTTAAAAATATACCATAAATCAAAAACACCACCCTGCTGGGTGGTGTAATTTGTTGTTTAATTATTCAGCCTGTTTTGCTGCAAAGCAATCGCTGCAGAGAACTGGTCTGTCTTCTCTTGGTTTGAAAGGTACTCTTGCTTCTTTACCGCAGTTTGCGCAAACTGTTGTAAAGTATTCTTTTGTACCTTTAGTCTGGTTTTTTCTTGCATCACGGCAAGGTTTGCAACGCTGTGGTTCGTTTGTAAAACCTTTTTCAGCGTAGAATTCCTGTTCGCCTGCTGTGAAAACAAATTCTTTGCCGCAGTCTTTACATACTAAAGTTTTGTCCTGATACATTGGTGTTTTCTCCTTTGAATAAAAAATGTAGTGAAGCCAGGAGTGAATTTAAACCAATGGTCAATTACGCTTAAAGACGCGCCTGGATATAATAAGCATTTCTGCCTATTTACGAAGTTTGTTATGAATTCTCTGGATAGCATTGTTTACTGATTTCTCGCTTTTGCCTGTAATATCAGCTATCTCCCTGTAGGAATATTGCATTGTATAAAGGCTGAAAACCAGAAATTCGTAATCAGACAATTTCTGTCTGGCAATCCTGATAAATTCCCTGTTTTGTTCCCTGTTTATAAAATCAGTTTCAAAACTGGGCAAAAGAATACTTTCGTCAAGAGGCAAGGCATTTGTCAGCAAAGCGTGTTTCTGGGCTGTTGCTGCCTGTCTTGCAGATAACATATTGTTCAAAATACATTTTTTAGCGTAGGTTGTAAAGGAAGCACCTTTGTTTTCACGATAGCTTAAAATAGCTTTGAATAAACCTATATTACCTTCCTGAACTGCATCTTCAAAGTCGAAACTTTCGCTGCGCAGTTTAGCGGCACAAGAATATACACTGGGTTTGAAAGCGTCAAAAATACGCTGGATATCTTTTGCATCGCCACTGCGGGCGCTTTCAATATGTTTTAGTGATATATTATGCATGCTTGTACCATTTTCGTATTATTTTACAATTTAAATTATATACAAAATATTTTAAACTGTCAAACTGTTTTTATACAATGTTGCACAAAAATAACATAAATATGCAAAAAAGCAGCCTTTACTGCTGTAAAGACTGCTTTAATATTCATTTTAAATGTCATCCCTGGTAACAGTTCTGATCCATACACCGCTGGTAATTCTTTTAATCTCTATAAAAATTTTGATAAAAGAGTCACTTCTCATAGCCAGGAATATAAGCCGTGGTGGAATTTTGAGAATAAGGCCTGTAAGAATTCCCATAGGAATGTTACACAGCCACATACCGCAGCCATCAAGGGCCAGACCCAGTTTTGTATCCCCGCCGCCACGAAGAATACCAACAATGCTGATAACGTCAATAGCCATTACAGGCTGTGTAAATGCCAGCACCATCATCATACCGTAAGCAGATGCTTTTGCCTCGGCTGTAATATCGTAAATAGACAGGAATGGTGTGCGCAATATCAGAATGATTGCTGAACTGATAAGGCCAAAGCCAACTGCCATAAGCAGCAATGTGTTTGCTGTTTTCTGGGCGCGGTCGCGTTTACCTTCACCAATGGTTTTACCGCACACAACAGCAGCTGCGTTGGAAATACCGAAGATAAACACCTGTGCCAGCTGGGCAATAACGTTTGTGATGCTGTTTGCAGCAACAAATGTAGAACCGATACGGCCCATAATCATACTGGTAACTGTAGCACCCAGACCCCATATCATTTCGTTGCCTACTACCGGCAGTGCGTGACGTACAAAGTCCGGAATAAGGGCTGAATCCACTTTGAACATACAGTGCATTTTGTACTCTATTTTCTTTTCCATAAAGTACATATAAACTGCAATACAGATAAATTCAAAGATACGTGCTATCAGTGTACCCATAGCAGCACCCACAACACCCATTTCAGGCGCACCGAATTTACCGAAAATAAAGGCATAGTTAAAGAAAACGTTTACAAAAAATGACATACAGTAAACCACTGTGGACATTTTTACATTTTCTACTGCACGGAGGCTGGACATATAGTTGTTGGCTATGGCATAGAAAACAAAACCGATGGAAATAACTTTCAGATAGCCCGCTGCCGCCGCCTGTACTTCTGCTTCGTGTGTGTAAAGGCTCATAACCTGATAAGGAAAGAAGAAACAGATGATGCTTGCAACCAGCGCAATAACAGTAACCGCCAGCATAGAGATACGCATTACCTTGCGGATAACTTCTTTATCGCCTTTGCCCCAATACTGTGAAATAAGTACATTGCCACCGCCTGCCAGACCAAAGCCTGCCATAGACATAAGGAAAAACGGCTGTCCACCCAGGTTTGCACCGGAAACAGCAATGTCACCCAATGAACCCAGCATAATGCTGTCCATAGCATTTACACCAAAGCTGATAACATTCTGCATTGCAATAGGCAGTGTTATGGCAAAAACCGTTTTGAAAAAGTCTTTTTCAAAAAGAAAATGATCTTTTAACATATATTAAACCTCCTGTTGAAAACTAAACAAAAGATATGTGCCATCAGTATTTCTGATACACATATCTTAACTTTTGTAATATAACATTTATATTATAGTATGTCAACACGATTACTGTTCTAATATAGATATTAGTAAATAGTAATCCTCGGACTTGCCAAGAGAGGTGATATTATATTATTTTGCAGATTTTCTTCTGTTGCAGGGTTTGCAGAGCATCTGGCAGTTTTCCTGCACTGTTTTACCACCTTGACTCCAAGGGTCTATATGGTCACCTTCCATATCATTGATGTCATAATGCTTTTTACATATAGGGCATATTCCCTTTTGTTTCTCATAAGCAATTCTTTTTTGTTTTGGTGTGAAACTTCGCAGACCAAGATGTTTTTCGTCGCCATCAAAAAGATACTCATATATGCCAGATGATTTCTGCACTTCGTCATCTTCCATAAGTTCTTTGATTTTATCCTCAAAAGCTGTCGGGTCACAGACTACATCTTTATATTTATTGTAGAGTAACCCCCATTGAACAGATTTCATTTCTTTTCTGTACACTGGGAAAGTAGCTTTCACCCAGTTTATAACAGACTGAAAATACAGCCACAATTCATTGCAGTTGGTGTCATGCTGGTGCAAAGCCATATATTCATTAAGTTCCATATTTTTTGACGAAGCTATCCAATGTATAGCAGTTTCAAGATACTCCTGTCTTATAGGTGAGCCAGATAAGTATTTGTCTGCTATGCCATAAGCTGGGCAGTTGTTTTTGCTGAAGTATTTTTTTGCTTCTGTCACCCACTGCCCTGTATAAATAGCATTTCTTCTTTCCTGTGCTGTCAGTTTTTCACCAGCTATGTTTATTATATCAAACCAATCCAGTTTTTCTTTAGCTGTTCCTTCACAGATATACACCATAAGTTTGTAGTCTAATATTTCGTCCTGCTCTGTTTTTGTAAGATTGGAAAAACCACGGGCATTGATGGAAAAATCACCGTTTACATATTGGCATATAGAAATTGTTCTTTGCTGTCCGTCCAGTAGTTCGTAATTGCCATCGTCAGAAACAACCCAATACATAACATTTAAAGGAAATTTTTTCATTACAGATTTGATTACTTCATCTCTCTGTTTGTCTTTATAAATAAATTCTCGCTGATATGCTGGGCGGATATTCAGCCTACCGTCATAGCCTGTGACGCCATTTTCTGCATTGTCTATGTAATTTTTTGTAAGTTCTCTTATTGTAATTTCTTTAAGTTTAATTTCCATATCAGCGTTTCCTTTGAATTATAATTCTTGAGTATGGACATTTAGGTATACCATTTTTATCTAAAAGAGCTACATCTGTTCTTCCTCGATAATTTTTTGTAACTCCTATCTCTTTAGCTAAATCTCCATTTCCTAATCCAATAATTTCAAATTGTTCTGGATTATATTTTCTTAAAAAGCTATCTGGAACACCAATTTTCCCAAAATAATCAGATGGTATACTATTAACATCATTTACATTAATCGCATCATAATTTTGATACTGCGGATACTCCTCTGGTGTATATTTTTTGTACATTATTAAATCTTCATGTCTTTGCTGATTGTCCACATTAGTAAACCAAAGACAACCTTTTACAAAAGCATATTTTTTACCATTTTCAATTTTGCCAGTTTTTTCAGTAAGTGGATAACTATCTGGAACTTGAAAATACCTATTACTACTATTCATGCTTATACCTAACCATAATTTATTATCTCGTATTAATGAAAAAATTTCTTTATAGTGAATAGCATTAATATTACCAATAATAATAAATTTCTTGTTGTATTCTACCAGTTGTGCAACATATTCTCTAAACAAGGAAAATGGTGGGTTTGTGCAGACAATATCCGCTTCTTTTAACAGCTCAACACATTCTTCACTGCGAAAATCGCCATTCCCTTTTAGCAAAGTAAGAATATTCTTTTTGTTTTTTATAAGATACTCCACATCTGATAAATCTACTGCACCGTCATTGTTTAAGTCGGTAACCTCGTTTATCTCTATTTTATATGGTTTTCTTTCTGTGCCAATATACACCGACTTTTCAGCCATTCCTTCAAAAGAAAGCTGTGTATATGTTATAGGTGAACCTGCATAACAAGTGGTAATCAGTTTTTTCAAACCTAACTGATTAAAATTAAGTGCAAAATATTTAAAAAAATTACTTTCATAAGGGTCATCACAATTACAAAATACTGTTTTATTTTTGAAATATTCCTTATAATATTTCATTTCTTTCTCAATATCGGTTAATTGAGTGTAAAACTCGTCTTTTTTCGCATCTTTTGCTTTTTTTAAATTTTTATTTCCAGCCATTTTACGCCCCATGTCGTTGTTTTTATAACATATATTTATAACACATTTATATAACATATATTATAACATATCAACCAACAATAGACAAATATAAAATTTATGTTAATTGGAGGGTTGATATTATGGCGAATGAACAGAAAAAATTAGTAATTAAACCTAAAAGCCCAAAAGGTGAAGATGGACACAAGGTGTTTTCCATTAGAATAAAAGATGGCCTTGTAGATGAATTGGAAAAAATTTCTTCCCAAACAGGTTACAGTCGTAACGAACTGATATCTATGTTTATTGAGTTTGGTCTGGAAAATTGTGAAATAGAGAACATATAAAAAAGCTGTGGATTTCTCCACAGCTTTTTATTATGTAATTTTTATTCCATATCGTGTTCAACACCGTTTTCATCAATCATAACCTGTTTAACAATACCTTTTTTCCACAGGATGAATGCAAAAGCAAGTGTGAGAGGAATAGCACCAAGGATTGCAAAGCCCTGTTTGCTTGTGAAGCCTTCGATAAAGATAAGGCCCAGGATAGACATTGTGATAGGAGCAACTGCAACCAGCATTTTGTTTTTGATTCTAACTTTACCGGACTGTTTGAATACACCCAGCATCAGACCACCCATCAGTGCAGGAACCATATAGGCTGTACATGTTGAAACTGCTGGCAGTGTGAGAACTGGCTGCAAAGGTTTCAGCATAAGAACGCCAACTGCGATGATAGCGATTGTTTCCAGTGAGGAAAGTGCGATAGCCATTGTAGAAATAGCATCGGATTCAGGTGTATTGGCTTCAACGCCTGCGATCTGCTGTGCAGAAATAGCAACAGGCAGTTTAAGGTTCATAACGTTACCTGTGATAAATGTGATGTAAGAAGCTGAACCAAGGATTGGTGCGTAGCTGATAACTTCAGAAAAAGCAGATGGAACGAACATAGCCAGAAGACCGCCGCCTGCCTGGATAACTGTGGACATTGATGGCCATGCATCATAAACTGTACACATAACAGCAGGAATACCCATCATAAAACATACAGCAATAAAGCTGCCTAAACGACCTAAATTATGAATACTGTCAATATATTTTTTATCGTCTTTCATTATTAGTACCTCCTACTTAAAATATTGCTGTCCACAGCAGGGCTGATGCCATACCAAGGATAAGTGTAAATGCCATTGAGAATTCACCAAGCCATTTCCAGCCTGTTTTCTGCATAATAACGCCGATAAGCAGAGTGATAAGAGCAGATGTTACCATAACCATAATGTAAGCCAGACCGTTGAATGCCTGGAATGGAAGCATAACCCCCATAAGAGCCAGCATGAAACAACCGTTCATAATAGGACCGAAACCGCCTTTTTTACCACCGGCTTTTGCCATGGATGTTGTAAGGGATTTACCGATAAATGCGTTGATAATGATACCAGCGATGATACCCATTGACATAACGAACATAACTGCGCCGAATGTAGCACCGTCAGAAGACATAGCTGCTGTCATTTCTGTAAAGCCCAGAGCTGCTGTTGCCATCTGTGCTGCGATAAGTTCGTAAGTAACAGCACCAACAACGGACAGACGGAACCAAGCCCAAGGTGTACCGATAACTGTAGAAAGTGTGATAAGACCGATAACAATTGAGAAGGAAGGAACAACTGTCAGGGAAAGTGTGTTTTTCTGAATTGCTTTCAGAGTTTCTTTTGAGAAGCCCAGTTCAATAGCACGTTTATATGTTTTGCGATAGAAAATAACACACAGAAGTGCAACGAAACCAAGACCTGCCATAACCAGACCATAAAGTAATGGGCTGTTGGCCATTTCGAGATATGTAGCCATATTTTTTCTCCTTTATAAAATATACTTCTTTTATTTTATAGCCGGCCACAAGCACAGGTGGCCGGAATATAACAATTATATGCGTAAAACCTGTTTATTATTAAGGCTGTGGTTTTACATCTTTAGGAATTGGGCAGTTGTAAACGCCGCCTGTTACAGCATTGAGTTCTTCTCTTGCTTTAACAATAAGTTCTGGGTTTTCAAGGAATTTTACACCTGTGAGAGCCATAACTTTTGCTGCATAGTTTGTACCTTCGTGAGCCAGAACAGATTTGGACTGTGCTGTCTGCTGCCAGGAGTGACCAGGTGTACCGATGATAGCTGTTGCTGCTGAAAGCTGTGCTGTAGGTACTACGTAGGAAACGTCACCAACGTCTGTGGAACCAGGCATAGCGTAGTTGAGGCGTTTGTATGGGAATACGTCAGGAATGATAGCTTCGTGTACGCGTTTAACTGCTTCTTCCATTGGCATATTGCCTGCCAGTGAGCCGATACCGGATTTAAGATCAGCTTCTGTAAGTGATTTGTACATTTCTTTTGCAAATGCTTTGGCTTCGTCGGAGAATTCGATAGGACCGATTTCCAGCATTGCATCGCTCATTGCTCTGGAAACAACATCGTTAGGAATGTAGTCGGAAAGAGCTGTTTTGATTTCAACTGTAAGTTCTGTTTCTGTCATATGAGCAGCGCCTTCTGCACATTTAACAACTCTTGGGAAGATATCCATAACCTGTTCAGTTTTTGGTGCGCGGATGTAGTAGAGAACAGTTGCTCTGTCCTGTACAACGTTTGGTGCGCCACCGCCAACTTCTGTAAATGCATAGTGCATTCTTGCTTCTGGAATAACGTGTTCACGCAGGAAGTTCACACCAACGTTCATAAGTTCTGCGGCGTCAAGTGCTGAACGGCCCAGATGTGGAACTGCAGCAGCGTGTGCTGTAACACCTTTGAAATGGAAGAATACAACGATATTTGCCAGTGATGACATACCCCAAACAGAGTTTGTTGAACCTGGATGCCATGTGAGAGCGATATCTACATCATCAAATACGCCTTCTCTTGCCATAAATGTTTTGCCGCAGCCTGATTCTTCAGCTGGACAGCCAAAGTATACAACTGTACCAGGAAGATTGTTCTCTTCCATATATTCTTTCAGCGCTGTTGCAGCAGCCATAGAACCTGCACCAAGATTGCAGTGACCACAACCGTGACCGTTGCCACCTTCTTCAACCGGTTTTTTCACATTGCAGGATGCTTCCTGGCTGAGTGATGGCAGAGCGTCAAATTCACCAAGGAAAGAGATAACAGGTTTGCCGCTGCCCCAAGTACCTTTGAATGCAGTTTCAATACCTGCAAGACCTTTTTCTACTTTGAATCCCTGATCATCAAGAGCTTTCATAAGTGTTTTAGCTGATTCGAATTCAAGGAAACCAAGTTCAGGTGTAGCCCACACATCATCATTTACTTTTGCAAAGAAATCTTTTTTGGATTCAACCAAATTAATAATTTTTTCTTTTGAAGACATATTAAATATCCTCCCCCATCAATATAATGTCATCATTATAGTACAAATTGACTACAAAATTCAACAACTATGTGATATTTTTATCAAAGTTTGGCATTGTAACCTAATTTATAGTTAAAAAATTAACAGTTTTGTCAGCTTTTACAGTGATTTTGTATTTTATATAGATACATTTGTATCTATATCTTACACAAAACATCTTTTTCAGCCTAATTTTTCTATTTTCTAAACTTCGTCATTATACACAAAAGGCAGACTTCAAATAAAACTAAAGCCTGCCTGTAAATATTCTATTTTGTTTTCTTTGTTGCCTTTGTTGGTTTTTTCGGTGTTTTTTCTGCTGGTTTTTTCAGGTTTGTTGCTGATGAAATGTGTGTCTGTACCGCCCGGTCCACCTTTGCCTGTGGTGCGGCAGTAACTTCATACCAGCCTTTTGACTGCATATTTTCAAATATTTTAAACTGTATGTCGTGTTCTTCACTGAGTATTTTCATCAGTTTGTTTTTTGCCTGTTTTGTTGAGATTTCACCGGCGTAGTTGTTGTAATTAGACGCAATAAACTTCTGTGTAGACAGCATATCCGTCATCATTGTCTTGTCATCGTAAGGCATAGTTCCTCCTACTGTATCTGTGCAAAAATGATATTGAAATGTTCCTGGTGACGCTGTGCAGCTTCTTTACACAGCTTTTTCAGGTTAGGGTCTTTGCAATTCTGTGCGTAATAATTGAACTTGTCTACCGCTGCTTTTTCCTGTGTAAGCAATTCGTTATATGCAGAGAGTTCTTTTTCTGTTATGTTTTTCATACAAATTTCCTTTCATATAAATTTAATAACAGTATTTGCAGTATTTCAAAAAATATACAAAACAAAAAATCCGTTGCATTTTTCAATGCAACGGACTGTATTTATTATTTTGCTTTTTCGCCGATTTTACGTTCTGTACCTGCCATAAGGCGCTTGATATTGGAACGGTGGGCATAGATGATTACAGCTGGAAGTATTACCGCCGCAACACCGTGAGGAATGGAGTATGTGCCTGAAATGTAAAAGCTGATGAAAGTAAACACTGTATATCCGGCCACTGCAAGAATAGAAGCCAGTGACACATATTTTGTAAGGATAACAGTTACACACCATACGCCAAAGGCTGCCAGTGTAATAGGCGGTGTAGCCGCCATCATTGCACCGAAAGCAACACTGATACCTTTGCCACCTTTAAAGCCGAAGAAAACAGGTTTCAGATGGCCCAGCAGTGCACCGGACACAACGATATATATTGCAAGGTCTTTATAGAAATCCACACCTGGGGCAGGTGCTGACTGAACAGTGTTCATAATCGCCTTTGCGACTACAACTGAAAATGTACCTTTAAGAAAATCCCCTGCAAAAGTTGCAGCTGCAGCTTTCTTGCCAAATGTACGCAGTACATTTGTCATACCAGCATTGCCTGAACCGAAATTGCGGATATCCTGTTTATAAATACCTTTGCTGATAACAACGGCAAAACTGATGGAACCAAGGAGATAGCCGATAAGAAATATTAAAGCTAACTTCAGGTAAAGCATATATTATTCTCCTCTTTCACGGATAATAAGTCTGATTGGTGTGCCTTCAAGACCAAATACTTCACGGATCTGGTTTTCGATATATCTCTGGTAAGAGAAATGGAACAGTTCTTTACTGTTACAGAAAGCAACAAATGTAGGTGGACGTGTGGAAATCTGTGTCATATAGTAGATTTTCAGACGTTTGCCTTTATCTGATGGTGGCTGTACACGGGCAACAGCGCGTGCCAGAATATCATTGAGAACACCTGTTGTTGTTCTGAAGGCGTTCTGGTCATCAACAAATTTGATAAGTTCAAAAAGTTTGTCCAGACGCTGACCTGTCTGTGCAGAAATAAAGATAATAGGTGCATAGGACATAAATTTGAAATGTTCCATAAGCTCTTTTCTCATTATTTCCATTGTTTTATCATCTTTTTCAACTGCATCCCATTTGTTTACAGCGATGATACAGGCTTTGCCCTGTTCGTGGGCATAGCCGGCAATTTTGGAATCCTGTTCTGTAAAACCAACAGTACCGTCAATCATAATTACACATACTTTACTGCGGTCTACTGCTGCCAGTGCACGGATAACGGAATATCTTTCAACACCTTCATCCACATTGCCGCGTTTGCGCATACCTGCTGTATCTGTAAAAATGAATTTGCCGTGTTTGTTTTCGATATAGCTGTCAACAGCATCACGTGTTGTACCGCTTTCATCGCGGACAATCATTCTCTGCTGACCCAGGATTTTGTTTACCAGACTGGATTTGCCAACATTTGGTCTGCCGATAACTGCAACAGAAATTCTTTCATCTTCGTCATCAGTTTCTTCTGAATATGTGATGTATTTGAAACATTCATCCAGAATATCACCTGTACCGTGGCCGTGAACAGATGAAACAGGGAAAGGTTCACCCAGGCCCAGTGAATAGAAATCATAGATATCATCTGGTACATTACCGATAGTATCGCATTTATTTACCACCAGAACTGTTGGCTTGCCGCTTTTCAGCAGCATTGTGGCAACATCATAGTCGTTTGCTGTTACACCGCTGCGGATGTCTGTAACAAACAGAATTACATCTGCTGTGTCGATAGCAATCTGTGCCTGGTCTTTGATATGTTTAAGAATTGTATTATTGTCTTTTGGTTCAATACCGCCTGTGTCTACCAGTGTAAACTTTTTGTCCAGCCATTCGCCTTCGGCGTAAATTCTGTCACGTGTTACACCAGGGGTATCTTCTACTATGCTGATTCTTGTGCCAATTATTTTATTGAACAGTGTACTTTTACCAACATTTGGTCTGCCCACTATAGCAATCATTGGTTTTGCCATATTATACCTCCTTGTATGTGATTAAAATTCAGTACCTAACAGCTGTTGGGCTAACTGGTAGCCATCGTTAGGATAAAACTCTGTTTTTACCCCCAGGGCATTTTCAATATCTGCCGGGGTTTTGTTGTCAAGGAACATATCCTGTTCACTTCTCAGCATATCATTGCAAAGGAGAAGTCTGTCAGAAGTAAGTTTGCCCTGCAACTGGTCTATTATATCTGTGGCGGTGATAAGACCGGTAACCCATACATTACCGCCAAAGAAATTGTTTTTGATTTTATGGACTGTAATATTAAGTTTGTCACCTGCTGTTTTCTTTGCCTTTTCAATTACAGAGCAAAGTACAGGATACATTGCTTCGCCTGTGACAATATCTGCCTTTACAGTTTCCTGCAAACATTCATACCATTTGATTTCTTCGTCAAAGCTGTCCATGAAAGTACGCACCATACCCACACCATTTTCTATCTGTGGGAATGAGCCATAATATTCTGTTTCAGGAATCGGAAGCTGGGCGCGCAGGAAGAATTCGTCTGAAAGATACACAAGTCTTTCACCGTGTTCTTTGTAAAATTCTTCTGTCCACTGATTTACCTGTTCTATAACGTGGCGACAGTCTTCCTTTGAGAAAGTTTCCACCGGTGCAAGACCATCACGGTAACGTGTTACGCCAACAGGAACTATTGAACAGCTGGCCACCTGTGGATACAGGCTCTGCAATTTTTCAATGGAATTTTTCAGCACCTGTTCATCATTAACCCCTTTACAAAGAACAATCTGTGTGTTCATTGTAATGTCTGCATCTGCAAATTCCTGCATTATATCATTGATTTCTGCAGAACGTGGGTTTTTCATCATAAATGTGCGCACGTCAGGGTCTGTGGCATGAACAGAAATATTGATAGGTGATATTCTCATCTTCTTTATTCTGTCTATTTCACGGCGTGAAAGGTTTGTAAGTGTAATATAGTTGCCGAAAAGGTAGGACAGTCTTTCGTCATCATCTTTGAAATACATATCTTTACGCAGACCTTTTGGCAGCTGGTCAACAAAACAGAAAATGCACTTGTTTTTGCAGGAATGCTGTTTGTCGATGAGATATGTCTGGAATTCAAGGCCCAGAGGTGTATAATCGTCTTCTTTTTCAATATGAAGATTTATTTTTTCCCCGTTTCTGGAGATAACTACATCCAACTGTGTGTCTGTGGAATAAAACTGCAGGTCCATCATATCAAATATTTCTTCACCGTTGATGGAAACAAGTTCATCACCTGGCAAAATATTGTATTTTTCAGCTGGTGTACCCTGCTCTATACCTGTAATATGAACTGCCATAATACCTCCTGTTAAGTGTAAATAATGGAAACTTCACTAACAATATATTTTACCATATTATTATTGAATTTTCCACAAATAATTTAATAAAGCAAAAAAATAAAGGGCAGGAAAGACCTACCCTTGACTGTTTAATTATACAAAAGAATTAAGCTTCTTTTTTGATAACAGCTTTGCCTTTGTAATAACCGCAAGATTTGCAAACTCTGTGTGGAAGTGTCAATTCGCCGCAC
>JAFZDX010000012.1 GCA_017560985.1 Oscillospiraceae bacterium
CTGCACACTTTTTCTTCTTACGCTGAAACCAAAATCACCTATTTGCTTGCCCAGTGCAAAATATTCACCGTGGGCATAGGCACACAGACCTGCCTTTGACAGGTGAAGTTTGCCTTTTTCATCCAGCAGGCTTTCGTCTACGTTTACCCCCACAATATCTGCAATAAACATATCGTGACTACCCAGTTTTACAATATCTGTAACTTTACATTCCAGATTTACAGGACTCTGGTCCACCATAGGTGCAGAAATTTTCACGCTTGGGGACACTGTCAGATTGCATTTTGCCAGTTTGTCTTCCTTGGCGCCAGTGCGGCAACCGCAGTAGTCTACTGCCCTTACTATTTTTTCAGTTGGAAGATTGATTACAAATTCGCCACTTTCCTTTATAAGATTGTACGAATATCTTTCAGGACGAACACTGATGTATGTTTTAGGCGGAATGGTGTTGAGAATACCTGTCCACGCGACTGTCAGTGCATTTGGTTTATCCACTGTACCACAGCTGACAAGTGCCGGCGGCACAGGGCCCAGCATTGCACCACCTGGCCAATGTTGCTTTTTCATAAGAGTTACCTCCCTTTTAATCCGATTTTAATTATACTACAAGCTGCCGAAAAATTAAATATGAATTTTACACAGCTTTGATAATATAACCACAAATAAAACACCCCGGCAGAATAAAATCCACCGGGGTGCCGATACTGAATATAGATAATTACAGCTTGTCAAAAGTTACTTTTTCCAGTTCTTCGTTTACATACTGGCCAATGCGTGCAAATTCCATACGGAATGTACACAGACCAGGTGTTTTCCAGGCGCAGTCATACCCTGGCTGCAATACGCATTTGGCAAGGGCAAATGTACCTTCGATAGCTTCGATAACCTGTTTCATATTGATTTCAGCTGCAGGGCGTGCCAGTTCATAACCGCCTTTAGAGCCTTTATAAGATTTTACAATGCCGCTCTGCACCAGTTTATGCAGAATTTTAAGGGAAAAACGCAGGGTAACGCCCATTTCTTCGCTGATGGCACGGGCGTCTTTTCTGCCGTCTGCATTTGCAAGGCAGTATACAATTCTGATTGCGTAATCAGTTTCCTGTGTAATATGCATAGTATTCTCCTGAAATAACCTTTGTCGTACATCTCAAAGACAAGACAGAATTAGTCAAGGAAGTCTTTGAGCTTTTTGTTTCTGCTTGGGTGGCGCAGTTTGCGCAGGGCTTTTGCTTCAATCTGTCTGATACGTTCACGTGTAACGTTGAATTCTTTACCTACTTCTTCCAGTGTTCTTGGACGGCCGTCTTCGATACCAAAACGCAGGGAAAGAACTTTTGCTTCCCTTGGAGTGAGAGTTGCCAGAACTTCGTTCAGCTGTTCTTTCAGCAGTGTATGTGTTGCTGCTTCTTCTGGAACAGGTGCATCATAGTCTGGGATAAAGTCGCCCAGATGGCTGTCTTCTTCTTCACCGATTGGGCTTTCCAGAGAGATTGGTTCCTGTGCAACTTTCAGAATTTCGCGCACTTTATCCTGTGGCATGTCCAGTTCAGCAGCCAGGTCTTCAACGCTTGGTTCCTGACCGTTTTTATGCAGCAGCTGGGACTGTACTTTTTTAACTTTATTGATAGTTTCTACCATATGAACAGGGATACGGATTGTTCTTGCCTGGTCAGCGATAGCTCTTGTAATAGCCTGGCGAATCCACCATGTTGCATATGTGGAGAATTTAAAGCCTTTTGTATGGTCGAATTTTTCAACAGCTTTGATAAGACCCAGGTTACCTTCCTGAATCAGGTCAAGGAACAGCATACCACGGCCTACATATCTTTTTGCAATGGAAACAACCAGTCGCAGGTTTGCTTCTGCCAGACGTTTTTTAGCTCTGGAATCACCTTTCAGAATTTTTTCTGCCAGTTCGATTTCTTCGTCCAGTGACAGCAGTGGGAAAGAACCGATTTCTTTCAGGTAAACTTTAACAGGGTCGTCAATGCTTACACCTTCGCTGGCCAGTGATTTTTCAAACTTTTCAATGTTGCTTTCTGTAAGAACTTCTTCCTCTTCTTCGCCCAGGTCGATAACATCGATACCTGCTGTTTCCAGGCTTTCATAGAATTTGTCTACCTGTTCCACATCAAAGTCCATTGTTTCAAGGAACTGACCGATGTCTTTTGATGTAAGTTTGCCGTTTTTCTTACCCAGTTCCATAAGTTCGGCCAATGTTGTGATTTTCTTTTCTTTTGCGCTCATATTCTTCTCCTGTTATTTCTTTTTCTCTTTTAAAGATTTAATTCTCCGGGCAAGGTCATCGATTGATTTTTCGCTGGCCTCACTCTGGGAAAGTTTTGCTGTAAGTAAGTTTTCTATGTGCATCTGCACATCTTTGCCGGTAATTATTATATCGGCGTTTCTTGCAAATATGCCGGCAAGTGCTTTTGCCGAATCTTCCGGCATATGATACGCCAGTGTGGCATAGTCCACTGACATATGCTGTTCGATAAGATTTACAAAGGCGGTGTATGCCCGTTTCATATCACTATCGGTAAAATTATCTGCTGTCAGTTTTGTGCGCACATCGTTATAAAGGCTGTTATCCCTTATCAGCGCACATATAATCTGCTGCTGTGCAAATGCCTTTGGCATTGTGTTGCCTTTCTGGCGATAGTCCACTTTTATCTGCCGCCCCACACCACTGCGCAGAAGTTCCTGCTCTTTTTTGCGGTTTTCCCTGCGGCGGTTTTTGGCCTTGGCCCTGTCCATCTGTAATTTTATGGATGCTTTGTCTGTGGATGTTTCGTTTGCAAGTCTGGTGCAGTAAACATCCTGCTGTATAGGGTTTGTCAGCCCCGCCAGAATGTCACAGGCTTTGGTAAGATATTCCACCCTTTGTTCAGGGTTTTGTATATCGTACTGGTTTTTCAGTTTCAGCAACTGGAAATCCAGTGCACTGTTGGCACCTTCCAGCAACATTTCAAAACGCTGTGCCCCATATTTTTTTATGTATTCATCAGGGTCTTTGGCGCCGTCCATCTGCAATACCTGGACAGTAACTTCTTCTTTTTCAAATATCTCCATCGCCCTGCGGGTGGCTTTCTGTCCTGCCTCGTCAGAGTCATAGGAAATAATTACCTTTTTGGCATAGTCACCAATCAGTTTTGCCTGCTGGCTGGTAAGGGCGGTGCCCAGTGTTGCCACTGCATTGTCAAAACCTGCCTGGTGCATAGCAATAACATCCATATAGCCTTCAGCCAATATAAATGTATCTTTACCGGATTTCTTTGCCAGGTTCAGTGCAAAAAGACCGTTACTTTTTTTGAAAACTGGGGTATCACCACTGTTCAGATATTTCGGGCCACCTTCATCCCCCATTCGCCTGCCGCCGAAAGCAATTACATTGCCACGCAGGTCTATTATAGGAAACATTACCCTGTCACGGAATATATCATAAAGATTGCCGTTTTTGTTTCTGGCAGCCAGATAACCGCGTGTCATCTCTTCGTCAGTAAAACCTTTGCTGCGCAGATAATTTGTCAGCCCCTGCCATTCCGCAGGTGCATAGCCCAGACCGAAGTTTACAATAGTCTTGTCCGACAGCTGGCGGTCACGCAGATATTTGCGCGCATTCCTGCCTGCATCACTGTTAAGTGTGTCGTAAAAAAACCTGGCGGCCAGTTTGTTCATCTGTAAAATTCTGGACTTCAGTTTAGCCTGTCCGTCATCTTCATCCGGCATAGGCATACCGCACCGCTGTGCAAGATAGCGCACAGCCTCTATGTAGGAAAGGGAGTTCATTTCCATTGTGAACTTGATTACATCGCCCCCTGCGCCACAACCAAAGCAGTAATAGCTCTGGGTTTCCGGATAAACCATAAAGGACGGGCTGCGTTCGGAATGGAAAGGACACAGACCTTTGTACAGTCTGCCAGCACGTTGCAGTGACACATAACGGCTGATGGTATCATAAATATCATTTCTTGCCACAAGTTCCTGAATATACGATGCAGGTATAGCCATATAATCCCTCCTTTTCCTCTTTATAATATCATTTTATCAATAAAATATTAAAATTCTGTGGTAAATACAAATTATATCACAAAATCATTTTATTTTCCACGCTTTTGGAATAAAAATATTGTCAAATGTTGTGGAAGCAAAGTCGTCGCTCATACCCTGTATATAGTCGGTAACTGCACGGTCAAGACCTTCGCTGTCCGCAATTATTCGGTACATTTCAGGCATCCGGTCAGGATTTTTGTAATAGTATCTGTACAGTTCCTCTATCAGCTTGTCCACTTTTCTTTCTTCGATTTTGGCGGCACTGTCTGTGTAAACATTCCGGTACATAAATTTATGCAGTTTATCATAATAACCAAAGGTTTCATCGTCCATTTTGATTTCACTGCCGGAATTTTTTACCATTGAAGTGATAAGTGATGTTATTCTTTCACTTTTTGAATGACCCAGAAAGTCAGTGCAGTCTTTTGGCAGGTCATTTTCTGTGATGATACCTGCTGTTATGGCATCTTCTATGTCGTGGTTGATGTATGCAATCCTGTCGGCATAGCGTACAATCACACCTTCCTGTGTTGACGGCCAGGTGCCACGGGTATGATTTAAAATACCATCCAGCACTTCGGCTGTAAGGTTAAGGCCTTTCAGGTTTCTTTCCAGATAATCCACTACACGTGCACCCTGTTCAAAATGGGTAAATCCATTCGGGTTCAGCCGGTTCAGCGCCCTTTCACCTGCGTGGCCAAAAGGTGTATGCCCCAGGTCATGCCCCATACCGATAGCTTCTGTCAGGTCTTCATTCAGCCTTAATGCACGGGCAATGGTACGGGCTATCTGTGTAACTTCCAGTGTGTGGGTAAGACGTGTACGGTAATGGTCACCTTCAGGCGAAATAAAAACCTGGGTTTTCTGTTTCAGCCTGCGGAAACTTTTGCTGTGGAGAATTTTATCCCTGTCTTTCTGGTAACAGGTGCGCAGGGTACATTCTTCTTCCTGTCTTTTTCTGCCTTTTGTGTTGGCAGCCAGCTGGGCATAGGGAGATAAATTCTGTTTTTCCGCTGTAAGCAGATACTCTCTTATATTGTCCATAAAAATTCTCCTTTCATAATACTTATACAGGACAAATTCAAAAAAACCTTTTTATTTGTTAAAAATTTATTATATTTACTGAAAAATATTGTTTTTCCTTTATTTCATTGCAAAAAAGTGCTATATTTAACTTAATATGATTTATTCGAGGAGCAGAATAATGGAACTGAAATATTTATCTGAACAGCAAGTAAACCAATTATTGGATATGAAAACCTGTATAGGTCTTATGAAAGATGTTTTTACAGCCTTTGCAGAAGGAAAAATGGAAAACAAACTGCGCAGTGTATTCCCTGTGGAAGCAGGCAAAATATTCGGCATTATGCCAGCAGTTGTCCCTACCGAAGATGTATGCGGTGCAAAACTGATTACAGTTTTCCATTCCAATCACGAAAAGGGTCTGCCAAGCCATCTGGGTGTGGTGGCAGTATTTTCCACAGAAGACGGCCAGCTGCTGGGTCTGTGTGACGGCACAGCAATAACAGCAATCCGTACAGGTGCTGTAAGCGCCGTGGCAACAGAACTTTTGTCCAGAAAAGACAGCAATACAATGTGTCTTATAGGTGGCGGTGTTCAGGCTGATATGCATTTAAAAGCAATCACTCTGGTGAGAGATATCAAAAAAGTAACAGTATGGTGCCCTACACTGGCCGAAAGTGAAAGATTCTGTGAAAGTCATAAGGCACAGTATCCTGGCATAGAATTCATTCCTTGTGAAAACTGCGAAGATGCGGTAAAAGATGCAGATATTATAAACACTGTTACACCTTCCCCTGTGCCTGTACTTTTCGGCAAGTGGGTGAAAAAAGGCGCCCACATAAATGCAGTTGGTGCCTGCAGCAAAACCACAAGAGAACTGGACAGTGAGTGCGTAGCAAAAGCAAAACTGTTCTGCGACAACTATGATTCCTGCAGAAACGAAGCCGGCGACTATCTGTTCCCATTGAACGAAGGCGTGATTAAAGAAAGTCATCTTTTGGGTGACCTGGCAGAAGTTATCAGCGGTAAAGTGGAAACAAGAACAAATGAAGACGATATAACTATCTTTGAATCCCAGGGTCTGGCCTGTGAAGACGTGGTATGCGCCGCATGGCTGCTGAAACAGTGAGAAAAATTTGAATTTGGCGAAAGAATTTAAAACTATATTGTTGATTGATGAATGGGGTAAAAAATCGTCATGATTGAAAAATTGTATGAAAAATATCTGATAGAATGTTCAAACAACTCCATACTAGAAGCTGTAGCATTTGAATTATTTAAAGAAAAGATATGTGATAAATTATCTGATATGAACAGCATTGCTATTGATAATGGAGTTGATGAACAAGGTGTTCTATACTATTCTTTATGGAGTAATGATGGAATTCAAACTTGCAATGTGCCTGTGTATGGGTATTATGCTTCATCAGAAAAGACCCTGTCAAAATTATTCTGCAAACTATCAGACACAGTAATAAGTAATGGTGATACAAAATTTCAAATAAATCTGTATGCTCATGATTA
>JAFZDX010000096.1 GCA_017560985.1 Oscillospiraceae bacterium
CTTGAGCGGCAGCGAAAGCCAGTTAGTATGCAAGGCGAAGCCGAAGCAGACGGGAATCCCGCTAGTCCAACCAAAAATAGGGCACACCATACGGTGTAGCCCTATTTTTTATTAAAGTGGGATTCGAACCTGTGAAGGTTTTTCCGTTAAGAAAACAGTCCTGTGGACTGTTTTCAGGAAAAAGAGCTTGAGCGGCAGCGAAAGCCAGTTAGTATGCGAACCGAAGGTGAGCAGACGGCGAACCCGCTATTCCAACCAAAAATAGGGCACACCATACGGTGTAGCCCTATTTTTTATTAAAGCGGGATTCGAACCATGTTGTCCGCTGGACAACTTTGCCGGTCTGCCCTTGGCAGCACGAAGTGCTGACTTGGTGCAGATGCCTGCTATGGCTGAGCGCAGGCAAGGCAACAAGGTCGTAGCTGCTTATGTTATCTTCCTTTTATCTTATATATTAGATAAAAACTGATAAGTAACTTTCCCCACATATTTTTTCATTGATTTTGTATATATTTATGTTATTATATAAGTAATGAATTTAATTTGAAGGAGAGTACATTTATGTCAAATATCTGGCACGATATAAACCCAAAAAGAATTACACCTGATGATTTTATCGCTGTAATTGAAATCGAAAAAGGCTCTAAAAACAAATATGAACTGGACAAAGAAACAGGTCATATTATTCTGGACAGAATTCTGCATACATCCACACACTATCCTGCAAACTACGGCCTTATTCCTCGTACATACGGCGATGACAAAGACCCTCTGGACGTTCTGGTTATCTGCAGTGAAACTATCAGATCTTCTTCTCTTGTAAGAGTTTACCCAATCGGTGTTATCTCTATGATGGACAATGGTGAAGGTGACGAAAAAATCATCGCTATCCCATTCAGTGACCCAACATACAATACTTACAAAGATATTTCTGAACTGCCACCACATATTTTTGAAGAAATGAGACACTTCTTCACAGTTTACAAAGCACTGGAAGGAAAGGATACAGTAGTTAACGAAGTTCAGGGCGCAGAAGTTGCAAAACAGGTTATTGCGCACTGCATCGATAACTATGTAGAAAAATTCTGTAAATAATCATATATAACCAATAATTGCTGTCATTTTACTATGGCAGCAATTTTTTGCATATAATATCAATATCATACAAGTTTATTTGTATCTGTTATATAAAAAATATATTACTTTTTTATGCAATTTTTGCAAGAAAGTACTTGACTTTACACCCTGTATATATTATAATAATTAGCGTTGTAAAGTGATTGCGCTTTACGGAAAGGAGAAAACGATGTCAAAGAATCTTGAAATGTCATATCTGCTGGATTTTTACGGCGAAGTGCTGACAGAAAAACAGAGAGATATGATGCAGCAGTACTTTAACATGGATTTATCTCTTTCAGAAATTGCGGACAATTTCAATATCACCCGCCAGGGTGTGCGTGATGCCATCAAAAGAGGTGAAACAATCCTCACAGATCTGGAATCACAGATTGGTTTTGCCGCAAAATACCGTGATTTGATCAGCGGTGTGGAACAGATTAAAACATTGGCACAGAATATTTCATTCTACAATATCGCGTCCTACACTACAAACGATGAAATCACAAAATCCGCTGGCAGGATTATGCAAATCTGTGATGATTTATCTAACGGTTAGGAAGGTGTTAATATGGCATTTGAATCATTGAGTCAAAAACTTACTGGCGCCTTTAAGAAACTGCGTAACAAAGGTAAACTCAGCGAAGAAGATATCAAACTGGCTATGCGCGAAGTGCGTATCGCACTTCTGGAAGCAGACGTTAATATGTTTGTTGCCAAAGACTTTATCAAAACTGTAAGCGCCCGCGCAATGGGTGCAGAGGTTATGGAAAGCCTTACACCGGCACAGCAGGTTATCAAAATCGTAAACGAAGAGCTGACAGCTCTTATGGGTAATGAAAATTCCCGTATCAAGTTTGCCAACAAAGGTCCTACAATCATTATGATGTGTGGTCTGCAGGGTGCTGGTAAAACCACACATACTGCAAAACTCGCAAAAATGTATCTTAAACAGGGGCACAGACCTCTGGTAGCCGCTTTGGATATTTATCGTCCAGCTGCTATTGAACAGTTGGAAATCGTTGCAAAACAGGCAGGTGTTCATGTTTTCCAGATGGGCAAAACAGACCCTGTAGTTGTTGCAAAAAACGCCTACAATCATGCCAGAGACTATGGCAATGATATTCTGATTCTGGACACTGCAGGTCGTCTTCATATCGACCAGCAGCTGATGGAAGAACTGACAAACATTAAAAACACAGTACCTGTAAACGAAACATTGCTGGTTATCGATGCAATGGCCGGTCAGGACTCTGTAAATGTGGCAAAACAGTTCAACGAAACCATTGGTCTTGACGGTGTTATCATCACTAAAATGGATGGTGATACCCGTGGTGGTGCCGCACTCAGCGTAAAGGCTGTAACAGGCAAACCAATCAAATTTGTAGGTACAGGTGAAAAGCTGGACGATCTGGAAGCTTTCCACCCAGACCGTATGGCCAGCAGAATTCTGGGCATGGGCGACGTGCTGACTCTTATCGAAAAAGCACAGGACAATGTGGACCAGAAAGCTGCACAGGAAACCGCCAAAAAAATGATGCAGAACAAGTTCGATATGAACGACATGCTCGAACAGTTCCGTCAGGTGAAAAAAATGGGTGGTGTTTCATCAATGCTGTCAATGATGCCAGGTGGTGCATCAATCAGTGCAGATGATGAAGAAAAAGCTGAAAAAGAGCTGAAAAAAATAGAGGCTATCATTCAGTCTATGACAAAGAAGGAAAGGGAAAAACCTTCCATTATCGATGCCAAGAGAAAAAGAAGAATAGCCCGGGGTTCCGGCACAAAAGTGCAGGACGTAAACGTGCTGCTTCGTCAGTTTGAGCAGATGCAGAAAATGATGAAACAGTTTTCAAAAAATCCAAAGGCTTTCAGCAGAATGCTGAGAGGCAGATAAAATCATTAAACTTATAAAACAATACAGACACAGTAATCGGTATATTTGACGCACAGCGTTTGAATATAGACAGAATTCTTATGGAGGTAAATAGAGATGGCTGTAAAAATTAGACTTCGTCGTATGGGTGCAAAAAAAGCTCCTTTCTATCGTGTAGTAGTTGCTGATTCCCGTTTCCCAAGAGATGGTAGATTTATCGAAGAAATCGGTACTTATGACCCAACAAAAGAACCAGCAATGGTTTCTATCGATGCTGAAAAAGCAAAAGCTTGGATCGCTAACGGTGCACAACCAACAGATACAGTTAAAGTTCTTCTGAAGAAAAACAACATTATCTAATTCCGGAGGCTTGTAATGGAGCAGTTATTGGTTAACATTGCGAGAGGTCTTGTGGAAGATAAAGATGCCGTAAAAGTTACATCGGATGAAAAAAATGCTGAAGGTGTAACTGTGTATCATCTCACAGTAGCTGCAGATGATATGGGCAGAGTTATCGGTAAACAGGGCAGAATTGCAAAGGCTATCCGCACAGTTGTCAGAGCTGCCGCAAACCGTTCTGGTGAAAAGGTAGTTGTGGAAATAGACTAATAAATTATCGGGTGCTTTCTTACCTGAAAGCACCCGTGTTTTATGCTGAAAAACAGATTTATATATGATTTTTTTGAGAGGCCACTATGAATTACATTGAAACAGGTGAAATAACTTCTCTTCACGGTATCCGTGGTGAAGTAAAGGTTTACCCATGGGCAGACTATCCGGAATTTCTGGAAGAGTTTGACACATTTTATATCAAAAAGAATAAAATGCATTATCAGCGTCTGCGTGCTGTCAGTGTAAGAACACACAAAGGCATGGTGCTTATTCAGTTTGAAGGTATAGATAATACCGAACTTGCCCGCAATCTCATCGGCCAGGTGCTTTACCTGGACAGGGATGAAATTGAACTGGAAGAGGGTTTTTACTTTATTGCAGATCTTATTGGCTGCACTGTTGTAAACGGTGAAAACGGCCGGGAAATCGGTGTTGTAAGAGATGTAAAAAACCTGGGTGCCAGCGATATTTACTATATTGAAGACAAAGATGGCAAGGAATATATGTTCCCAGCTGTTGAAGAATTCCTGATGGGCACAGATATAAAGGAAAAAATCATTAAAATAAAAGTTATAGAGGGTATGTTCAGTGAGGATTAATATCGCTACTTTATTTCCTGAAATGTGCGAGGCTGTGATAAACACCAGCATTATCGGCCGTGCAAAAAATGCAGGCAAAGTGGAAATAAAGACATTTAATATCAGAGATTACACTCTCAATAAACATAGAAATGTGGATGACACACCTTATGGCGGTGGTCACGGTATGGTTATGCAGGCACAGCCTGTTTATGACTGTTGCCGTGTTATTGCCGAAGAAAGCAGTTCAAAGCCTTTTGTTATCTTTACTACTGCCGCAGGCAGGGTATTTGACCAGGAACTGGCAAGAGAACTGGCAAAAAAGGAAAATATTACCATAGTGTGCGGCCACTATGAAGGCATAGATGAACGCATAATAGAAGAGATAGGCGATATGGAAATTTCCATAGGCGATTATGTGCTTACAGGTGGTGAACTGCCAGCACTGGTTATTACAGATGCAGTGTGCCGTATGCTGCCAGGCGTTCTGAAAAGTGAAGAAGGCTTTACAGAAGAAAGCCATTTCAACGGCCTTCTGGAGCATGCCCAGTATACACGCCCCTATGAATGGCACGGCAGAAAAGTGCCGGATGTGCTTTTGTCAGGGCATGAAAAGAACATAAAAGAGTACCGTAAACAGGACTCTATAAACCGCACAAAAGCCAAAAGACCGGACCTTTATGACAAGTTGTTCAACAAAGACAAAGATGTTGAAAAGTAAGTGGCAAATTATACAAAGTTGAATATTACATCTATTGATATTCATAGTGATTATAGATAATTTATCTTAAATTTGTTGACTAATTTTAGAGATTGTTATAAAATAGGTGCGTATCCAAAAATAATAAATCATTTTATATATGAGGAGATTATATAATGTTTTACAAAGATGTTACAGTTGAAAATCAGGTAGGTCTGCACGCTCGTCCAGCTACTTTCTTTATCCAGAAAGCTAACGAATTCAAATCATCTATCTGGGTAGAAAAAGAAGAAAGAAGAGTAAACGCAAAGAGCCTTCTGGGCGTTCTGTCCCTGGGTATCGTTGGTGGTACAACAATCAGAGTTATTGCTGATGGTCAGGATGAAGAAGCAGCAGTTGAAGCTCTGGTTAAACTGGTAAACTCCGGTTTTGCTGACTAATTGATATACGCAAATACACCGCCTGCGGTGCGCCTGTTTATTGCTGGCGCATACAGGTGGTTTTTGTTTTATACACTTTTATCACAAATCAGTGGTAGAATAAACCTAAACTTGAAATAAAGCAGAAATATATACAGTGGAGTTCAGATGACAAGACAGGAACTTTTTGAAAAAGCAAAAAGTTTGCCATTGCTGCCGGGTGTATACATTATCCGTGATAAAAATGACGAAATCATTTATATCGGCAAGGCAAAGGAACTGCGAAAAAGGGTAAGTCAATATTTTAAAGAGGGAGCCGACCATCTGCCAAAGGTGCAGAAAATGGTGGATAACGCATTTTCATTTGATGTTATCGTTACCAATTCAGAGTTCGAGGCTCTCACTTTGGAATGCAGTCAGATAAAGCTTCACAGTCCTAAATACAATATTCTGCTGAAAGATGACAAAGGATATAACTTTATCAAAATTTCCAAAGAACCTTTCCCACGCATCACAGCCGAATTTCAGGTGTTGGATGACAGCAAGTATCTGGGCCCATATATGTCCAGCTTTGCTGTAAGGGAAATGGTGGCTACTGCCCAGCAGATATTCCGTCTGCCTACCTGTAACCGTGTATTTCCACGTGATTTTGGCAAAGAACGTCCTTGTCTTAACTTCCATATCAAAAAATGTATGGGTCTGTGCAGGGGCAAAATCAGCCAGCAGGACTACAATGATATAATCGACAGCGCTGTTAAATTCATAAAGCAGGACACTGACAAGATTATAGAAGTTTTACAGCAGAATATGGAAGAAGCGGCAGAAGAGCTGAACTTTGAAAAAGCCGCCCTTATCCGTGACCAGATAAATGCTATAAACAAACTGTCTGCAGGTCAGAATGTGGTAAACGACAGCCTGCAAAACCACGATTTTATTGCAGTGGCAGGCAGTGGTAAAAACTGTTGTGTGGCAGTTTTACGTTTCCGTCAGGGCAGACTGATGGATAAAAAAGAACACGTTTTCTTCGGCGAAGAAAATATGGATGATGTGCGAGATGAATTTCTGGTTCAGTTCTATTCCACAGAACAGCCACCTAAAAATGTTCTTCTGGACAGGATGCCAATGGACGAAGACATAGTTGAGTACATCCAGAAACAGTCAAAAACAAAGGTAAATGTATCCTTTGTACAGAAAGGTGAAAACCTGAAAATAATCAAAATGGCATATACCAACGCGGTGGAACGTCTTGCCCGTGAAAGCGGCAGACTGGACAAAAGCCAGCGTTTTCTGGATGAACTGGCAAATATGCTGGGCTTGCCTGAAGCACCGCATACCATTGAAAGCTACGATATTTCCAACTGGGGCGATGGCACCAGTGTTGCAGGTATGGTTGTTTTTGAAGATGGCAAACCTAAAAAAAGCGGCTATCGTACCTTTAAAATGCGTACAGTTGCAGGCACAGACGACTATGCATCTATGCAGGAAACACTGTCACGACGCGTGGCAGAGTTTGAAAAAGGTACAGGCGGGCAGTTTGGTATCAAACCGGATGTGATTTTTCTTGATGGCGGCAAAGGCCAGCTTTCATCAGTCCTTGAAATTCTGGCAGGAACAGCCTTCCGGGATGTACCGGTATTTGGTATGGTAAAGGACTCAAAGCACCGCACCAGGGCAATGGTAAGCCCTGAAGGTGAAATTGCCATTGCAATGCACAAAGGCATATTCAAATTTATCACAGAAATACAGGATGAAGTTCACCGCTTCTCCATCGAATATCAGCGCCGAAACCGGAAAAGCAAATCTTATGCGGTTACACTTACCAAAATTCCGGGCATAGGTGAGAAAAAAGCTGAAAATCTGATGAGAAAATTCAAAACAGTTGCCAATGTAAAGGCAGCTGAAATGAACGACCTTATAGAAGCAGAGGGCATCAGCTATAAAGATGCCAGAAATATATATTACTATTTCCACGATGAGGAGGGAAATCTTAAATGAGAGTAATCAGTGGCAGTGCCAGAGGCACAAAACTGGAAAGCCTGGAAGGCCTTTCCACACGCCCTACAATCGACAGGGTAAAAGAGGGTATTTTCTCCTCAATTCAGTTTGTTGTGCCAGCTGCAAAGATACTGGATTTATTTGCTGGCAGCGGTCAGATGGGTATTGAATGTCTGTCCCGTGGGGCTCTGAAAGGTGTTTTTGTTGACAGCAACAAAGATGCTGTAAATGTGGTTATCAAAAATATCAAAG
The DNA here is from genome assembly GCA_017560985.1 of Oscillospiraceae bacterium. GTDB lineage: Bacteria > Bacillota > Clostridia > Oscillospirales > Ruminococcaceae > RGIG3102. Next base: position 7,549 of record JAFZDX010000096.1, read on the forward strand.
CCTGTGGTCTGTTTGATAAAGCCAGGGTTGTAAATATGAATGCGCAGGATTACCTGGGTAGTTGCAAGGATGAATTTGATATTATTTTCCTTGACCCACCATACAATATGGGTATTCTGGATGAAATTCTTGAAAAGGTCTACCAAATTACAGCGCCAGGTGGTATAATAATCGCAGAGAGCGAACTTGGCTGGAAACCTGCAAAAGAAATTGCAGGTCTTGAAATGGTCAAGCAGTATAAATACGGAAAAGTTTTCGTAACTAAATTCCAGAAGGAGAATTAATATGAAAATTGCTATCGTACCGGGTTCATTTGACCCTATCACAAAAGGACATGTAGATATTATCGAACGTACAGGTAAACTTTTTGATAAAGTTATTGCTGTTGTTCTGGTTAACCCAACTAAAAAACCTACATTTACAACAGAAGAAAGAGTAGATATGATCAAACGTGTTACTGGTCATATCGAAAACCTTGAAGTAGACAGCTATTCCGGTCTGCTGGCTGACTATGCAAGAATGAAAGGTGCACAGACACTGGTAAAAGGTCTGCGTGCTGTGTCTGACTTTGAATACGAATTCCAGCAGGCACTTACAAATAAAATTCTCAACCCTGACCTGGAAACAATGTTTATGATGACAAACCAGAAATATATGTACCTGTCATCTACTATTGTTCGTCAGATTGCCGCATTTGACGGCGATATTTCAGAATTTGTCCTGCCTGAAATCAAGGACGATATTCTGGAACGTATTTAACTAACTATCATAAGGAGATAATAAATGGCAGTATCAGTAGAAACAATGCTGGAAAATCTGGAAGAAGTTCTGGAAGAAGGTATGGCGGTGCCTCTCAGCGGCGGCAAACGTATGGTAGATGTTGACGCAGCAAGAGACATTATTGATGATATCCGCATCAATATGCCACAGGAAATCCTGCAGGCAAAGGCCATTGTACAGGACCGTGCCCAGATTCTGGCAAAGGCTAAAAAAGAAGCTGAAGAAATGGTGCGTGCCGCTGAAGAACGCGCAAGAAAACTGCTGGACCGTGAAGAAATTGTGCGCCAGGCTGAAGAAAAGGCAAAAACAATCACTTCCGAAGCAAATCAGCAGGCTTCCCAGTTGCGTGCCACAGTGACAAAATACTGTGACAATATGCTGGCAACCACACAGGAACAGCTGCAGAAAAGTTTCAACGAAATGAAAATCGTTCGTGACAATCTGAAAAAATAATTATAACAAACAATAAACCTCCTGCATAATATATTGCAGGAGGTCTTTTTTATGAAAGTGGTTATCGTCAGAAGTCCAAAAATATTCAGAGGTATGCTTAAATTTATATTTAAAATATAATTATAAAAAGTAGGGAGGGGTTCCAGCCCCTCCCGTATATTTATTTCTTTACAATTTCAATCCAGCAATAGCCTTCAGCACAGGTTACTTCTATTGTGTTACCGGCTGCATCTTTTATTTCCCATTCGTAAACATAGCCTTCAATACCGCCTGTTTCTTCAACGGTAAAACCATAGTTTGTCAGTGATTCAACATAGTTGATAATTGCTGTTTTATCATCGCCATAACCGATTGTATTGCCCTCAGCATCGGTTTTGGTTTCTGTTTTCAGACCGCTCAGTTCCATTTTATAGGTATTGCCGTCTGTTTTTGTTGTCCAGCCGCTGAAAGGCAACTGTGGCAACAGCGCTTCAAATTCGTTGCTTGCCCAGCTTGTGTCAAATTTACCGGAATCTTTTTCATCATCCTGTGAGACGGTTACATCGCTGTTTGGTGTTTCGGTTTTGTCTTCAGTGCTTTCTGTACCACCGCAGGCAACCATTGAAAATGCCATAATGCCAGCCAGCAACAGTGCCAATAATTTTTTCATAATCAATCTCCTTTACGATAATATTTTATCATAAAAATCATATATATATTGTCAAGGATATAGACACCCCACCGTATTATTTATACGGTGGGGTAGATTCTTATTTGTTCAGTGCATCGAACATTTCTTTTTTCAGATTAAGAACATATTCCAGTGCATTTTCCATATCAACAGAATCTTTTACGGATTTGTCTCTTGTGGAAATTTCAATTTTGTTTTCCTTCAGGTTTCTTGGGCTTACAACCACTCTGATTGGCACACCCAGCAGGTCAGCATCAGCAAACATTTCACCTGGGCGGATACCAGCACGGTCATCATAGATAACTTCTGCACCGGCGGCTTTCAGTTTTGCATACATTTCGTCTGCAACAGCTTTTGTCTGTTCGTCATCAGCACGCAGACAGCACAGATGTACTTCCCAAGGAGCAATGGAAATTGGCCAGATTGGGCCGTAATCATCGTGTTTTGCTTCACACACAGAAGCAGCCAGTCTGCCTACACCAATGCCGTAGCAACCCATAATTGGGTTGTGAACCACGCCGTCTTTATCTGTATATGTCATACCCATTGATTCTGTATATCTTGTACCCAGCTGGAAGATGTTGCCAACTTCGATACCTCTTTTGATTGTCAGGCTGTGTTTGCCGCATTTTGGACAGATGCCGTCTTCAACAACTTTTGCAATATCCTGGTAAACTACACCTTCAACATCTCTTTCCAGGTTTACGCCTGTAAAGTGGTAATCAACTTTATTTGCACCTGCAACCAGTGCTGGAATACCTTTCAGTGACAGGTCATAGTAAACTTCAACATCTTTAGAAAGACCAACAGGGCCGATAAAGCCTGCAATAACAGGGCTTTCTTCATCAATAACTGCAGGGTGGATTTCTTCACCAACCAGGTTACGCAGTTTTGTTTCGTTTACTTCAAAGTCGCCTCTTGTAAATGCAACAACAAATTTATCATCAGCATTTTTCTGGTATACAACAGCTTTGCAGGACAGTTTCAGGTCAGCGTTCAGATATTCACATACTTCTTCCATTGTTTTCTTGTCTGGTGTGTGAACTTCTGTTATTTCTGCTACTGGAATATCAAAGTTGTTTTCAACGATGTTCTGTGCAGCTTCCATATTTGCGCTGTAATCACAGTCTTCGCACAGAACGATAGAGTCTTCACCGATTTCGTTCAGCAGCATATATTCGTGGGAAACACTGCCGCCCATCATACCGCTGTCAGATGCAACAGTTACAACTTCAGGCACACCTGCTCTTGCAAACACTCTGTTGTATGCGTCGTAACATCTCTGGTAGTATTCTTCCAGGTCTTCCTGTGATGTATGGAAAGAATAAGCATCTTTCATTGTAAATTCACGCACACGGATCATACCGGCTCTTGGTCTTGCTTCGTCACGGAATTTTCTCTGGATCTGATAAATCATAAATGGATACTGCTGATATGACTGACCAAATTCTCTTACCAGCTGTACAGCTGCTTCTTCGTGTGTCATACCCAGAACCATTCTGGCTTTGTTTCTGTCGTTGAATCTTACCAGTTCGCTGGCAATGCTGTCATATCTGCCGGATTCTTCCCACAGTTCTGCTGGCATTACAACAGGGAACAGCACTTCCTGGCCGTCAATAGCATCCATTTCTTCTCTGATAATGTTTTCGATTTTCTTTGTTACTCTTCTCAATACTGGAAATTCAGAGAAAATACCGCTGCCTACATATTTCATATAACCGCCGCGCACCATCAGTGCATGGCTGTCTACAACACAGTCAGATGGTCTTTCTTTAAATCTCTGTCCAACAAGATTTCTAACTTTCATTTTGGTAATCCTTTCGTTTTTTACTGGTCGGGTTTACCGGGGCAAATAAAAAAGCCCCAAGTATAACCCATTTGTTATACTTAGGACGAATAAAAATCCGCGTTACCACCTAAATTCAGACTGTCGTCTGCACCTCGTTGCAGGCTCATACCTGCCTGTCTGTTAACGGTGACTGCCGTCAAGAGTTTCAGATTTCTCTGTTTTATCCCTTGCTGTTCATAGACTGGTTCAACACCACTTGCCAAAGACCTTGCACCAACCGGCCTCTCTCTGATGGTTTGTGATATTTACTGCTTCTAATCATCACATTTAATACAAAGTATTTTATCACAAAAAATAGTTGTTGTCTATATTTTGTTTTGTAATATCCCCTTGTTACACAGAATATATATTTACAAGGCAACATATATATCGCCGCCAGGAAGGAGCCAATCTATGCAAAACCAATTTTTGACAGACAGTATATCATCCACATCAAAATTTCTCGATACCGCCTTTGATCTGGCGATAGATCAGGAAATACTGCTGGCTGATTATGACAGGTCTGTTTTCAAGATAGTAAAAACCTGTGTTGACCACACAATAACCCAGAAATATATCAACGGCAATAAACTTATATGTGAAGGCTATTTCAGAATAAGCGTTTTTTACCAGCCACCACAGGAAGACAAATTGACTGTAATCACCAAAAAACAGCCTTTCCGGCATCAGCTTGATTTGTCTGTACCTGTTCAGTCGCCGTATTTTTTACCTGTTTATGGCAGTCTTCAATATGTAAACACCAGGGCAATCAGCCCTACCAGAATATCTGTCAGTGGTGTATATAGCTTTACTGCAAAGGTATATGGCACACAGCAGACAGCGGTTATCAGTGCTGTTTCTTCGCATACAGCCTGTACTGACAGCAATTCGCAGACATACTTCACTTTAAGCGGTGGCCGGTTACGCCAGTTTTCTATGGAGGATGAAATTTCCTTGCCGGACAATGTGGATAAAATATTGAACATGACCCTGGGGGCGCATAACTGCACCATAAATTCTCATCAGGATAAAATAAATGTAAAAGGTGAGGCTGTGGTGGATATTTTTTATACCACAGAGAACTCACCTCAGATAAACCACAGTCCAAAAACTTTTCTTTACAACCAGGTGATTGATATGCCTGGTGTGGCAGAGAACAATGTGGCATATGCCAGTTTTTCTATTACAAGTTTTACTGTTACTACAAATTCAGATACAGGTAAAACTAACTGTATTATCACCGCTACCTTAGATGCAAAGGCATTCAGAAAAGAAAATATTATACTTGTAAATGATTGTTTCTCAAAAAACTATGAGTACGAAAAATCCCATAAAAATATTGTGATGGATACCAATATATCCGCGGTGTCAAAGATACAGAATTTTCAGGTGGAGGATACCATAGGCAGTGGATATAGCCCTGTTTATACAGTGGTTGATACATCTGCGCCTTACATAAGTGAATCAGATGGCAAGACAATGCTGAAAGCAAAAGCCACAGTAAGTGTAATTGTAAAAAACGAAAATAAAGAGTATGAATGTTTTACCAAAACAGGTGATATTACTCTTGATCGGGGAACTGTACTGTCAGCAGAAGATGATATTATTGTCATCTGTCAGCGGTATGGGGCAGATGTGACTGTCAGTGGCGAAATTATGAAGGTAAGATTTTCTGTAAATTTAAAAGGCTTTATTATCAGGCATAAAAAAGATAAAGTACTGACGGAATTCACTGAAAATCATTCAGCACCTGTTTCGAATCCAGCAGATGCACTGATACTTTACTATGGAGATAAAGGCGAAAATTTATTTGATATTGCAATGAAATACAAAACAGATATGGCTGTGATTATGGCGGAAAATAATCTGGATGAAAAAATTCTTGCAGAAGAAAAGATACTGCTTATTCCGGCATACAGGCAGTGAGGTGATAATATGACTGATATATACGAAACTATTGAAAAACGCACAGGTGGCGACATTTATATAGGGGTAGTTGGTCCTGTACGCAGCGGTAAAAGCACCTTTATCAAAAAATTTATGGAATGTCTGGTAATCCCAAATATTTCTGATGCAGATAAAAGAACCCAGGCCATAGATGAACTGCCGCAGTCGGCCGCAGGACGTACTGTTATGACCACCCAACCAAACTTTATACCACAGCAACGGGCACATATAACCATAGGATCCAGACAGAATTTGAAAGTTCGCCTGGTTGATTGTGTAGGTTATATGATCAAAGGTGCACGGGGAGACACAGAGGAAGGCAGACCCAGAATGGTAAAAACTCCATGGTTCAAACAGGCAGTACCTTTTGAAAAGGCGGCCCGGATTGGCACTGAAAAGGTTATAACCGACCATTCCACCATAGGCATAGTGGTTACCACAGACGGTTCGGTTACAGATATTCCCCGTGAAAACTATCTGGAAGCTGAGGAAAAAGCCATTCAGCAACTGAAAAATCTGGGCAAACCCTTTGTGGTGGTACTTAATTCGGTTACTCCCAGGGCACAGAACGTGGCAGCAATGGCAGATTCTATTTCAAATAGATTCAACATACCTGTGGTACGGGCAAACTGTCTTGAACTGGATAAAGGCAAAATAGAAGAAATACTTTCAATGGTGCTTACCCAGTTTGGTATAAAGGAAATAAACTTCACCATACCCAGATGGCTGGCAATGCAGGGACAGGATTTTCCGCCAAAAGCGAAAATTACAGAAAATATTATAAAAACTTTTGAAAAGGTGAAAAAAGTAAGTGATATTGCGGATGCAACAGAGCTTTTTTCACAGACCGACCATATCCTCTCAGCTGGCTGTGGAAAAATAGATTACAGCACAGGCTGTGTGACAGTAAATACAACAGTGGACAAAGACTTATACTATGATACATTGCAGTCTATCACAGGTACTGATGTAAAAGACGACTGGGCTCTTATGCAGCTGATGCAGTCCCTTGTGTATGCAAAAAATCAATACGACAGATTAGCACCGGCATTGCGGCAGGTTGAAGCAAAAGGTTATGGAATAGTAATGCCATCATTGGAACAGCTGCAGCTGGAAGAACCGGAAATGTTTAAACAGGGCACAAAATACGGTATAAAATTTTCTGCTTCGGCCCCCAGTCTTCATATTATAAAAGCAGATATTTCCACCACAGTTTCACCTATTTTAGGCAATGAAGCCAGCGGGGAAGACCTGGTGCAGTCATTGCTGGCAAACTATGAAAACAACTCTCTGGAAATCTGGCAGTCAAATCTTCTGGGCAATTCACCGCAGGAACTGGTGAATCAGGGATTGAATGCAAAACTTACTAACCTGCCGGATGAAGCTAGAGAAAAACTGGCAACCACCATTGAAAGAGTGGTAAACGAAGGCTGTCAGGGTCTTATCTGCATAATTTTGTAGTGAAATAGCTTCTTCCCAATCCACTTGGATTTCCTCCAATAGAAAAACCATTCTGACTATAATTTCAGAATGGTTTTTTACTTTGCCAGCATAAGCTTTTTACTTCGGGGCATTTTCTTTATTTCTGCCTCACGTTTCAGCGCGTCACTTTTATTATCATATTCTTCACAGTAAAACAGAGAAACAGGTGTGCGGCTGCGTGTATATTTTGCACCTTTTTTCTCATTGTGATTTTTTATTCTTTTTTCCAGGTCAGTTGTCCACCCGGTGTACAGTGTGTCATCTGAACACTGTAAAATATAAACATAATGCATTTTATCACCATTAAAATTTTACCACAGATTATAATAATTATCAAACATGGATATTCGTTTTGATAATAGTATTTTATTTCGGCATAAATTGCCAGAAATTCTGCATAAATTACAAAAAATATTAACAAATCGTATAGTAAATTATTGATATTTTTAACACTTTGTTATATACTAAATTTAATAACCTTAAAAAATTGGTGTGAGGAAAAATGAGTTTTGATATAAAAAAATACTGTCATATCAGTCATGTTGTTCACCACAAGGGTAAGGAAAAACTGGTTTTTGACCACAATGGTGTAAACCTGTTTTTGGTGGTTAAAGGCAGCTGTACCACTGATGGACACGGCAGTGAGTTGAATGTAAAAAAAGAAGAGATTATATGCTGCGAAGGCCGGATAACTATTCATCCATCCGATGACTGTGAAATAATGGGCTTTAATATAAACGGCATTATACGGGAAAAATATTCTAAAGAAGTTGGTACTGCTTTTATTACCAGCGGAATTTTTGCGCCTTTCCTGCCACAGCAGATTACACAGGTTGTGCAAAATTTTGATAATCTCAGTGAGATTTACATTTCCAACATCAGCTTTGAAATTATAAATACACTCAGTCACGGCGATAAAAAAGCTGTTATTGCCAGCCAGGTTATTATTGATGCTGTCCGTCTTATCAAAGAAAACTATGCCAATGTTTACGGTGTAGAAGAGCTGGCAGCCACACTTAAAATATCAAAAAGCCATCTGGTGCGCGAATTTTTTAAACACACAGGCACCACACCAGGCAAATACCTTACATCAGTACGTATTGATGCAGTAAAACAGCTGCTTACACAGACAGCCTTGCCACTGAACACCATTGCTTTGCAGACAGGTTTTTCAGGTGACAACTATCTGTGCAAAGCCTTTAAAAAAGTTACAGGGGAAACACCTATGGCATACAAAGCCAGGGTTATTTCTTCCCAGTACCTGCCAAACCAGCTGACACTTACTGTGGACCCTGACGTTTATACCTGATAATACAAAAAGCGGAGTTTTAAACTCCGCTTTTATTTTGTTATGGGTATTATTTGTTTTCTTCCAGGTAATCCCATGCTGTCTGTGCCAGGCAGGCTGTGCCGCGCCAGATGGCATCCTCGTCAATGTCAAACAGGGAAGTATGGCCGCCCTGAACCAAACCTTTTTCTGCATTGCCACTGCCCAGAGAACCAAAGCAACCAGGTCTCTGCTGCAGGAAGTATGCAAAGTCTTCGCCGCCCATACCGGATTTTTTAACTTCAACAATATGGTCTTCGCCTACGATTTTTGCACAGCTTGGTTTTGCATATTTTTCAATAAATGCGCCGTCATTAACCAGAACAGGGTAACCCATTTCCAGTTCCCATTCAACCTTGCAACCGTACATTGCTTCTGTACCTTTGCAGATTTCCTGGATACGTTTGTGCAGCAGTGCACGTACACCTTCATCAAGGCTGCGGATTGTTGCCAGCATTTCTACATCGTCAGCAATAATGTTTTCTTTTGTACCGCCGTGGATAGAACCGATTGTGATAACAGCGCCCTGTACAGGTTCCACGTTTCTTGAAACGATGGACTGCAGTGCTGTGATAAAGTATGCAGAAATCACAACAGGGTCGATTGTGGCGTGTGGATATGCACCGTGGCCCCCTTTACCGATGATTCTGAATTTGTATGTGTCACAGGCAGCAGCACC
>JAFZDX010000013.1 GCA_017560985.1 Oscillospiraceae bacterium
CAAGTTCTAAACGCTTTGCGTTCTTCATTACTTGTGTACACTCACTTTTTTACGAGGTTGAGCTCCCTCTCTCAAAAAAATCTCTTAGATTCCTTCACAAGCTTTTGTTCTTTTCCTATTGTTTAATTTTCAAGGTCCTGTCTGCCGCTCTCTTGCGACAGCTTTTTAATTATATCACCGATTTAGAATTTGTCAAGTACTTTTTTCAAATTATTTTTAATTTGTTTTCAGTTTTAACCACTTCCGTGTCGGTGAGATATATATTACACCTTTTTCTTTCTTTTTGCAAGTGTTTTTTTGAAAAAATTTTACTTTTTACACTTTTATCAGTTTCTGTAGAATAAAATCATATTCCTTTGTGTATTTTGTTCAAAAACTTTTATTCCATAAAGCGTTTTCGTAATTTTTGTATAATTTTTCGTTCCTTTCTGGATATCTGTACTTGAGTCTTACCCATCATTTGGGCAGTAACCGATTGAGTATAATTCTTAAAGAATCTCAAATATATTATTTTCTTTTCCTCATTGTCCAGGTCACCTATAGCATATTTCAGTCCCATCATATTGGTCAGTTCTTCTTCAGCACTTTCAATAGGAATATCAAATTCACTTTGGCCATCCTCATCCTCATAGGCTGCTGTAAGAGACATTGGGGGTGTGGCTGCCGAAACAGCCTGTGCAATATCTTCCACCGGCACATTCAGTTCAAAAGCTATTTCTTTCAGTGTTGGCTCCTGTCCTAATCTTTTCTGTAAAATATCTCTTGCATAATTTATCTTCAAAGATAATTCTTTCACGCTGCGTGTAACTTTTACCATACCTCCGTCACGGAACAGTTTTTTAATTTCACCCAAGATAACAGGCACTGCGTAAGTAGAAAACCGAACCCCCCTGTCTGTATCGAAAGCATCATAGGCTTTTACCAAGCCCACACAACCCGCTGCATACATTTCTTCATACTCTATCCCTTTGCCACGAAAGCGGTTTGCACATGAATGCACAAGACCGAGATTTGATTCTATAAATTTTTCTCTGGTTGCGTCTTTAAGACCTAATGACATAATTTCTACCTATCCTAATTTTTTAGTCATAACAACCCTGGTTCCCTTGTTTTGTTTTGAGTATACTTTTACCTTATCCATAAAAGAAAGCATAACCGCAAAACCAAGCCCTGCACGTTCACTTTTTATATCCGTTGTAAACATCGGCTGCATAGCCTGAGAAATATCCGCTATACCTATTCCGTTGTCTTTTATAGTGATTGTAAGAGTATCATTTTTCAATCTGGCTGTTATGTACACAACGCCTGTGGTGTCCGGATAGGCGTGGACCACACAGTTTGTAACTGCTTCGCTTACTGCCGTCTTTATGTCATTAAGCTGTTCGATAGTAGGGTCAAACTGCATACAGAAAGCAGATACTGTCATACGGGCAAAAGCTTCGTTTACTGAACGGGATGGAAATGAAATTTTGAAATAGTTTTCGTTTTGCATAATATCACCTGTTTATATATTTGAATTCTGAATAGTTTTTATTCCTGCAAGGGAAAGGATTTTACTCATCTGTCTGTCCACATTTTCCACATAGAGCGTGGCACCGCAGTCTGTGCAGAAACGTGAACGTGCCAGCACCAGACCTATACCCGATGAGTCCATAAATGTAACGTGGGAAAAATCCATAACAACCAGTCTGGGCATATATTTTAAAATCCGATTGTCTATTTCTCCCCTGACCTGCCGCGCTCCGTGGTGGTCTATTTCACCGCAAAGCAGGACAGTCAGTTTTGATTTATCCTGTATAAATTCTGCTTTTGTCATAATCTCTCCTTAAAAGGTTGTCCACATTGTATATGTATTATATTAATATATATTAAATAAAAAAGTTGTCGGTTTGTGGCAAAAGAAAAACACCTGTGCAAAACGCACAGGTGCTATATGTAATCTAAATCAGTTTACTATACCATACTCAAGAATAACTTTTGAAAGTTTTTCAAACGCATCGTCGCTTAAAGTATAACTGGTTATACCCTTTTCCCCCATCGACCTCATTATATTATCTCTGTCGGTAAGGATAAAAGATTGATAATAATCTTTTGTTCTGTATTCTATTTCTATTGTATTTATTCCTGTTGTATAAATAAGGATGCTGCCCTTTCCACTGAAACGTTTACGGGACTGTATGGATTTCATTACTTCGATGACCTTTTGGACATCATCATCATTTACATCGCCGCTGATAGTTGTGACTACATCTTTTACATAAATACCATCACCACTTTCAACACCTACACTTTGTAAAAGAGAAATTGACACATTACCTTGGAAATTTTCTATATCAAGATTTTCAGATAACGGCTTTTTATTTAAAAACCAGAAGATATTTATAAGCATAACCAGCACAAGACCAGCCGCAAGAATATCTGTAGCAGTAATTCGTCTTTTATCCATAATCGTCCTTTCTATAACATTACACCTTATCTAAAAGATGATTTCTTGCATCTGCCGCAAGGTAAAGAGAACCGAACACCAGCAGACCCCTGCCTGGATTTTCCATAGCCATATCGATGGCAGATTCTACACTGTCAGCAGTGTGTACATCTTTGAAATATGGGCGGGCCATATCTGCCAGCTGCTGCGGTGTAAGGGCACGGGCGCCAAAAAGTGGCACTGTATATAAAGTATCTATATATGGCGTCATCATTTCTATAATCTTTTCCGGTTCTTTATCGGAAAGTGATGCCCATACAGCAGTAAGACCTGTGATGTTATTTTCCTTGAGAACATTAAGCAGGGCTGTAACACCATCTACATTATGGCCGCCATCAAGAATAATCAATGGATTTCTGCTGATAACTTCAATTCTTGCTGGGAATTTTGTATTTTCAATGCCTTTTATAATATCATCGTCAGAGATTTCAAAACCAAACTGTCGCAGCTGTTTCATAGCTTCGATAACCACTGTGGCATTATAGCTCTGATGTTTGCCTGTAAAAGCCTGGGTGATTTTTTTGCCGTCATATTCAAGGGTAGACTGCATAAAGCCAGTAACCGTTGTTTTGATATCGTATATATCCGGCAGAATAAAAGGTGCATTTTTATCTTCAGCTACTTTTTTAATAGTTTCAAGGGCTGATGATTCCTGTGCAGGATAGCACACAACAGGGCGGTCTGGTTTGATGATGCCTGCTTTCTGATATGCAATTTCAGAAAGGGTATTCCCCAGAATATTTGTATGGTCAAAGCTGATATTCATAATACAGGAAACAAGGCTGTCTTTGATAACATTTGTGCTGTCCAGAAGGCCGCCGATGCCAACTTCAAGAACAACTATGTCACAGTTTTCCTGATTATAGTAATAAAAAGCAAGGGCAGTTACTATTTCAAATTCCAGTAATTCCAGGCCGTCTTCAGCCAGAATTTTTTCCTGGTAGAATTTTATTTTTTCAGTTATTTCGGCCAGCTTATCCTTTGGAATATATTCACCATTTATCTGAAAACGTTCTGTAAATTCCACCACGAAAGGTGACACATTAAGCCCAACTTTATAGCCTGCAGTTTTCAGCACATTGGCAGACATAGCGGCACAGCTGCCTTTGCCATTTGTGCCTGCAATATGTACAAATTTAAGATTGTCCTGTGGATTGCCCAGATATTCCAGCAGTTTTCTCATTGCCTTGTGGTTGTCTGTATTTTTAAATCTTGGACGTGAGTGAATATAATCAACAGCCTGCTGATATGTCATATCTATTCTCCTTTTAAATTATCTATTTGGATTGTCAAGTATATGGTATCTGGCGGCACGGGTAGTGCCATCAGTAAGTTTTCTTGTCTTTTCAAGCACAAATCTGAAACCCCGTTTTTCCATAACTCTGGCAGACTGTCTGTTCTGTGGAGAACAACTGCACAGAAGATAATCACAGTCCACTGTTTTAAAGCAATAATTGATTACTGCCTTAACAGCTTCCGGCATAAGCCCTTGTCCCCAATAATCTTTGTTGAGAACATAGCCAAGTTCTCTGCCAGACATATTTTCATATCCGTCAATTTCGGTGCTTAATTTTTCTATACCAACAGAGCCTATTGCTTTGTTGTTTTCTTTCAGCACTACGGCAAAGGTTTTGCCTTCTCTGATAAACATATCAAGAACAAATGTTGATTCTTCTATATTTTTATGTGGCTGCCAGCCTGCCATCTGGCCTACTCCATCAACGCTGGCATATTCAAAAAAGTCGTTAAGGTCAGTTTCCTGCCATTCTCTCAATATCAATCTGTCGGTTTCCAGTACAACGTTTTTCAAATTGATTACAGCGTTCATAGTTACATCTCCAATAATGTTATATATTTATTATACTATAAAACAAAAGGCGGATCAATGCTGTGGGTAATTGTGACTATATTCTTATTTTGTTTTTGATATTTTAATGGTATAATATTAATAATAAAGCGAGGTGTTATTATGAAAAAATTTATTGCTGTAATACTTGCCGGAATTATGTGTTTTTCTTTTGTTGGTTGCGATGGAGCACAGGCGGAAGATACGCCGCATAAAACAATATCAATAGTACAGAACAATAACCGCAACAGAATAACTGCCGAAGATGAAAATTACATTTATTTTTATAACGTAAATGAAATACTTAAAATGTCCAAAGCGGATAGTTCTGTTGAAACTGTATACACCTTTGAAGATGATAACCTGATGCAATTAAATTGTATCGAATATTTCGACAATGCACTGTATATGATTGGGATTGGCCGAGAATTCGGTGTAATGCAGCTGGCTACTGTAAAGACAGACGGCACAGGTATGTATAAAGTAATACTGGAAGATAAAAACCAGATGCCAAACTTTTACACATGGGAAGATAAACTGTATATCGATTACTTTATGATGGGTAACGACAGAAGTTATGAAGTAAAACCAGAAACATTGGAACTGACTGAAACAGAAAGAGAATATCGTGCCCGGACTAAAACCAGTGATGGCACAATATTCACCAAAGATGTAGAAGCAGGTTATGGTAAACTGTACAGGACTGATGTAAATGGAAATAAAGTACTGATTTCATCCGAAGATAAAAGTGTTTTTGCACATCATATCACTGATAGTTATATTTTTTACATATTAATAGACCCTGTCAAAATGGAAAAATGGGAAGTATACCGCAGTAATCTGGACGGAAGCGATGAAACTTTTATAAAAGATATACCTCTTATGAATATGGGCGGTACTTCTTTTGACAATGAATATTATTATATATCTGAAGTAAATGGTCCATTGTGGAAGATAAATAAAGAAACTTTGGAAACAACTGATATTTCAACTATAGAAGACGTTGATTTTGCTTTACAGGAAGTAAATAATGAAAAAATGTTCTTCAGCTTTATAAGTGATGTGTATTATATAGACACAACTACAGGTGAAAAAGTGGAGTTTTAAAAATTACATACAAAAAGGCGGAGTTTTCGCTCCGCCTTTAATGTTATTCATTGTTTCCTCAAACATTTACTTTTTATTTGTTCTCCGTTTAGTAAATGTCGAAAAGTTTCTACCTGTTCTGATATTAAGCACTTCTCCATTCAATTCATAATACACACCCCAGCTGACAGCCTCCCCTTGGATTGTTATAGTATCGTCAGTAGTGCTGTATTTATAAGTTGAAACATCGTTTTCGGTTGTTACTGTAAGTGTGCCGTCTGCCTCAAATTCCAATTTTGTTGCAAATTCAAATGGAGCATAAACACCAATAATGTCAAAAGTATTATCACCATACCATACTCCTACAACTGTTTGCCTGCTAAACACATTTACAATCAAACAGAAAATAAGTATTGATACAGCTATTAAAATTATAAAAGGATTTTTAATTCTTTTGTTCATATTGATCCCTTTTTATTTACAGTGGAATATTTGTAATTATTATACGCCAACATTGTCGACGTTTCAACTACATACTAAAGGCGGAGTTTGCACTCCGCCTTTAATGTTATTAAATTAGTTCAATGCTGCAAGGCTTTCAAGAATTTTTGCCTTTTTGTTGTTTGCATTTTCCAGTTTTGCTTTTTCCTGGTCAACAACGGCCTGTGGTGCTTTTGCCATAAAGCCTGCGTTGTTCAGTTTACCGGAGATAATCTGGATATCTTTTTCAACTGCTGCCAGTTCTTTGTTAAGACGTGCTGTTTCTTTATCTTTGTCAACAAGGTCGCCTGTTGGGATAAACGCACGTGCGCCTTCAACAACAATCTGTGAGTAGAGTTTTGCATCGCCTTCAAATTTTTCCACTATCTGTGTTTCTTTGGAGAATGCAAATTTTTCCACAAATACAAGACCCTGCTGGAAATCGTCACCGTGTGGTGTTTCGATAATTAGATGTGTTTTGTTTGTTGGGTGTGCACCCAGCTGTGCACGCAGAGCTCTGATTTCTTTTGCAAGAGCGAAAATTCTGTCCAGAGATTTTTCTTCTTTTTCAAAGTTCAGTTCTTCTTTGTATGCTGGCCATTCGCTCATCATAATGCTGCCTTCGTTGTTTGGCAGTGCCTGGTAAATTTCTTCAGTGATAAATGGCATAAATGGGTGCAGCAGTTTCAGTGCGCCGTTCATTACATAAACAAGAACGCGGAGAACATTATGTTTTGTTTCAATGTCATCAGAGTTAAGACGAGTTTTTGCAATTTCGATGTATCTGTCGCAAATCTGGTCCCAGATAAAGTCGTATGCTTTCTGTGCGGCCAGACCCTGGTCAAAGTTTTCAAGGTTTTCTGTTGCAGCTTTTGCTGTGTTGTTAAGAGCAGACAGAATCCATTTATCTTCCTGTTCCAGTTTTTCTGGCAGACCTGCTGGGATTTCGCCATCAACATTCATAAGGATGAAACGTGCAGCGTTCCACAGTTTGTTTGCAAAGTTTCTGGATGCTTTTACTTTTTCGTCAGAGTAACGTGTGTCGTTACCAGCGGAAGAACCTGTTGCCAGTGTATAACGCAGAGCGTCAGCACCATACTGGTCGATAACTTCCAGTGGGTCAATACCGTTACCCAGGGATTTGGACATTTTTACACCATTGGCGTCACGAACGATACCGTGGATAAGAACTGTATCAAATGGAGCTTTGCCCATATGTTCAACACCGGAGAAAATCATTCTTGCTACCCAGAAGAATATAATGTCGTAACCTGTTACCAGTGTGCTTGTTGGGTAGAAGAATTTCAGGTCTTCGCTGTCTTCGTTTGGCCAGCCAAGTGTGGAAAATGGCCACAGAGCAGATGAGAACCATGTATCAAGAGTGTCTTCGTCCTGTACCAGATGTGTACAACCACATTTTGGACATACAGTTGGTTCGTCTTTTGCTACGATGATTTCGCCACATTCCTGGCAGTACCAGGCTGGAATACGGTGACCCCACCACAGCTGACGGGAAATACACCAGTCTTTGATGTTTTCCATCCAGTGGTAGAAGATTTTGTCAAAACGTTCTGGAACAAATTTTGTTTCGCCACTACGTACTGCTTCGATAGCTGGTTTTGCCAGTGGTTCCATTTTTACGAACCACTGTTTTGAAATCATTGGTTCGATTGTGTTGTGACAACGGTAGCAAGTGCCAACATTGTGTTTGTGTGTTTCGATTTTTACCAGATTGCCCTGTTCTTCCAGGTCTTTTACGATGGCTTTTCTTGCAGCAAATCTGTCCATACCAGCATATTTGCCTGTCCAGTCTGCCATTGTAGCGTCATCGTTCATGCATTTGATAAGTTCAAGACCATGACGTGAGCCAACTTCAAAGTCGTTAGGGTCGTGGGCAGGTGTCATTTTAACTGCGCCAGAGCCGAATTCTTTGTCAACATAGCTGTCAGCAAAAATTGGCAGTTCTCTGCCTACCAGTGGCAGAATTGCGAATTTGCCGATAAGGTGTGTGTATCTTTCATCATCTGGAGCTACACAGATACCGCTGTCGCCCAGCATTGTTTCAGGACGTGTAGTTGCTACTGTGATAAATTCATCGCTGTCTTTGATTGGATAGCGGATATGCCACAGATTGCCGTCCTGTTCTTCAAATTCAACTTCAGCGTCAGAGATAGATGTAAGACAGTGTGGACACCAGTTAACCAATCTTTCGCCCTGGTAGATAAGACCTTTGTTGTAAAGGTTTACAAATACTTCTTTAACTGCTTCGCTGCAGCCTTCGTCCATTGTAAATCTTTCTCTGTCCCAGTCACAGGATACGCCCATTTTTTTCAGCTGTTCTACGATTCTGCCTGCATATTTTTCTTTCCAGTCCCAGGCACGTTCCAGGAATTTTTCGCGGCCTATCATTTCTTTTGTCAGGCCTTCTTTTGCCATAGCTTCAACGATTTTTGCTTCTGTTGCGATTGAAGCGTGGTCAGTGCCAGGAACCCACAGTGCGCAGTAGCCAGCCATTCTCTTGTAACGGATAAAAATATCCTGCAGAGTGTTGTCCAGTGCGTGACCCATATGAAGCTGCCCTGTGATATTTGGAGGCGGCATCATAATTGTGTAAGGTTTCTTTGTTTTGTCGATTTCTGTGTGGAAATATTTGTTTTCCAGCCACATGGAGTAAATTTTGTCTTCAACCCGCTTAGGATTGTAGATTTTTTCCAGTTCTTTCATTTGTTTTTCTCCTTTTTCTATTTTCAGGAGCGTACCAAAAAATATAAAAAAATAACCGCCCCACAAAAATATGGGACGATTTTATAACCGTGGTACCACCCAAATTGCCCTGTAATTATACAGGACCCCTTGTTTTTCTTTAACGCAGAAGGCTACGGAAAGGGCTACTGAAAGTTCACCCCATCAGCTCAAAAGCTACACAATAAAGATTTGTCTACCGGCTTTCACCTGCCCCGGCTCTCTGAAAAACAAATGGTTTTATTGCCTC
Organism: Oscillospiraceae bacterium; assembly: GCA_017560985.1. GTDB lineage: Bacteria > Bacillota > Clostridia > Oscillospirales > Ruminococcaceae > RGIG3102. The sequence goes on from JAFZDX010000013.1 coordinate 8,890, forward strand.
TTTTTCACAGCTTTTAACTATATTTTTATATTATTTTAATACCTTATACAAAAATTGTCAATGATTTATGTCTATTTTGTGCTTGCAATTCATCGAAAGATACAGTACAATGGATAGCATAAATTCAGAGAGGTGAAACTAATGGCAGAATTCAAATATGAAATCGTTGAAAAACTGGGCGTTATCAGCCAGGGTAAAGGCGGCTGGGAAAGACAGCTGAACCTGGTTTCCTGGTCAGACAGAGAACCAAAATACGATATTCGTGACTGGTCTCCAGACGGCACAAAAATGGGCAAAGGTATTTCCCTGACAGCTGAAGAAGTTGCAGTGCTGAAAGAAATCCTGGACGAAATTGACCTGTAATTTAATATTGTTTTCAAAAGGGATGAATTTGTGACTTCATCCCTTTTAAATTTTATGTAAATGTTTTATAATATGATTATTAAATTATAAAGGATGAGATTTATGGATTACAAAGCTGAATTTCTGGAAATATTCAATACATATGTAACACGCAAAGGCGCAGATAAAATGCTGGAATGGCTGGAAAGCACAGACTTTTTCACAGCACCTGCCAGCACAAGATACCACGGTGCCTGTGAAAGCGGCCTGGTAATGCACAGCCTGAATGTATATAAAGTGCTGAAAGAAAAAAACGATATTGATAAAATGTATTCTGACGAAACCATTGCTCTGGTGGCACTGTGCCACGATTTCTGTAAAATCAATTTTTACTCCGAAGGCACAAGAAATGTGAAAAATGATGTGACAGGCCAGTGGGAAAAAGTAAAAGTGTACAACGTAGACGACCAGTTCCCATATGGACACGGTGAAAAAAGCGTTTTTCTTGTAGACAGATTTGTGCGTCTGACAGTGGAAGAAGCCATGGCTATACGCTGGCATATGGGCGGTTTTGACGACAGTGCCAAAGCCGGCAGTTTTGCAATGAGCGAGGCTTTCCGCCGCTATCCTCTGGCAGTTATGACACATCTGGCAGACCTGGAAGCCACATATCTGCTGGAAAAAGGCACATCTGCTGTAAACAAAAGATAACTATGAAAAATATAAGACAAGCAACAGAAAAAGACCTGTCCAGAATTGCTGAAATAGAGATTTTCAATTACAGGCTGAATTTTTATCCCATTTTTAAAAGTGACTGGTTTTATTTTGAATATCTTACAGTGCCTTCCCTTATGGAAAAGTATGCAGTTGAAACCGACAGTTTTTATGTTTATGATGACGGTGTGATAAAAGGTTTTGTAAAAACAAGTGACAATGAAATACAGAAACTGTTTGTGGAGCCCGTTTTGCAGGGTAATAAAATCGGTGATGCACTGGTGAATTTTGCCACAGAAAAACTATCTGCCGATAACCTGTGGGCACTGGAAAAGAACACAAAAGCAATAAAGTTCTATAAAAAACACGGATTTGAACTGACAGGTGAAAAGAAATTTGAAGAGGATACCACAGAGTATCTGGTAAAACTGAAACTGAACAAATAAAAAATGAATGTCATTCCGAAACGGAGTGAGGAATCTCATCACCACTCAGCCTGAGTGGTAGGGAGATTCATCGCTTACGCTCTGAATGACATTTTTGTTATCTTTATGATATTGCTGCGGAAAGAACATCCTACTTTATTAAATGGCTTCTATAAACAATTCAACCTGTTTTTTTAACATTTCAATATTTTCTTCTGAAAGGTTCAGCACATCAGTTGACCAGGCCGCACCATCCAGAGAAATGCCGCTGCCTTCACCGCCTATAAGATTCATTCTCATTGACTGTGTCAGTGCAGAAAGATTTTTTCGCGCACCTGCTGCCCCGCTTTTGCCGGCCACCCCGGAAACAGTTACCGGTTTGTTTTTCAGTACAGAGTTTCGCTGTGTATCATTCTGGCTGACTGGTCGTGAAAGCCAGTCCAGCAGATTTTTCAATACACCCGGAATCTGATAATTGTATTCCGGTGTAAATATCCACAAACCATCCGCACTCATAACCTGACTGCGTGCTTTCAGCACACTTTCAGGTGTAGGAAATTCAAAATCCTGATTGAAGAAAGGCACATCTGCATACTCCAGATAAGAAACATCTGCTTTATTTTCCAGTATTTTTTCCACTGCTTTTGCCAGCTGTGTATTAAACGAATTCTTTCGGAATGAACCAACCATTATCAAAATCTTTTTCATATCAAATTCCCCTTTCAGCAATCATTTATCTTTTAATTATATTATACCATCTTAATTCTTTTTATTCAGTGAGGTCATCACATTCATCACTCACTTTTTTATTATTGGCAATGCTACAATTAGCAGTTATTTTTTATGTAACTTATGCGAATTGATAAAAAAGGAATTGTTTTGATATAATTAGGTTAACAAGTAAACGAAAGGAAAATGATTATGGATTCAACATTTTTTGACAAACATCTGGAAAGACGCGGCACAGGCGCTTTCAAATGGGAAGCACACAAAAACCCAGGCCCTTACTACACACCGGTACCGGAAGAAGATGTAGTGCCAATGTGGATTGCTGATATGGACTTTGAAACAGCACCAAGCATTGTGGAAAGACTGATGGAACGTGTAAAACACCCTGCATACGGTTACTATCTGGCATCACAGGAATATTTTGATGCTATCTCCAACTGGCACGCAACACGCTATGGCAACCCAATGGTTAAAAGAGAACATATTCTTAACCACACATCTGTACTGGCTGGCGTTGGCGCAGCAGTAGAAGCATTTACACTGCCAGGTGAAAATATCCTTATCAACCAGACAACATACACAGGTTTCCAGTCAACAGTTAAAAAC
>JAFZDX010000097.1 GCA_017560985.1 Oscillospiraceae bacterium
CCTGCATAACCGGTTGCTTCGGTTTCTTTGTACACAATGTAATGTTTGCCGTTCTTAATCTGGTATGAACCCAGGGTAGTCAGGCTTACATTGTCTGTGTCACCATCTGCGGTTATAAAACCTTCAATTGTGATAAGATAATTTTCCTTCATCTTCAATCCTTTATATCTCTCAGAATTGCTCTGGCATTGCTGCCCTCACCCAAAAAGATGTTTGCCACCCGGTCAAAGTTTTCTGGCTCGCTGGTTACATAGTATTCCACCAGGTCGCGTGGCTGTGTTCTTTCCAGATTAAGTGTTTTAAGCACTTTTTTAACTTCCAGGGCTGTTTCATAGCCGGCATCAATCAGCTTTACATCATCACCCATAATATTCTGAATGATTTTGCTGATGATAGGGAAGTGGGTGCAACCCAGAATAAGTGTGTCAACACCGAAAGCTTTGATCGGTGCAAGATATTCCTTGCACACGTTGTTTGTCACAAAGTTGTCTTCGTCTATGTAGCCGTCCTGCACCAGGGTTACCAGCTGAGGGCATCCCTGTGAAACAATTTCAATGTCTTTGTCAAACATTTTCAGTCTCTGTTCAAAGCTGCCGCTTTTGATGGTGGCAGGTGTGGCTATAATGCCGATTTTTTTGTTTTTTGTGGCTTTCACAGCGGCAGAGATTGTAGGTGAAATAACGTCGATATATGGCACAGACAGATTTTTGATCTGATTTGCAGGTACGTTACTGGACACAGTACCGCAGGCAACCACTATCAGTTTCACATCTCTTCTCTGCAGAAAATCCACATCATCATTGGTATAACCAACCAGAGTTTCCTTTGTGTTCACACCGTAAGGCATTCTGGCTGTGTCACCAAGATAAATCATATTTTCGTTTGGAACCAGTTTCAGCAGTTCTTTTGCACAGGTCAGACCACCTACGCCGCTGTCAAACACGCCTATAGGTCTATCTTTCATCTTCTGCACCTTCCAGTCCCAGTTTTATAATGCCGTCAACCAGCTGTGCATAGCTCATACCTGTGTGCTGCATCAGCTGTGGGTACATACTGATGTGTGTAAAGCCAGGCAGAGTATTTATTTCATTCAGCAGTATTCTGCCGTCTTTTGTAACAAAGAAGTCCACGCGGGACAGGCCCCTGCAATCCATTACTGTATATGCTTTTTTAGCCAGTTCCTGGATTGTGCGTCTTGTTTCCACTGACAGATTGGCAGGAATAAATGTTTTGCTGGTGCCGTTTTTATATTTGTCATCATAGTCATAGAATGTGGCGCTGGCGCCGATTTCGCCAACTTCGCTGGCAATCAGTTCAGGGCAGTTGCCATATACTGCACATTCCACTTCCTGGCCTGCAATAAATTCTTCGAATATAACTTTGTTGTCGTGGGCCAGTGCGCTGCTTACGGCGTCTTTCAGCTGCTGTCTGTTTTCAGCTCTGGAAACACCTACGGATGAACCGCTGTTGGCAGGTTTTACAAACATTGGCCAGCCCAGCTGTTTTTCCATTCTGTCAGCAACTTCTTCAAAGTTGTCGATTTCCCAGTCCATCATAAAGTCCCATTTGCAGTGTGGAATACCCCGGCGGTCAAATGCCATATTGGCATGCACTTTATCCATGCACAGTGCGCTGGACAGTACGCCACAGCCGCAGTATGGAATGCCACTGAGCTCCAGCAGACCCTGCAGTGTACCGTCTTCGCCGTTTTTGCCGTGCATTACAGGCAGTACAACATCGATTTTTTCGATTGAAATATCTTTGCCGTCCATTTTGATAAGACCTTTTGTTGTTCTGTCAGGGCTTATCATACATGGAACATTGTCAGGATGTTCATGCCATACATCACTGATGATTTCATCGGTGGAGCCAGGGAAAAACAGCCATCTGCCTTTCTTTGTAATACCTACTTTCACAACGTCATATTTGTCAGCAGGAATATTGTCAATTACACTTTTTGCGCTCATCAGACTTACTTCGTGTTCGTTGGACATACCGCCAAAGATAACGCAAACTTTTGTTTTTGCCATAATGACCTCCATTTATATAAAAATGATATTTTAAATTATACATTATATTTTATTATATAATTCCATTGTAATATGATAACATAACCAGAGAAAAAAATAAATAGGGAAAATGGGAATTATTTATATGTGAACAAACCGGTAAACATCTGCCGTAACAATACTGTGTGTCATTGGCAGCTGTCAGTCGGTTAAAAACGGAAAATCCTGCATCAAAAATCATTGTAGAAAATCAAAAAAATCCTTGAATAGAGGCGAAAAAAGTAGTAAAATATATAAGGTTAAGTCCAAAAAAGACAATATAGTAATCCAAAAAAATCCGTGATGGTAAAATAGTCACAAGTAGCAAAAATATTTAAATTATTTGTTGACTTTGACGGATTTGTATGGTAAACTAATTATACCTCTTTTGTAGGTCTATTTTTTATGCAATAATTTTTTGCGACAAAAGAGGGAGGCTAACTTTAATGGAGGTGCCGATATGAGAGTTAGAATTACACTTGCATGTACAGAATGCAAACAGCGCAATTATGACACAAAGAAAAACAAAAAGAATACTCCAGACAGAGTAGAACTGAAAAAGTATTGTCGTTTTTGCAAAAAACACACTCTTCACAGAGAAACTAAATAAGAGGTAATACGAAATGGCAGACAACAAAGAAAAAGTTGGCTTTTTCGCATCAATCAAAAGACGCGCCGTTGAAATCAAAGGCGAAATGAAAAAGATTGTGTGGCCAACAAAAAGCCAGATCGTGAATAACACTCTTGTTGTAATCGCAGTATCTCTGATCGCAGCAGTGTTAATCTTTGGCTTGGACACCATCTTCGGTTTGGTGAACCAGCTGATTTACTAAAACGTTAATTCAAAGCGAGGTGTAGATATGAGCGAGGCAAAATGGTATGTTGTTCACACATATTCAGGCTATGAAAACAAGGTAGCTTCAAGCCTTGAAGCAGTTATCGAAAACCGCAATCTGCGCGATATGATTCAGGATGTTAAAATTCCTGTAGAAACAGTTGTGGAAATCAAAGACGGCAAACGCAAAGAAACAGAAAACAAACTGTATCCATCATATGTGTTTGTAAAAATGGTTCTCACAGATGAAACATGGTATATCGTGCGTAACACCCGTGGCGTTACAGGTTTCGTAGGCGCTTCAAGCCAGAAACCAAGCCCACTTTCCCAGAAAGAAGTGGATGCAATGGGCGTTGAATCCAAAAAACAGACAATCGACTTTGCAGTTGGCGACAATGTTGAAATTGCAGACGGTCCTTTGGCTGGCTTTATCGGCGAAGTTGTTGAAATTGACGCCGATGCAATGAAAGTGAAAGTAAATGTTTCAATGTTCGGCAGAGAAACACTTTCAGAATTAGACCTGTTACAGGTTAAACCAATCTAACAACGGTAAGAGTCACAAAAGAGTGATTTTTATAGGGTACGTTTGTACCCGTGGGAGGACGGGAAAAGGTCCTGTCCGATAGCTTACCACATTACACGGAGGTATTTATAATGGCTCAGAAAGTTACTGGATATATCAAACTCCAGATTCCAGCTGGTAAGGCAACTCCAGCACCACCTGTTGGTCCAGCTCTTGGTCAGCATGGTGTTAACATCATGTCTTTCACAAAAGAATTCAATGAAAGAACACAGAAAGATATCGGTTATATCATTCCTGTAGTAATTACAGTTTATGCAGACCGTACATTTAGCTTCATTACAAAAACACCACCAGCACCAGTTCTC
>JAFZDX010000014.1 GCA_017560985.1 Oscillospiraceae bacterium
AAAGCCGATAGGTGCGATATTTGCATCTGAAAAAGTAGAATAGGCAGACATTACTGAATATAAACATACACCCAAAGTAACAATACCATTACCTGGAATTTTGGTAAAGTGATAATCTTCAGTATCGTCTTCCATAATAAAGTTTGTCATAGACATTACCAGAATACCTAAAAGACCTGTCAGCAAAGCAATAACCCGGCGCACCCAGAAATTGGTGTTTATTAATACCGTAAGAAAATCTGGTACAACAGGCAGAGAACCGCCACCAGCAAGTATAAGAATAAGACCAAAGACAATAAACAGGAAACTTATGGAAGTCAAAGATTTACCATTTTTGATTTTACCTGGTTTTCTGTTTTTGATTTCGGCTTCTTTATCAGACAGTTGTTGGATTTCCTTCAGTTTTTTGTTTGAAAGTTTCAGCTGTTTACCAAAATATCCAATGCCTTTCATAAAGCCAAATGATTTATTCATTTCGTTAAAATAATCACCGTCAACAGGATTTATGTTTTTTGCGGCATACCAGTTCATTTCACTGCCAGGGAAATAGCCTATAGTTTTGTAATTGTTTAAATAAGCATTTACAGTTTTTTCCATATCAAGATAATCCTGATGATTACCTTGTTTAATCTGTTCAATGGCATCGCTTTCAGTTTCAGCGGAAACTATATTTTTATTGTCTACATCCAGCATTTCATCCAGTTTTGCTTTGTAAATAATGCCAAAAGATCGTTTTTCAATATGTTGTGAAATGTCAGTGCCATCAAATCCGATAGTATTTAAATCTTCAAATAATTCTTTATCGGAAGGAAATACAAGTGCCATACTCATACCTCATTGAAAATTATAGTTATTTAGTCAGCAGAATCACACATTCTACATGTTTTGTGCGAGGGAACATATCGTAAGGCTGTACAAATTCCACTTTATATCCGTGTTCTGCCAGATATTTGCAGTCACGGGCAGCGGTGGCGTGGTTACAGCTTATCATTGATATTTTTGGTACATTCATTGAAATAATGGCATTCAGGGTGTCTTCATCGCAGCCTTTTCTTGGCGGGTCTACAACAACGGCAGTAGGCAGGAAGTTTTCTTCCAGCAGCATTTTAGCGGCATCTTTTGCATCTGCACAGATAAATCGCGCATTGTCAAAGCCCATTTTCTTTGCGTTTATTTTTGCATTTTCCACAGCCTGTGGCACTATTTCCACACCAACCAACTGTTTGATTTTATCAGCCATGGAAAGACCGATTGAACCGGCACCACAGTACATATCCAGCAAAATATCATCTTCTGTCAGCTGCAGAGATTCCTTTGTAATAGAATACAGCTGCTGTGCGCCGTCGTGGTTTACCTGATAGAAAGAATGTGGGCTGATTTCAATTTCCACACCGCAGAGAATGTCTGTGATATTGCCATTACCCAGTACAGTATAATTCTTTTCACCCAGAATAACATTAGTGTTTTTATCGTTTACATTAATTACAATAGTTGTAATTGCAGGGAACTGCTGTTTCAGCAGATCACACAGCATTTCTTTATTTTTAAAATTTGCAGTTGTGCATACAAGACACAGCATAATTTCACCTGTAACCCAGGCTTTGCGCAGATAAATGTGTCGAACAATACCACTGCGTTTTTCTTCATTATAACCTTTGATTTTCAGTCTGTTCAGCAGTTTTACAGTATGCTGGGCAATTTCATTCAGCTCAACAGGTTGTAGCAGACAGTCTTCGCAAGGTATAACCCTGTGGCTTCTGGCGGCGTAAAAACCTGTCACGGCTTTACCATTTTCATCTACTGAAACAGGAAACTGTGCTTTATTTCTATATCTTGCATGTTCATCACAGGACAGGGTAGGGCGTACCTCACAGTCCATTTTTGCAATTCTTTCAAATACCGATTTTACAAAATTGTGTTTTGCTGTTTTTTCAGCGTCATAACTGATATGCTGAAAGTCACAGCCACCACACTGTCTGCTGATAGGGCAGGCAGGTGCAATTCTGTCTGTTGATGGTGTTATAACTTTTTCACATCTGCCAAAGCTGTATCCGCTCAGCACTTTTGTGATTTTTATTTCACATAAATCTCCAACGGCAGTAAATGGCACAAAAATAACCATGTTTTCGTATCTTGCTACGCCATTCCCATCGCTGGAATAGTCTATGATTTCAGTTGTAATAATATCGTTTTTCTTTAACATACTTGTCCTTAAATAGTTGCAGGAATATACAGATATTTTTCAATAATACTGTAATCCAGATTTTTAAATGGGTAAACCTTTGCATCAATGTTGGCCATTACAGCATCACGTGCATCAAAATATTCTGTGTAGTCAATAAAACACATCAGCATATATGGGTATGCGGTATAGCTGTTTTCAATGCCAAATTCAATACCCAGAATTTCTACGCCTTCACCATATGGTTCATAGGCATCAGGGAAAACATTCAGGTAATTGCTATCCAGAATAAAAAATGCTTCATTTTTCTTTTTGTTGTCTGTGCAGTAGTTTAGTACATCGCCTTTGGAAAGATATATTTCTTCCAGTTGTTCCAGAGGAATACCCAGCAGTTCAATGTTTTTCAGCATACTTTCATAAAACTTCTGCTGAACATTGTTCATAGTTTCAGGCTGGATAACAGAAAAAGAAAAAATCTGGTTGCCGTCTTTGTCTGCAATGCCTGTTTTCCATATTTCATTGATTTTATTGGCAAACATTTCACCGATGTAACTATAATCAGCACTGATACAGAATGCCTTGTCATAGCTGTTTATAATTTCCTGGTCAATGTCGTTCATAAGGAAAAACACAGGCACATTTATTTCTTTTGCCAGAGATATAATTGCATTTGCTGTGTCAGCATCAATACTTTCATCACAGATAGTAATGCTTTCAATAAAAGGCAAGGTTTCTTCTGTAATAAATTCACTATATCCGGATGCAGAAGAAAGTATATATTTTTCTGTATCACTTTCATTGGCACTGTAATGTGTATATACATTTTCGAATGAAGGTGAAATAATGTTCAGATCATATTTGATTATTTCTTTCTGTGAACAGCCGCAAAGGCCAAAACACAGTAAAAGGGTAATTGCTGTTTTTAAAAATTTTTTCATATTTCTCCTTTATTTTCAAGAGTCTGAAGATATTTGCTTGGAGGTGTTTTTTTGATTTTTTTGAATACTCTTGAAAAATAGAACTGGTCAAAGAAACCTACAGAAACTGCAATCTGTGAAATGGACAGATTGGTGTTTTTAATAAGTTCGCAGGCTTCGTTGATTCTGTATTCTGTCAGATAATCAATAGGTGACTGACCAAGGTTTGATACAAACACTCTATACAGATGGCTTCGGCTGATGCCTACTGCACCTGCAATATCATCTACACTTATATCTGAAGAATAGTTGAACTGTATGTATTTGATAGCTTCTATAACATAACTGGACTGTGCAACTGTCTGTACCGGGCTTATCATAGTGCCTTCCTCAATCAGTTTTGCCATAAACAGATACAGATACCCCAGCATAGCAGTAGAATTGCTTATAGTGCTGCCACTGTTTGCATAAATCTGATACAGATATTCTTTACAAGTTTCATAGTCTTTTGGAGAATATACAGGTGAATTGTCTTTGAACGGCAGGTTTGATACTGCTTTCTGGGCATATGTACCATTAAAGCCAACCCAATAGTATTCCCAAGGGTCGTTTTCGTCTGCAATATAATTTACAACCTGTGATGGTTTTATCAGAAACATATCTCCGGCTTTAAGACTGTAAGATTTACCGTTACAGGTATATTTACCTTTACCGGAAATAACAAAATGAATAAGGAAATGGTCTCTGACGCCAGGTCCCCACTGATGGCCGGCAGTACAGCTTTGTAAACCGCAGTTAAAGATTGTAAGACTAACGTTGTCAACTATTTCCTGTTTATATGATTGTTTATAAGGGTTATTCATTTTCTGGCCTCCAAATACTCGTTCTATTATATAATAATTTATTTAGTGACAAAAATCAACAAAAATCCATATTTATTTATAAAAAATTTACCTTGCATTTTTATATAACATATATAAAAGGCCTGAAATATTTTAACAAATTAACAAAGTACTTCAAAAATACAATTTTATAAAAACTTTTTCCTGAAACTATAAAATATTTGTAATACAGAATAATACAACCATAATATAAAAAAGCCGGTATAAACCGGCTTTGAAATATTATAATTTAAAATCTTCTGCAGTGAAATCAGGCAGGTTAGGGCGACGTTTTGGAATACGTTTGGTAGGCATATAAACATACTTGTTACAGGAGTAAAAAGGAGATACCACACCTTTTTTACTGCAAAGGATCATAGCATTGTCTCTGGATCTTGTTCCGAATTGGCAATATTCACAGGCAGGAGAGATCCTATTGCCAAACAGTTTGTTTTTGCTTTTAAAAAGTCCCATAATTTTCACCTCAGCATAATTATAACGGATTATTCAGCGTTAGTAAATAATTTATTTCTATCAGTTGCAATTATAAAAAATGTGGTAATTAAAAACATTACCGAGGATAACTCCATATTTTTTGAAAACGGAAAAAATACAGGGCTGATGTTGGCATTTACGTCGATACTTGTGGGGAAAAGATTTATCAGCAAAGACAATATCATACAGGAAACTGGTGTGTGAATAAGCCTGGACAACAATAATGTTTTTATAATCCGACTGTTATGTGTAAAGTGATATACTTGACATAAGGTGCATATAGGCAGAACACTTAATGCAAAACATAGATAATAAATATTATTTCCGGAAAAACTTAATAAGTTTAATGTTCCGCAGGTTACTTCTATAAAAATTGAAATTAAAGTATTTAATATTTTGTTGTGATATGTGTAAAGTGAAATAGCTTCACAAATACAGTTGAAAAATAAAACAAATCCACATATTATAAGCATAGTATCTACTGCAGAAGTTATTGAAGATACTATTGTTATGTTACTTTTTTCAGTGTTTTTTACATATGAAACAATGTTGTATTGATAAATGAATGATAATACAAATGCAGATATCAGGCTTGAAGATATAAGGCTGAAATATAGCATAAGACCAGGTACGATGCTGCCGAATGTTGCCAGCCCTGCTACAAAAACACAATAGGAAAAGGAGTTGTTTATTAAAGATACAGACACAACTTTCAGCGCATTATCGCTGTATCCTCTGTTTTTCATAGTGTTTATATATTTTGCACCCACGGCAAATCCACCCAGCAAAGAAACCGCAAGACAACCGGAAAAATACTTATCATTGATTTTCAGCAGTCTTCCATACCAGCGTAATGGAAAAGATAAAATATTCATTATCTCTGGTTGTGACCGATAATTGGCAACAATCATAAATATATAAAGGCTGGGTATCACACTGTTATAGCAAATCAACATACCATTTTTTACAGAATCAATCAATAACTGTGGATTCAGCAAGACAAAAGCTATTAGTATTATCAGCCGGGAACTTTTTGTAGTATTTTTAATTAACATATCAACACCTCGTTTCTAAATATATATGTTAGTAAAACAGAAATATAAGGTGATGTTATGCCGAAATATAAAAATAATGATTTGATAAGTATGGTAAAAACAGTTGCTGATAAAAGTTATAATGCCAACCCTACATTTATTTCAATAGATTTAAAAAATGGCATTATTGTTGACTGGTTCCAGAAACTGATTGATTTTACCGACAGCAGACTTAATCTTATTGCTGCAGGAAAAAATGTATATATCTATGGTGAAAATCTTAAAATTACTTCTTACAGTAAAACTGTAATTTATATCAGCGGCAAAATAAATAAAATAGAAATTTTTGAGGTAAAATAATGGCCAAAATACTGTTCAGTGCCACCGCGGGATTATACATACAGTTTTTAAATTTTATAAAAGATAATGAGATAAATCTGTATCAGATAAAGCTGAGTCCACTGGGATTTACTGCTATATGTGATGCTGATGATTACTTTTTTATTGCAAAGTCCAGCAGAAAATTTCATACAAAAGTAAGGATAGAAAAGAAAAAAGGTCTTTATTTCAGAATAAGGAAACTCATTGCAAGAAAAGGTATATTTACTGCTGTGATTTTATTTTTCGTGATGAATATTGTATATTCAAATCTAATATGGGATATAGATATCCATACTGATGATGCGACTATTAAAAATGAAATTGTGTGCCAGTTATATAAACAGGGAATATATCCAGGCAGCGTCTACAATAAAAATTTGCTTCATAACGCGGTGGAATATATCATGCTGGAAAATCAGCATCTGGGGTATATAACCCTGAATTTTTACAAAGGCATCCTGGATTGTAATGTTTACAGGAAAACCGTGAAAGAGGATTATATTTCGGACCTTGGACCGGATAATATTTATGCTTCCAGGTCCGGTATAATAACTGATATAAGAGTATATGACGGCTTTTCTCAGGTACAGCTGGGGCAAAGTGTTTCTCAGGGGGATATTCTGGTTTCCAATTTATATACAGACAGACATGGCAACAGCTATACCGGAAAAACCAGGGCTTATATCGAAGCTGAATGTGATTGCACATATACGGTTTTTGTGCCTTATGAAAAATGTATCCGGCTTCTGACAGGTAAAAGCGAGATAAATAAAACTGTTTTGTTTGCAGGGAAAGAGTTTATATTGCTGCAAGCCGATACAACAGGGTGGTATGACAGTGTGAAAACAGAAAAGATAGAATATTTCTCGTTTATGGGTTTCAGATTTCCTTTGACTGTTAAAACTGATACATATTATCAGACACGGCTGTTTACTGTGACTAAAGAATTATCAATGGCTCTGTCTTATGGTAAATTACAGTTACATCATATTATTGAAAATGATATAAAACTGAAAAAGGAATATACAAGAAAATTCACTTATAAAACCTGTGATGACGGATTGAGGGTTATATGTGATATCAACGGTATATATGAGATTACATAGGTATTTATTTACTTATTTTTAATATTATGATATACTTAATAATTAATAAATTACTTTAGAGGTGAAATTTTGGCAGAAAAACTTTTTGAAGTTCTGGACAATGATATAGCCCTGGCTATATGTGGTCCGTTCAATACAAATATTACACATATGGAAAAAACACTGAACAGTGCTATTATCTGTCGCGGCACATCATTCAAAGTAACAGGTGATGAAGAAAGTGTAAACAATACTATCAGTGCCCTTACAGCTATGGAAGATTTGCATAAACGAGGTACAGACCTGGATGAACAGGCCGTAAGATACTGTGTTTCACTGGCTTTTGAAAACAACGGCAGCAAGGCAAGGGAGCTTACAGGTGAACTGGTATTGCTGACAAGTAAAGGCAAGCCAATCAGGGCAAAAACTTTGGGGCAGAAAGAATACCTGAAAGCTATTGAAAAGAATTCCATCACTTTTGGTGTGGGCCCTGCCGGTACAGGTAAAACATATCTGGCTGTGGCAATGGCTGTAAAAGCATTCAAAGCCGGCACTGTTTCCAGGATTATTCTTACACGTCCGGCAGTTGAAGCCGGTGAAAGACTGGGTTTTCTGCCTGGTGACCTGCAAAGTAAAGTTGACCCATATCTGCGTCCACTTTATGATGGCCTGTTTGATATGATGGGTGCTGAAACTTTCCGGAAACTGGTTGAAAAGGGTGTTATAGAGGTTGCACCGCTGGCGTATATGCGTGGACGTACCCTTGATGACAGCTTCATTATTCTTGACGAAGCCCAGAATACAACAAAAGAACAGATGAAAATGTTCCTTACACGTATGGGGATGGGTTCAAAGGTGGTTGTTACAGGCGATATAACCCAGATTGACCTGCCACGGGAAAAGAAATCCGGCCTGAAAGATGCTATGCAGATTCTTAAAAACATAGATGACATTGCCATAGTAAGACTCAGCGAAAAAGACGTTGTACGTCATAAGCTGGTTCAGGATATTGTAAAAGCCTATGAAAAGGCTGCAGCTGAAAAACCAAAATTGGAAAAACCAAATTTTAATGACAGAAAGACAGGTAAGAGATTTTATGCCAAATAAAGTATGGATTACAAACGAACAGAACAAAGTTGAATTTACACCGGCTATGCGCCGTCTTATCAGAAAAAGCTGTAATGCTGTTCTGGTAAATGAAGATATGCTGTTTGACTGCGAAATTTCAGTTACACTTGTAAGTAATGAAGAAATCGCACTGCTTAATGGTCAGTTCCGAAACAAACCTGTAGAAACAGACGTACTGTCTTTCCCTCTGGGTGATGGCGGTATGTATGACGAAAACCCTGAAACAGGTGCTGTTATGCTGGGTGATATTGTTATTTCCCTTGAAAAAGCATTACAGCAGGCTGAAATGTACGGACATTCCACAGAAAGGGAAGTGGCTTTCCTTACTGTACATTCAATGCACCACCTTCTTGGCTATGACCACGAAAATGGTGGCGAAGAAGAAAGAATCATGCGTATGAAAGAAGAGCAGGTTCTTGAAAAAATGGGTCTGCCAAGAATAGGTATTTCAGCAACAGAAAAAGAGTAATTTTTATGATTAAAAGATTTTTAAGAAGCATGGGTTATGCTGTTGCAGGCATAAAGCTGGGTATAAAAGAAGAACGAAATATGCGCATTGATATTGTGGCAATGCTGTTTGTATGGTTTCATATGCAGTTCTTTTACTTCTCCAGGGCAGAAATTGCAATAGTTGTATTGCTGACATTCCTTGTGCCTGCCTTTGAACTGATGAATACTGCTGTTGAACGTGCAGTACATAAGCCTGACGCAGCACACTGGATGCCGGCAGGGGATGCCAAAGACACTGCGGCTGGTGCTGTCCTGATTGTTACCGTCGCTGCTGTTGTTATTGCAGGTATTATGTTTTTTGATATTCACGGCATTTCAAATGTAATTGCATTTTATACTGAAAATATTTTACATCCTGTTTGTCTTGCGGTGTTTGCAGTAGCTTCTTACTTTTTCATAACAATAGATAATTTTTATAAAAAGGATAAATAAATGGAAAACTCCAAATCAATTTTTATTGCCCTTGTAGGCAAACCAAATGTTGGCAAATCTTCACTGATGAACCTGGTTCTGGGTGAAAAAATTGCCATTGTTACACAGAAACCACAGACAACCCGTACAAGCATTACAGGTATCCTGACAAAAGGTCCTACACAGTTTGTATTTATGGATACACCTGGTATTCACACACCTAAAACAAAACTGGGTGAAAGAATGGTTAAAACCAGCACAAAAGCCATCGCTGACGTTGACCTGGCAGTAATGTTGTTTGAACCATATAACGAATTCAACGAAGCAGAACTGGCACTTATTGAAAATATCAAAAAATCCCGAATTCCAGCAATTGCAGTTCTCAACAAAAAAGATACTATCAAAAAAGAAGCTGATGCACTGGAACAGTGTGAGAAAATCATACAGCTGGGTGTTTTTGATGATGTAATGGTTATTTCTGCAAGGGAAAACACCGGTGTCGACGAATTAATGGCAAAAATCGACAGTTATGCCATGGAAGGTCCACACTACTTTGAAGATGATGCAGTTACAAATATGCCGGAAAAAGTAATCGTGGCCGAGATTGTCCGCGAAAAACTGCTGCTTAATATGAGAGATGAAATTCCACACGGCACAAATGTAGAGGTTGAATCATTCAAAGAAAGAAGAGATAAAAACCTTATAGACATCAGTGTTGTTATATACTGTGAACGCAAAAGCCACAAAGGTATGATTATAGGCAAACAGGGTACAATGCTGAAAAAAATTGGTTCACAGGCCAGGGCAGATATCGAAGCCTTCCTTTCTGCAAAAGTGAATATGCAGTGTTGGGTAAAAGTAAAAGAGGACTGGCGTGATTCCAACTATATCCTTAACGATTTTGGTTTTAAAGACGAATAAGGTTTAATTTTCCACTGATAATCTGTATCAGATTGTAAAAAATAATCTTATACAGATTAAGGTGGTAATAAAATGAATACAGATTATTGGCAGAAATTTGTTGCAACTGGTTCAGTTGTTGATTATCTGAACTACCGCAACAGTATCAAAAAAGAAAAAGATGGCAAATCAGACAATAAAAGCGACAGGAATAGTAATAAAAGAGATAAAGACCAAAGAGAATGACAAGATTATTACTGTGCTGTCAAAAGAACTTGGTGTAATCAGTATCTATGTTAAAGGCGCTATGAGATTGAAAAATAAATTTCATAGCGCTACAGGTTTGTTTACATACAGTGAGTTTATATTGTTTGAATCCCGTTCATCAGACCTGTATCAGATAAATGAAGCATCTGTAAAGCATGTTTTCCATCGGTTAAGTACCAATGTGGAATATCTGGCACTGGCTATGTATATGTCTGAACTGGTTTGCGAGGTTAATGTGCCTGATGATATGAACAACGAAATTCTTCGCCTGTTCCTTAATATGCTGCATATGTTGACCACCGGTAAATGGTCGGTTTCGCTGTGTAAAGCTGCATTCGAAATGCGCTTGCTTTGCGACACAGGCTTCCGTCCTAATTTACTGGGATGCAAAAAATGCGCAAAGTTTGAAACTGAAGTTTTCTTTTTCGATACTGAAAACGGAGAAATAGTATGTACAAATTGCTGGAAACCCTATGACCAGGGCTATTATATCGCAGAAATGCCTGCAATAATGGCACTGCGCTATCTTGCATATGCTGACCTTGAAAAGATGTTTACGTTCAATCTTACTGGCGTACCATTGTATCAACTGGGGCAGATATGCGAAAAGTATGTTCTTGAACATACTAAATATGACTATAAAACACTTGATTTCTATAAAAGTGTGCACATAGAGGAAAAATAAATGAAAACTAAAAGTTTGAAAGCCATAGAATTTGACAAAATTCTGGCTATGCTCAGTGAACTGTGTGTGTTTGCTGACAATAAGAAAAATGCACTGGAACTGATTCCGTCAAACGATAAAGAGTTTGTGAGGGAAGAACTGCTCAAGGCAGATGTTCTTACAGCATATATCTATAAGTACTCAGACCCACGTCTGGACAGTGCTGCAGGTGCATACGAGTCTGTGGTACACAGCCAGAAAGGTGCAATGCTTTCCTGTGGTGAATTGCTGACAGTTGCCAGAATGTACCGCAACTTTGAAAGAATTAAAAAATGGTATTTTCAGTATGAAAGAAACGACAGTATTCTTGACTGGCAGGTTTCATCGATTACTGAAAACCCACATCTGGAAAAGGCCATTACAGAGGCTATTATTTCAGACAATCAGGTTGCAGACACAGCCAGCGATGGACTGTATGATGTAAGAAGAAAAATAAAACAGGCTGAAAGTTCTGTAAGGGATAAACTGGATAACATTATCCGCAGTCAGTCTTATCAGAAATACCTTCAGGAAGCTGTTGTTACAATAAGACAGAATAAGTTTGTTATTCCTGTAAAGGCTGAACATAAAAACGATATTCCAGGTGTGGTACACGATGTATCTTCATCAGGTTCCACTTTCTTTGTTGAACCTGCAATTATTGCTGACCTTAATGCAAAGATTATGCAGTTGTACAATCAGGAACAGGAAGAAATAAATAAAGTATTATTCAAACTGTCACAGTCTGTTGCCAACAATGCTGTTTTCTTTATTGACAGCTACAATAAACTGCTGGATATAGACAAGTATGTTGCCAGGGCAAAACTGGCTATCCGTATGGATGCAGTTATGCCAAAGGTAAATGAAGAACTTAAATTCAATCTTGTAAAGGCACGTCATCCGTTGATTGAAAAATCAATGGTTGTACCTACAGATATTTCACTGGGGTTTGATTATGATACTATGATTATCACAGGCCCTAATACAGGTGGTAAAACAGTTTCACTTAAAACAGCAGGTCTTCTGTCTGCAATGGCAGCATCAGGTTTGCTGATCCCTGCCCACGAAAGCAGTTCTGTATGTCTGTTTGACAATATCCTGGTTGACATCGGTGATGAACAGTCCATACAGCAGAGCCTGTCTACATTTTCCGGCCATATGACAAATATTGCCAAAATTCTGAAACAGGCTGATGATAAATCACTGGTTCTTATGGACGAACTTGGCGCAGGTACAGACCCGGCTGAAGGTGCGGCACTGGCGCTCAGTATTATTGAACAGCTGAGAAAACAGGGTGCAAGGGTGATGGCGACTACCCATTATGGCGAACTTAAAATCTATGCTCTTGAAGCACCTGGTGTACAGAATGCCAGCTGTGAATTTGATACAGAAACACTGCGTCCTACATACAGGATAATCATGGGTGTACCAGGTAAATCAAATGCTTTCTATATTTCAAAAAGACTTGGTATCAGTGATGAAATAATTGAAAATGCAAAGAGTCATCTTTCCAGTGAAGAAAAGAACCTGAACAAAGTATTCGGCCAGCTGGAAGATATGAAAAAACAGCTTAAAGCCAGCCAGGAAGAAATTGAACAACTGAAAGATTACTCTGCTGTAAAAATGAAGCAGGCTGAAGAAAAAGCTGAAAAACTTATTAAAAAGGCACAGCAGGAAGCTGATTTGCTGACACGGCGTGCCAGACAGAACGCACAGAAAGTTCAGGATGAAGCATATAAACTTTCTGATGAACTGAAAGTTTTACAGAAACAGGAAAATGTTTCTGCACAGCAGCGTTTGCAGAAGGCCAGGGATATTGCCCGTAATCAGTCACAGAAACTTATTTCCATGGTTGAAGACAAAGAAGAAGCCGTTGCAGACCATCCACAGCTGGAAAGTGTTAAGAAAGGTGATAAGGTCATCATTGCTTCCCTCAACAAACCTGCTGTTGTGCAGGGACCTGCTAACGCCAGTGGTATGGTTGACGTAGTTGCAGGTATAATCAAAACAAAAGTCCACATCAGCGACCTTTACGCAGATACATCAAAACCTAAACAGCCACAGAAACAGTACAGAAATGTGCAGTCAAAAGTTGTTCGCAGTGACAATGTACGTGATTCAAATACAGAAATCAATCTGCTGGGTATGACTGTTGAAGATGCTATTCTGGAAGTAGACCGTTTCCTTGATAACGGTGTAATGAAAAAGCTGAATGTTCTTTATATTATTCACGGTAAAGGAACAGGTGCTCTTCGCAGTGGTATACATCAGTATCTGCGCAAACACCCACACGTAAAATATTTCCGTCTTGGCACTTATGGTGAAGGTGAAAGCGGTGTTACAGTTGTCGAACTTAAATAGTTCCAGTTGTGAACTTATTTATACAAAATCAGTAGTTATTTCTATTGACTTTATTATCGCCAGTAATTTATAATAAATATATTAGAAATCTAACAAAAAACGAATACTCATTGCCTGTGCATTGAGTATTTTGTTTGTTGGCAAAATTATTTAATGTAATTAAAATTTGAAAGGATGTGCTATTTTGGCAAGAGATTTTACTACCGGCAGTCCAATGAAAACTATTTTCTTGTTTGCCATGCCAATGCTTATTGGTAACATTTTCCAGCAGTTGTACAGTACAGTTGACACTATTATCGTAGGTAACTATGAAGGTGCACACGCTATTGCAGCTGTTTCAGCTTCTACAGCTCTCCAGTTCCTTCTGGTTTCTATTGCAATGGGCTTTACATCAGGTATGTCTGTTGTTATTTCACAGGTTTACGGTGCACGCGACTATGAAAGAATGAAACGCGTTTTTGCTACAGGTTTTATCTTTGTTACTATGGTTGCTTTCGCTATGGCAATTATCGGTTCAATTATTACTAAACCTGTTCTTGTGCTTCTTGGCACAGATGCTTCTATCCTGCCTAACTCTATTACATACCTGCGAATTATGTTTATGGGTATGCCATTCCAGTTTGTATACAATATGTATGCTTCTGTGCTTCGTGCAGTTGGTGACAGTAAAACACCACTTTACTTCCTTATTGTTGCAGCCCTGACAAACATTGTTCTTGACATTGTATTTGTTGCTAATTTTGGTATGGGTGTTGCCGGTGTTGCATGGGCTACACTGCTTTCACAGGCATTGTCTGGCTTCCTTTGTCATCTTTATGTTGGCAAAAAAGTTCAGATTTTCAAACTTAGCAGAAATGAATGGAAATTTGAAAAAGAACTGCTCAAACCTATTATCAGTTATGGTCTGCCAGCTTCTATCCAGCAGTCAGTTGTTTCTCTGGGTATGCTGTTTGTTCAGACACAGATCAACTTCTTCGGTCCAAACATGACAGCTGCTTACGGCGTATCAAACAGAATCCAGAGCTTTGCTACAATGCCACAGATGCAGTTTGCTATGGCTCTTTCAATGTTTGCTGGTCAGAATATCGGTGCCGGTGAAGAACAGAGAGCTAAAGACGGTATCAAGGCTACAATGTTTATGCAGCTGATTTATGCCGCAGCAATGTTCTTTATTCTTCCAATTATTGCTCCTGCACTTATCAAAGCATTCGGTCTTGCAAACGACGCAACAGTTCTTGGTCTTGCTACAATGGGTCTTTCCTTTATGGCTCGTATGGTTTGGATGTTTGGTATGTTCCAGGCTCTTAACCAGTTCCACCGCGGCGTTGGCGATACAAAATTCTCTATGGTTGCTTCACTTTGTCTGGTGCTTGTTCGTGTTCCTATCACATACTTTATGGTTCACGTTCTTCATCTTGGCGAAATTTCAATCTGGGCCGGTATGGTTGCAGGTTGGGGTGTTGCTCTTACTCTTAACGCAATCCGTTTCCTTTCCGGTGGCTGGAGAGGCAAAGCTTACGTTCAGGGTCGTGTTGACAGAAAGAAAGAAGCTTAATTTAAAACTTGATAAATTTTACGGGATAGTAAAAACTATCCCGTTTTTCTTTTGTCATAATCAGACATTTATTACAGCTGTCAGGTAATAAAATATCAATAGGTGATTATTATGAAAATGACAGTTTATATAGATTTGTTGATACTTGTAAATTTTGTTGCAAATTACTTCCTTATAAAATTAGCATCAGTTATATCTTCAAGTGGTACAAATAATATCAGGATTATTACAGCTTCTTTTTTGGGCAGTTTGTTTTCTTTGGTAATTCTCTTGGAAATGCCGTTGCCATTATCCATAATGATTAAAATTTTTACAGTTGTATTAAGCAGCGTGGTTACATTTGGATTTAAAAATAAGTTTCTGTTTGTGAAAAGAACAGCAGTATTGCTGGTTGTTTATATGCTGTTTACAGGTTTTCTTTACACGCTGTTTGAAAATTCATCCTATGTGTACATAAACAATAGCTTTTTTTATTTAAGCATAAATCCGTTAATATTTGTTGCTGCCCTGACAGTGTTTTATTTGATTTTTACTGTTATGGAATTTTTATTTTGTTCTGTACCAGAGAACTATATATACAAATTAAAAGTATGTACAAAATATGGTAATTTTACAGCCACAGCTTTTTATGATACTGGTTTTGGTGTAAAGGATATAATGTGCTTAAATCCGGTTATAATGTGCAGTATGAAATATATTGAAAAAACAGGATTGACTGACTTATACAATATTATAAACAATTTCTATAAAGGGGAGGTAAAAGCAGGAATTACACCGCTGTTTTATTCGGATTTAACAGGAAGTGGGATGCTGGCAGCAGTAAAAACAGATATTGTAATGGTCAATAATAAAGATGTCAAAAATGTTTTGCTTGCAGTAAGCAAAAAGGAATTTTCAAAAGAACAGGATATAATATTTGGAAAAGATTTTTACGACAGGTTTGGTGATTGAAATGAAAAGTTGTGTGAATTTAAAATTAATTGATTTTCTTGCATCCTTTGGAAAAATACTTTATATCAATGGTCCACAGGTCTTACCTCCGCCGCTTACACCGCAACAGGAGGCAGAAGTGTTTGATGGAATAGAGAAAAAAGATGAAAATGCAATTAATATGCTGATAGTTCATAATTTGAGACTGGTGGTATATATTGCCAAAAAATTTGAAAATACAGGCGTACCTGTGGATGATTTATCATCAATAGGTACAATGGGATTAATAAAGGCT
Source organism: Oscillospiraceae bacterium (assembly GCA_017560985.1). Taxonomy (GTDB): domain Bacteria; phylum Bacillota; class Clostridia; order Oscillospirales; family Ruminococcaceae; genus RGIG3102. The sequence continues at coordinate 16,036 of JAFZDX010000014.1, forward strand.
GTAAGAAGTTTTGTGCCTTCCAAAAACATAAAGTTCGCAACATACGCCAGTCGCTGCGTGGAAAATGAAATACTTATGTATCTGCGCAAGCGGTCAAATAAAAATATAGATATCAGTATGGATGAAGCACTTTCGACAGATTCAGATGGTAATGAACTTAATCTTATAGATGTGCTTTATACAGATGAAAATGAGATAAGTAAAAATATGGAACTGGAAAGTGACAAAAACATAATATGGCAATCATTGGACAGACTGAACAGCAGAGAAAGGGAAATAATGATAATGCGCTTTGGTCTTGATGGTAAAAGAGAAAAAACACAGAAAGAAGTGGCGGATATAATAGGTATATCCCAATCATATATTTCAAGACTTGAAAAAAGAATTTTGAAAAAATTGAAAAAAGAAATTGAAAAAATTGGATAACAACAATTTACATACATTAAACATCACATTTTTACAGATAATAATAAAAAAATGTAGGGAAGTGATGTTTCTGTATTTTAAAAAGGTTGAAATAACCGGCATAAACACCAGGTTATTACCAGTTTTATCTGATTCAGAACGACAGCAACTGATAGTTAAAATGAAAAATGGCGATAAAAAGGCAAAAGACCAGCTGGTAATGTCCAATCTGAAATTGATATTAAGCATAATACAAAAAATAAACATAAAAAACTCTGACCCTGATGACCTGTTTCAGGTGGGATGTGTTGGGTTAATCAAGGCACTGAATAATTTTGAACCTGCTATGAACGTGCAATTTTCCACTTATGGAGTTGTAATGATTATGGGGGAGATAAAGCGTTATCTGCGTGATAACAATATTATGCGAATCAGCCGCAGTACTAAAGATATGGCATTTAAAGTACTGAATTACCAGGAAGAATTTATAAGGAATACCGGCAGAGAACCGACAACGGAAGAGGTTGCGGCTGGTTTAGACACGACAACATATATTGTGTCTTCTGCCCTGGAAGCTATGAGCCCGGCAGTATCTTTGAATGAACCTGTGTTTAATGAAGAAGATACTGGAATTTGTATTATGGACCAGATACCGGGAGAGGATTTTGAAAACAGCCTTATTGCAAAAACTGTAATTCAGGATATTATTCATTCACTGGAAAAAAGAGACAAATATATTCTTGATTTAAGATTTTTACAGGGTAAAACTCAATCACAGGTGGCTAAAATAATAGGTATAAGCCAGGCGCAGGTTTCCAGAATAGAAAAGAATATTCTTATGGCTGTAAGAAAACAGCTTATTGTATGAATGAACACCATAAAATTATTTTTCATATAATTAATATATGGAGGTGATTTTATGGTGTCTCTTTCTGTTTTGTGTGAAAAAGATATTATAAGTATAACTACAGGCCGGAACATAGGCAGGGCAGATGACATAGAGTTCAGCGAAAAAACAGCAAAGGTTGAAAATCTGGTGGTTTTTGGCAGGCCAAAACTCTTTGGTTTACTGGGCAGGGGAAAGGATATCAGAATTTCCTGGTCAGATGTAATCACTGTGGGCCAGGATGTAATTCTTATCAATTCTGCTGATATAAAGCAAAGTGATAAAAACGGCAGAATAAATGTGGATTATGATTGAAAATCCTTTATTTTAGGGCAAAAAAACGAATATAAGGTATTGACATTGTGCATTGTGTACGATATAATATTTAGGCGCAAATACGCACGCTGTATTCCTTATGGGTGGTGTATTTAATATATCCCATAAAAATTCGCAAAAATGCAGCGGAGGACACAACCAAACGGAGGTAAATAATTATGTCATCAGTATCAATGAAACAATTGCTTGAAGCCGGCGTACACTTCGGCCACCAGACAAGAAGATGGAACCCTAAAATGGCTAAATACATCTTCACAGAAAGAAACGGTATCTACATCATCGACCTGCAGAAAACAGTAAAAATGCTGGACACTGCTTACGATTTC